>NZ_DDOK01000001.1:0-62869 GCF_002341635.1 Methylophaga sp. UBA2496 | reverse complement strand
CAGTGGTCGGTTTTTGCTCCTGCAAAACCGATATACACTATATCCTTATAAATAACAAAAAAGCTCCTGAACCTTACTAATAGTAATACCGGTAACCAAATCGAGGGTGGTACCAGTATCTATTATAATAACCGTGGTAAGGATAAAAACCATTAAAGTAAAAAGGGTCATAAAATGGGTCACGCTGAACAGATTGGTAGCGTTGCCATTTATACAATGATGAAACTTTGATGATGGGCATGCTTAACTCTTTTTTATCTACTTGCCTTGTCGCCTCGCCGTCAACTTTTCCAGAGAAAGTCAGCAAAGTGCCTTCTTTGTATACAACAGGATCAATGAAGTCCGAAGTCCTGGCCAGAAAGCGGCCTTCACTCGCTTGATTTGTAATCGGTTTGCCGTAATGATTAAGTGGATATTGAACCATTTGAATAATTGAAAATTCGTGATTATTTTCAACACTGACAACTTCGCCTCCCCAGCGAACTTCCTGGTTTGAAAAGTTTTCGATTGTTCCTTGTATTTCATTAAGCTGAATATCATTGGTTGGAGCAGTACTAATCTGTTTTGGGATATTGCTGCAACCTGACAATAAAGCTAGCAAAAAACTTGTCACAACGATGGCAGACATTTTTTTCATTTGCGACTCTCTTTGTAATGGTTTACTTTGTACCTACTTAGAACAAAACAGCTGTACTATAAGTTTCACAAACAATCCATCTTATCTGTACATTCTATGAACTGGGATATTTTTCCCAAAAATGCTGGACGGTTTATAATATTACTGATATTCTTTCTGGCAATTTTCCGGTTTAACCTCCCACAACTCCATAAAATCGCGTTCTCCGCGCGCATTCAAGGCAATTCTGATATAAAAACCCATTTAGGTAATACATGAATCTGACAGAACTAAAAAAGCAGTCTGCTGCTGAATTAATGGAACTAGCGTTATCCATGAATCTAGAGGGCCTGGCCCGCAATCGTAAACAAGAACTTATTTTCGCATTGGTCAAAGCGCATGCCAAACAAGGTGATGATGTTTATACCACCGGAGTTTTAGAATTATTACCTGATGGTTTTGGATTTTTACGTTCTCCTGAAGACTCCTATGTTGCCGGCCCAGATGATATTTATGTTTCACCAAGTCAGATTCGTCGGTTTCATTTACGAACTGGGGATACGATAAAAGGAAAAATCCGTCCTCCTAAAGATAGTGAACGTTATTTTGCCTTGGTAAAAGTTGATGAAATCAACTATGAAAAACCTGAGAATTCACGAAATAAAGTCCCATTTGAAAATTTGACGCCACTATTCGCCAATGAACGTTTTAATCTTGAGCGTGGTAATGGCAGTACGGAAGATTTAACTGCTCGTATAATTGACTTAGCCTCGCCGATTGGTAAAGGCCAGCGCGGATTGGTTGTTGCACCACCAAAGTCTGGTAAAACTATGATTTTGCAATCAATAGCACAGTCAATTGCCAGCAATTATCCTGACAGTACATTGATCGTCTTGTTAATTGATGAACGTCCGGAAGAAGTAACTGAAATGCAACGCTCGGTTAAAGGTGAAGTTGTTTCAAGTACCTTTGATGAGCCCGCAACGCGCCATGTACAAGTTGCTGAAATGGTTATCGAAAAAGCGAAACGTCTGGTTGAGCATAAACACGATGTGGTTATTCTGCTGGACTCCATCACCCGTCTGGCTCGGGCATACAACACAGTATCTCCTTCTTCAGGTAAGGTTTTAACAGGTGGTGTAGATGCAAATGCCTTGCAACGTCCAAAACGTTTCTTCGGTGCGGCGAGAAATATTGAAGAGGGTGGCAGTCTGACCATTATTGCCACCGCTTTGATCGAAACTGGGTCGAGAATGGACGAGGTAATTTTCGAAGAGTTTAAAGGTACGGGTAATATGGAAGTATTGCTTGAACGTAAATTAGCTGATCGTCGTATTTATCCTGCTATTAACGTAACCCGCTCAGGTACTCGGCGAGAAGAATTACTGACCAATGAAGAAGATTTACAGAAATTGTGGATCCTTCGGAAAATTCTGGCACCAATGGAACCGATCGAAGCGATGGAATTCCTGATGGATCGCCTCAAATCTACTAAAACGAATGTTGAGTTTTTTGACTCAATGAAACAAGGTTAAAGATAAGTTTGTCGAAAGACTTGGTTGTTTTACCCCCGGCAATTTTTTTGATGGGTCCAACGGCCGCCGGTAAAACCGATATGGCAATATTTCTGGCTCAGAATCTGCCAGTTGAAATAATAAGTGTCGATTCTGCGCTTATATATAAGAATATGGATATTGGCACGGCCAAGCCTGATGCAGCGTTGCTAAAGCAATTTCCACATCATTTAGTTGATATTATCGATCCGAAACAGGCTTATTCAGCTGGTCGGTTTCGTCAAGATGCATTAGCTTTAATGGCGGATATTACAAAGCGTGGCAATATTCCGTTACTTGTTGGAGGTACCATGCTGTATTTCAAAACATTGCAGTATGGTATTGCCGAATTACCTGAAGCCGACTTAGCAGTCAGGACCAGGCTGGAGCAGGAATCCAAACAATTTGGTCTGTCGCACTTGCACCAACGTTTAAATGATGTTGATCCTGTTTCTGCTGCACGCATTCATGTTAATGATCCACAAAGATTATTACGGGCTTTGGAAGTGTATGAGATTTCCGGGAAATCGCTTACTGAATTGACAAAACAATCAGATTTTTTGCTGCCGTATCAAGTCATAAAAATTATTCTGTCACCATTTGATAGAAAAATTCTTCACCAACGTATAGCAAAACGTTACAAAATGATGATTCAGACAGGATTTATTGAAGAAGTTAAAAAGCTTCGGGCGCGAGGTGATTTGCATGCTGCACTTCCATCGATTCGCGCAGTTGGATACAGACAAGCCTGGTCTTTTCTGAATGGTGATTATGATGAAGCTACTTTTATCGATAAAGCGATAATCGCGACAAGACAAATGGCGAAACGCCAATTAACTTGGTTACGAGCTCAAAATGATGGTGTCTGGTTTGATAGTGGTAAAGATTTGCCAAAGGAACCGGTATTGGATTTTCTTCGCCGCACCCTGTCAGAATCCGATAATGCTTGACGATTCTGTGCAGCCTTTTAGAATGCCTATTAAACTTTGATGTTCAACAATAATAACAATGATGGAGTCGACAATGGCTAAAGCCCAATCCTTGCAGGATCCTTTTTTGAATGCATTACGTCGAGAAAATGTTCCAGTTTCGATTTATTTGGTAAACGGTATCAAATTACAGGGTCAAATTGACTCCTTTGACCAATTTGTCATCCTATTGAAAAACTCGGTCAATCAAATGGTGTACAAACACGCTATTTCAACGATTGTGCCTGCCAGAAATGTTCAGATAACCCAAGAAGAATAAGGGAGTTTATTGATTGTTTGACCGGCCTGATAGCAATGCAGCTTTTGAAGAAAACGCCGAACAAGAATCGGTTGTTTTGGTTCACCTTGATTTTAATGACCGTGGTTTTGATGAAACCCAACAGGAATTTCTAGAACTGGTTAATTCAACTGGCGCTAACATATCAGCGGTGGTGCATGGCAAACGCCAGCGTCCCGATTCAAAATATTTTGCCGGAACCGGTAAAGTAGAAGAAATAGCCGAATTAGTTGCTGCCAATGATGCTGCTGTTGTCATTTTTAATCATGAACTTTCACCCAGCCAGGAACGTAATCTGGAACAGCGTTTAAAATGTCGTGTGTTAGGCCGAACGGGTCTGATACTCGATATTTTTGCCCGAAGAGCTCGTTCACATGAAGGCAAGCTTCAGGTTGAATTAGCGCAATTACAGCATCTTTCTACACGATTAGTACGCGGCTGGACTCACTTAGAAAGACAAAAAGGTGGTATCGGTTTGCGCGGACCAGGTGAAACGCAGCTTGAAACTGATAGACGCTTGCTGGGTCAACGCATTAAATCACTGAAAAAGCGACTTGAAAAAGTTCGTTCGCAACGAGATCAGGGTAGGCGTTCAAGACAACGTGCGGGCGTACCGGTTGTCTCTCTGGTTGGGTATACCAATGTCGGTAAATCAACACTTTTTAACAGAATGACGGCATCAGATGTCTATGCAGATAACAGATTGTTCGCAACACTGGATCCTACATTGCGTCGACTGAGATTAGCAGATACCGAACCCCTGATATTAGCCGATACCGTTGGATTTATCCGCCAGTTGCCACATGATTTGGTTGAGTCTTTCAGCTCTACACTGGAAGAAACGCGGGATGCATCTCTCTTATTGCATGTAGTCGATGCAGCGGCTGTGGACAGAGATGAGCTAATGAAACATGTTGATGATGTGCTGCAGCAAATTGGTGCTGATGAACTCCCTCAACTTATTATTTACAATAAAATTGACCGCTTGGAAAATGTTCAGCCAAAACTTGAAAGAGACCAGCAGGGAAAAATTTGTCGTATCTGGCTGTCAGCCCATACTGGTGAAGGCTTGGATCTTCTAAGACTGGCACTACAAGAATATTTTCCTGAGCAACTCTCAGCGATTGAATCAGTCAATTAAAGCGGACTTTTGGTTGCTATCGGCACCCATGTCCGTAAAATAGATTCATTCGGTTCCCATATTGAAAATCTTAAATTAAATTTTGGAGCGGTACATGGCTTGGAACGAACCCGGCAGTGGTGATAAAGACCCATGGGGTAAGCGTGGTGGTGGAAATGATGGCCCCCCTGATCTAGATGAAGTAGTCAAAAATCTGCAGCGAAAATTTGCTGGAATGTTCGGCGGAAATAGTGGTGGTAACAGTAATAACCAACCACCAGAAGGAGGCAGTAAATCAGGATCAATTGGCGCGGGATTAATCGCTGCCGTTATTTTGCTGGTGTGGTTGCTCTCCGGTATTTATATCGTTGAACCTGCAGAACGAGGTGTTGTGCTGCGTTTTGGTCAGTATAGTCACACCTCGATGCCTGGCCCTCACTGGCATTTCCCATATCCTATTGATCGTGTTGAAGTGGTTGATGTCGCAAAAATACGATCTGTTGAGATCGGTTATCGGTCTGCGGGTGGCAGACCTGAAAGCAATGTTTTGTCTGAGTCGCTGATGTTGACGAATGATGAAAATATTGTGGATTTAAAAATTGCCGGACAATATCGCATCAATGATGCAGCTCAATATTTGTTTAACGTTCGTACTCCTGACACTATTCTTCGTCAAATGATGGAAAGTGCTGTACGTGAAGTTGTTGGGCAATCGACCATGGACTTTGTTTTAACAGAAGGCCGGAGTGAGGTGGCAACAAGAACTGAACAACGTCTGCAGGCTATGTTGGATGCACATGCTACCGGCTTAACCGTGACCAGTGTCAGTATGCAAGATGTTCAGCCACCGGAGCAGGTCCAGGATGCATTTGCTGACGTGGTTAAAGCACGTGAAGATGAAGTTCGGGCAAAAAATGAAGCTGAAGCCTATTCAAACGATATTATTCCACGTGCCCGTGGTCAGGCTTTCCGTGTGATTCAGGAAGCCGAAGCTTATAAAAGCCAGGTGGTTGCCAAAGCAAATGGTGAAGCCAGTCGTTTTGTACAAGTAATGACTGAATATGAAAAAGCACCTTTAATTACTCAAGAGCGCCTCTATATCGATGCGATGGAATCGGTTTACAGTCGTAGTCAAAAAGTGATGGTTGACGTGGATAGCGGCGGCAACAATGTTCTTTACCTGCCACTTGATAGAATGCGTGGCAGTGGTAATGCACCCCGTGTGGATTTAAATAATTTAAATTATCCAACTACCAACAACCCCCAATCGACATCGAACTCATCAGCTCAAGATGGTTCACGTAGCCGGGGAGGACGTTAATCATGAGTTCTAAATTTACTGCAATTGTATTTATTGTCGTACTGGCACTGATCACGTTAAGTTCTGCTATCTTTTTTGTCGATGAACGTGAACGCGTTATTTTATTGAGGTTAGGTCAAATTGAGCGTTCAGATTTTGAGCCTGGTCTTCATTTCAAGATTCCATTTGTAAATGAAGTGCGTCGTTTCGATGGACGAATACTGAGTCTAGACGCCACCCCGGCAAGGTACCTTACTGGTGAAAAGAAGAATGTTATCGTTGATTCGTTTGTACTTTGGCGGGTTGCTGATGTAGCCGATTACTTCACCTCCATGGGAGGCGATGAAGAAAGTGCCAAACTTCGCATATCACAAATTATAAAAGATGGATTACGTGCAGAGTTTGGCCGTCGTACCATTCAGGAAGTGGTTTCCGGTGAACGTTCAGTTATGGTCAGTGGCCTGATGGACGAAGCGAACCGTATTGCGAATGAGTTTGGTATTGAAGTCGTCAATGTTCGCATCAAACGTATTGATTTACCTACTGAAGTCAGCTCGTCGGTATATACCCGTATGGAAGCTGAACGTGAGCGTGTTGCCAAAGATTTACGCTCGCGTGGTGCTGAAGAAGCTGAAAAAATCCGTTCTGATGCTGACAGACAGCGAACTGTTATTTTGGCAGAAGCCAATCGACAGTCGGAAATGCTTCGAGGTGAAGGCGATGCTACCGCTACCCAAATATATGCTGATGCCTATGGTCAGAATGAGTCTTTCTACTCTTTCTATCGCAGATTAGGTGCTTATCGGCATATTTTCCAAGGAGATGATTTGCTGGTAATTGAGCCAAAAGGTGATTTTTTCAGCAGTTTCAGTGACTTGAATACACTGGACTAGTGAGTGACTCACTGATTCATAGCCTATGGCTCGCCACAGCATTAATGCTGATTATTGAAGGGGTTTTGCCTTTTGTGAATCCCACAGCATTAAGGCGAGCCTTGCTGCAGGTTGCTACCATGACTGATCAGCAATTACGTATAACGGGATTGCTCAGTATGGTGGCAGGCTTGCTGATTTTATATTGGGTAAATTAATTTACATGACATTAAAAGAGAGTTGGTTGCTCCCTGAGGGCATCGATGAATTAATGCCGGAAGAGGCTTCCCAGCTGGAGAGAATGCATCGGCTGCTGGTTGATCGTATGCAAAGCTGGGGGTATCAACTAGTTGTTCCGCCATTAGTCGAATATCTGGATTCCTTATTAACAGGAACAGCAAAAACACTTGATCTGCAAACCTTTAAGTTGATTGATCAGTTATCAGGTCGCCTGCTTGGTATCCGTGCTGATATGACACCTCAGGTGGCCCGGATTGCAGCACATCGCTTACGGGATAATTCGAATGTCTTACGACTCTGTTATATCGGTAGTGTGCTGCATACCTTACCGGCAGGTCAGGCGAGTTCTCGCAATCCAATTCAGCTAGGGGCAGAAATTTACGGCCATGCCGGGCCGGAAAGTGACATTGAAAGTATCCAGTTGATGATTGAATTACTGAAAATCAGTGGGGTTTCCGGATCTATCTCGCTGGATATTGGCCATGTTGGTATCTATCGCGGATTAGCAGATTTTGCTGAACTTGATGATGCTCAGGAGCAAGCGCTTTTTTCTGCGATGCAGCGCAAGGCTTTGCCTGAAATCGAAAGGTTAATAACCCATTATGCTATTGCGGAACCAGCTGGAAAAATGCTGACAGCATTGTCTGAACTTAATGGTAATTCCAGTGTGCTTGATGACGCAAAACGGATATTACAAGATGCTCCTGAGGCGGTGATAACAGCACTTGATACTCTGGTAGTAGTCGCTGAAATGGCAAAGCAGCGATTACCTGGAATCCAATTAAATTTCGATCTGGCAGAGCTACGGGGTTATCACTATCACACCGGAGTGGTGTTTGCGGCTTATCAACCGAATTCAGCCCAAGCCATTGCTCTTGGTGGCAGATACGATGATATCGGGCAGGATTTTGGTCATGCTCAACCAGCCACTGGTTTCAGCCTGGATTTGAAAAAACTGGTGACAAGTTTTCCTAAGCCAACTGAAAAGCGACAGGTCATTACGGCCAACTGGTCAGCAGATCCCTTACAGCTTGAGATGATCGCAAGCTTACGTGAGAAGGGTAATATTGTCGTATTTGCTTTGCCTGGTAGCACTGTGCAAACCGAAAAAACATTGATTCAACAAGATGGCCGCTGGCAAGTGGTCGAGACAGGAAATAACACGCGTGGCTAAAAATATTGTAGTAATAGGTTCCCAATGGGGTGATGAAGGTAAAGGCAAGGTTGTTGATTTGTTGACTGACAGCGTTTCCGCTGTGGTGCGCTTTCAAGGCGGACATAATGCTGGCCATACGCTGGTTATTGAAGGCAAAAAAACCATTTTGCACCTGATTCCTTCAGGCATTTTGCGTGAACATGTTCAATGCCTTATCGGCAATGGTGTAGTGTTGTCTCCGGAAGCATTAATCAAAGAAATGAACGAGCTGGAAGCCAATGGTATTCCAGTGCGGCAACGATTGAAAATCAGTGCAGCCTGCCCGTTGATTTTGCCTTACCACGTCGCATTGGATGTCGCCAGAGAATCCCGCCGCGGTAAAGATGCGATCGGCACAACTGGTCGTGGTATCGGCCCAGCCTATGAAGATAAAGTTGCCCGTCGGGGCTTACGCCTTGGTGATCTGGTTAATGAACAGAAATTTGTGGAAAAACTTCGCGAAGTCGTCAGCTTCCACAATTTCGCCTTAATTAATTATTATCAGGCTGCGCCGGTCAGCTTTGAAAAGGTGCGTGATGAAACCCTGGCAATGCGTGATGTACTGTTGCCAATGATTGCTGATATTCCGGCGATGCTGCAGCAATATTATCTCAATGGTGACAGGGTCATGTTTGAAGGTGCTCAGGGAGCATTGCTGGATATTGATCACGGTACCTATCCTTATGTGACCTCTTCCAATACAACTGCCGGTGGGAGTGCTACGGGTGCTGGTGTGGGGCCATGTCATATTGACTATGTACTCGGTATTACCAAAGCGTACGCAACACGAGTTGGTGCAGGTCCATTCCCTTCAGAACTCAGTTGCGGTATCGGTAAACACCTTTCTGAAAAGGGGCATGAAAAAGGCTCCACTACCGGTCGTGACCGTCGTTGTGGCTGGCTGGATATGGTGGCATTGAATCGGGCGAGCTGGATTAACAGCATAACGGGTTTATGTTTAACCAAACTGGATGTTTTGGATGGTCTGGAAACGATTCGCTTGTGTGTCGGTTATCAACGTAAAGGCGAAGAAGTCACTATTCTGCCGTTAAGTGCTGATGAGTTTGACGGCTGTGAACCCGTTTATATCGATATGCCAGGCTGGCAGGACTCAACCTTGGGTATTACTGAGTTTGATGCCTTGCCGGAAAATGCACGTAACTACATTAATAAGATTCAGGAGCTTGCCGGAGTGCCGATTGATATTATTTCAACTGGTCCTGATCGCTGTGAGACGATTATTCGCCGTGATTTGTTTAGTATTTAACGAAAAAATCTTAAAGATATAGTAAAACGCCCTCAGATAGAGGGCGTTTTTGTTTATGGGGTTATTTTCTGTCAGGTGAAATTGCGGCGTATATTGCGGAGTAGTCAGTATTGCCCAACCCCATTGCCATGGTTTTATCCAGTAATCGAGCGATACCTTCCAAAGCGGTTGTATCGAGTCGTAGCTGTTCGCCAACTTCCAGAAATAAATGGGTATCTTTTGCTAAGTGTTTGGTGGGGAAATTGGGATCACTGAAATTACGATTGCACATACGCTCCAGTTTTTTATCAAACGTAGGCGCATAGAGAGCACTTTCCCGCAAAATCTGCATAAATTGTTCTGTATCAATCTGATGCTCTTCAATCAATGCCAGACTCAATGAAAAACTTGCAGTGAGGCCAGCAATTAATTGATTGAGCGCTAATTTGACAGCGGCTCCCTGACCTGTTTCACCGATATAACGAGGTGTTTCCCCGATCATTTTCAATAAAGGCAGAGCCTGTCGATAATTTTGTTCCGGGCCCGCTGCCATGAGGATCAGCTTGCCATTGCGAGCTTCCGGAAGGCTTCCCAGCACAGGGCATTCGAGATAGCGCGCGCCGACGCTGTTTAACTGAGCTTCAATGTGCTGAGATTGCTGCGGAGCAATGGTACCCATTTGGATAAACAGCTTATCAATAAAGCTGCTGGGTTCGACACTATCTAAAACAGTAGCAATGGCATCAGCATCGGTAAGCAGCAAGATGACTATCTGACTTTGCTGAACGGTTTCGCTGGCTGTCCGGAAAACATTGGCTCCCTGAGTGCTTAGCGTCGTGATTTTATCAATACTGCGGTTATAAATGCTCAACTCACATTTCTGGTTGAGAAGGTGTTCTGCCAGAGCACTGCCCATCAGACCGCCTCCAAGAATACCTATTTTCATGATGACTCCTGTTTTGTGTAACTAAATATTCTATTCTTACATAGATGCTGCGTGCGTTGTGGGATACAATATGCGGGCATTTACAGCCGCTACAGGGGAAAACTGTGTACAAAAAAAACATGAGCATCGCTGATTTTGATGACGAGTTGTTTCAGGCAATTTCTGCTGAAGAGCAACGTCAGGAAGATCATATTGAATTGATCGCTTCTGAGAACTATACCAGCCCACGGGTGATGGAAGCTCAGGGCTCATTGTTAACCAACAAATATGCAGAAGGTTATCCTGGCAAACGCTATTATGGTGGTTGTGAACATGTTGATACAGCCGAAGATCTCGCCATAGAACGAGCTAAAGCATTATTCGGTGCCGATTATGCCAACGTTCAACCGCATTCAGGTTCACAAGCTAATGCTGCTGTTTATCTGGCCTTGTTACAGCCCGGCGATACAATCCTGGGTATGAGCTTGGCGCATGGTGGGCATCTGACACATGGTGCCAAAGTCAGTGCGTCAGGAAAAATCTATAATTCTGTAGCGTATGGCATTAGCAGTGATTCCGGTGAAATTGATTTCAGTGAAGTTGAGAGACTGGCAAAAGAACATCAGCCAAAAATGATTGTCGCTGGTTTTTCAGCTTACTCACGGATTATCGATTGGCAAAAATTCCGTGATATCGCGGATTCAGTAGGTGCATATTTGTTAGTTGATATGGCGCACGTTGCTGGTCTGGTCGCTGCCGGACTGTATCCAAATCCAGTACAGATTGCTGATGTGACAACCACAACGACTCATAAAACCTTAAGAGGTCCGCGTGGAGGTCTGATACTGGCCAAATCGAATCCTGAAATTGAGAAAAAACTTAATTCAGCAGTCTTTCCTGGTTTCCAGGGTGGCCCGTTGATGCATGTGATCGCAGCCAAAGCCGTTGCGTTCAAAGAAGCCATGTTGCCCGAGTTTAAAACCTATCAGCAGCAAGTTGTTAAAAATGCTCAAGCCATGGCCAAAGTCTTTATGGCTCGCAGTTATGATGTGGTTTCCAAAGGTACAGATGATCATTTATTTCTGGTCAGCTTTATTGAAGCAGGCCTGACTGGTAAAGAAGTCGATGCATGGTTAGGGAATGCCCATATTACAGTCAATAAAAACGCTGTTCCCAACGATCCGCAATCACCTTTTGTCACTTCCGGTATTCGCGTTGGAACACCTGCTGTGACTACACGTGGTTTCAGTGAACAGGATTGCACGGACCTCGCGGGCTGGATGTGCGATGTGATTGAAAGTCATGGTGACGAGAAAGTGATAGCGGCTGTTCGCGACAAAGTAACCACTATCTGCAAACGTTTGCCGGTTTATTCATAAGTTTGTGCTGACTGATGCGCTGCCCGTTTTGCGGAGCTGAAGACTCAAAAGTCGTCGACTCGCGTCTCTCTTCTGAGGGAGATGCGATTCGACGTCGTCGCATGTGTCAGGAATGTAATGAACGTTTTACCACTTACGAAACGGCAGAGCTCAGTCTGCCACGGTTGATCAAGCGTGATGCCACACGGGAAGCGTTTGATGAAAATAAATTACGTGCTGGCATTATGCGAGCACTGGAAAAACGCCCGGTCAGTATTGATGCTATTGATAATGCGGTAAAAGCCATCACCCGGCGTTTATGGGCAACCGGCGAAAGAGAAGTGCAGAGTCGTCTGGTGGGGGACTGGGTAATGGATGCGTTACGCGAGCTCGATGAAGTCGCCTATGTTCGGTTTGCGTCTGTATATCGAAGTTTTCAGGATGTAAATGCATTTCGGGAAGAAATCGAACGCATGGAAAATCGTGCTTTATCTGATAAAGACAGCTGAATCTTACTGTCAGCCTCAGTTTATGCAAACGCATCATTCGAATGCGATTACAATCATTGCTAACGAAAATCTGTGGAGGCAACCCCAATGAGCCAACACGAACAATTTATGGCACAGGCAATACAACTGGCCTGGAAAGGTTTATACACCGCAGATCCCAATCCGCGGGTAGGTTGTGTCCTTGTCAAAAATGATCAGGTGATCGGTCAGGGTTGGCATCATCGCGCCGGGGAAGCGCATGCAGAAATCAATGCTTTACACGATGCAGGACATAATGCAGAAGGCGCTGATTGTTATGTGACTCTGGAACCCTGCAGCCATTTTGGCCGTACACCGCCTTGTGCCGATGCACTGATTCGAGCCGGAATAAAACGTTTATTTGTGGCGATGACCGATCCCAATCCTGTGGTTTCTGGAACCGGTATTCAACGGCTTGAACAGGCCGGAATAGAAGTTCATCAAGGAATACTGACCACCCAGGCTGAACAGTTAAATCCGGGCTTTATTCAGCGTATGCGCCTCGGCAGACCCTATGTGCGAAGTAAAATGGCGATGAGCCTTGATGGTCGCACGGCAATGGCGTCAGGGGAAAGCAAATGGATAACCGGTCCGGAAGCGCGTGCTGATGTACAAAAACTCAGGGCTCGCAGCTCAGCTATTCTAACTGGTGTAGGTACCATTATTGCGGATGACCCTATGCTGAATGTACGGCATGTTGGCGACTGGTATCCAAAGGGTGAAACGATACGTCAACCGTTAAAAGTCATCGTTGATAGTGAACTGCGTATGCCGAAGACGGCGCAGATCCTAAATGATGAAAAAATATTGCTGTTTACTGCCTGTGATCGAATGGTGCGTGAGGATATTGAAACCATCGTTTTGCCGGCACCCAATAATCAGGTCGACTTAACGGGCATGTTATCGGTATTGGCTAAGCGTGAAATTAATGAAGTCATGGTAGAAGCCGGTGCAGTTTTGAATGGCGCATTGTTACGCTCACAATTAATTGATGAAATGATATTTTATGTGGCTCCTAAACTTATGGGTGATGCCGCCAGAGCGGTATTTCACCTGCCAGGTATGGAGCGCATGGCACAAAATATTCAACTGAAGATCACCGATATTCGTGCCGTTGGCAACGACTGGCGAATTACCGCTAAACCACACTATAACGAGGCTTTTTAACGCATGTTTACAGGTATTATTGCAGCTGTCGGTCAGCTCAAATCTCTGCAATCAGTCGGGGGCGATATACGTTTGCATATTGACACTGCGAAGTTGGATCTCAATGACGTCAAGCTGGGTGATAGCATCGCGGTAAATGGTGTGTGTTTGACTGTGGTGGAAATGGCAGCTAAAAGCTTGCAGTTTGATGTGTCTCAGGAAACATTACAGCGAACAAGTCTGGGACAATTAAAAACCGGTAGTGAAGCCAATCTTGAGAAAGCCCTTGCCGTTGGGGATCGATTAGGTGGTCATATGGTTAGCGGCCATGTTGATGGTTTGGGTGAAGTCATCAGTAAAACGGCTTCGGCCCGTTCCTGGCAATACAAGATAAAAGTTCCTGCGGAACTGGAACGGTACATTGCAGAAAAAGGCTCGATTACTATTGACGGTGTCAGCCTGACAGTGAACGGCGTGTTTGAAGGCGGGTTTGATATCAATATCATTCCGCATACCCTTGAAGAAACCATCATTAAACATTACCAAACAGGTACCAAGGTTAACCTGGAAGTGGATTTGATTGCCCGTTATCTGGAGCGTTTACTGCCGCAGGCAGACTCAACTATCAGCCGGGATTTTCTCACTCAACATGGTTATATCCGTTAATGCAAATCAATAGTACGCAAGAAATCATCGATGACCTGAAACAAGGCAAAATGGTCATCATTATGGATGACGAAGATCGGGAGAATGAAGGTGACTTAGTCATGGCGGCCGATATGGTTACTGCGGAAGCCGTTAACTTTATGGCTAAATTCGGTCGTGGACTGATTTGTCTGACGTTAACGGAAGATCGTTGTCGTCAGTTACGTTTACCTTTAATGGTGACTGATAATCAAACGCCTTATGCCACCAACTTTACCGTTTCGATTGAAGCCGCTGAAGGTGTGACCACTGGTATTTCTGCAGCTGATCGAGCTTTGACCATCAAGAAAGCGGTGGCAGCAAGAGCAAAACCAGAAGATCTGGTACAACCCGGGCATATTTTTCCGTTAAAGGCGCAACCGGGTGGCGTGTTAACCCGTGCCGGACATACTGAGGCAGGTTGTGATTTGGCGTACTTGGCTGGCTGCACACCAGCGGCCGTTATTGTAGAAATACTGAATGATGATGGCAGCATGGCACGGCGTCCGGATCTGGAAAAATTTGCTGAAATGCATCAGTTAAAAATCGGTACCATTGCAGATTTGATCAGCTACCGTCTGCAAAATGAAATGACCATCAAGGCCATGTCAACCTGTGAGTTTCCAACTGAATATGGTGATTTTACCTTGCACAGTTATCAGGATGATGTGAACGGCCAAACCCATCTTGCGTTGGTTTACGGGGATATAGATGCTGAGCAGGAAACGCTGGTCAGGGTGCATATGGCTGACCCCTTGGGCGATTTACTGGCTTCTAAACGTGAACCCACGCATTGGCCTTTACCGGATGTAATGCGACGTATTCAACAGGCGGGTAAAGGCGTTTTAGTGGTATTGCGTCAACCCGAACAGAACAAACAATTGGCAGCAAAAATTGCCCGTTACCAGCAGCAGGATCAAGGTATAGCAGCGCCGTTCAAAGCCAGCTGGGATTTAAGAACATTTGGCGTTGGAGCACAAATTTTAGCGGATCTGGGTGTGCGTAAAATGCGAGTGATTGGTACGCCAACTAAATTGACCGGTGTATCCGGTTTTGGTCTCGAGTTAACCGGTTATTTAGAAGACTGAGTCAGGCGCAGTGAGTAATCATATCCATATTGTTGCTGGTGAGGCATCGGGTGAAGCACATGCTGCCCGTCTTGTCAGTGCATTAAAACAACAACAGCCCGCTATTTATATCACCGGTATTGGTGGTGAGAAAATGCGTGCTGCTGGTGCTGATATTAATATCGATTTTGCCGAATTAGCAGTGATGGGCCTGGTAGAAGTCATAAAACGCTACCCAAGAATCAAAGGTATTTTTAATAAGGTTGTGGCTGAATTACGCCGTCAGCCACCGGATTTACTCATTCTGGTGGATTATCCCGGCTTTAATCTGAAACTGGCGAAACAAGCTAAAAAGCTTGGGATTAAAGTGCTGTATTACATCAGTCCAAAAATATGGGCATGGCGAGCGGGGCGTATTGAACAAATCAAACGTGATGTGGATCATATGGCTGTGTTATTTCCATTTGAACAGGAAATATACCAAACAGCAGGAGTTGCAGTGACCTGTGTCGGCCACCCATTAGTCGATGCTGTTCATACTGAACTATCTCAAAATGCTGCGCGTGAAAAGTTTGCTTTGGATAATGATATTCGGGTTATTGGTTTATTTCCCGGCAGTCGTCGCAGTGAAATTTCAGTGTTACTGCCTGTAATGCTTGAAGCAGCCGAACGAATACAGCAACGGCATTTTCCAGTTAGTGTTGTTATCCCCCAAGCTCCCGGGATTGATGAAACCTATCTTCATCAGTATCTGGCAGGTTCACGATTACATATCAGTATTATTAAAGACGATTTTTACGACGTTATTAAAGCGTGCGATGCTATTGTTGCGGCATCGGGGACTGTTACGCTTGAAATTGCGTTGCTGGGTGTTCCGCATTTTATTATCTATAAGGTTTCGCCTTGGAGTTATCGTATCTTAAAACGGCTGGTAAAAATCCCCTATGTGGGGTTGTGCAATATTGTGACAAAACAACCGGTTATCAAGGAGTTGTTGCAAGATGATGTCACTTCTGTCCGGCTTGAACAGCAATTAATGGATTTACTGACGCATCCTCAACGCTTGAAAAATGCCGAACAAATTCGTCAGCAGGTGCGAGAAGCACTGGGACCATCCGGTGGTGCAGACAATGCAGCTAAACTTGTGCTTAGTTTGCTTTCATGACGACGATAGTCTTAATTGCCGGTATTGATGAAGTAGGGCGAGGCCCTCTAGCGGGGCCAGTTGTTACAGCTGCCGTAGTACTGGATCCGAATAAACCGATTGCAGGCCTGACAGATTCTAAAAAACTCAGTGAAAAACGCCGGGAACAGTTGGTGCCGATCATTGAAGAATACGCTTATGCCTGGGCGCTGGGACGGGCAGAAGTCGAAGAAATTGATCAGTTAAATATTCTGCAAGCCAGTTTACTGGCCATGCAACGTGCGGTGGCAGCTTTGCCATTTGAGCTGGAACATGCGTTGGTCGATGGCAATCATGCGCCGCAGTTGCCATGTCCTGTTACCACAATCATCAAAGGGGATTTGACGGAACCTGCAATAGCAGCAGCTTCCATATTGGCTAAGGTGGCCAGGGATCGTGAAATGCTGATTTTGGATCAGCTTTATCCCGGCTATGGTCTGGCCAAAAATAAAGGTTATCCGACGGCACAGCATCAACAGGCGTTACTCGATTTAGGTCCTTCGCCAATTCATCGTCATTCATTTGCACCAGTCCGCCGAGCAGTGAGATAAATTGATACAAATTCCGGTTATCGCCTGCAAGCATGGTATTATTCGCTCCTTATGCTTTCGATAAATTCACTCATTAACTCATTCAAACGGATCAAAGCCGGTAAAAAAAGCCGTGCAGCTGCTGAGGGAGCTGCGCCACTTATTGTGCCTCGAGCTGACCATAATATTTCTCGTGATCTCATCAGTCCCAGCGCACTAAAAGTACTTTATACCCTTAAAGATGCAGGTTACGAAGCATATCTGGTGGGTGGTTGTGTACGGGATTTGTTACTGGGTTATGAACCCAAAGATTTTGATATCACCACCAATGCTTTGCCTGAACAGGTTCATCGTTTATTTCGCCGTAGCCAGCTGATTGGCCGACGTTTTAAACTGGTTCATGTACGTTTTGGCCGTGATGAAATTATTGAAGTAGCGACTTTTCGTGCGCCACCTGAAGCGAAAAATCATGTCGATGATCAAGGCCGCATCATGCAGGATAATGTGTATGGCACATTAGAGCAGGATGCCTGGCGGCGGGACTTCACCATTAATGCCCTTTACTACAATATCCGTGATTTTTCAATTGTCGATTACACCGGTGGTATTGCTGATTTACAAGCCGGTCTGATTCGGTTAATTGGTGATAAACCGGTTCGTTATCGCGAAGACCCGGTGAGAATGTTGCGTGCTTTACGGTTTATGGCAAAGTTAGGTCTCAAACTGGAAGCTGAAACCGAGCAATTGATTGTTGATTTGGCACCATTACTAGGCGATATTCCTCCGGCCAGATTATTTGATGAAACCTTAAAACTGTATTTAAGTGGACAGGCCGCTGTGACTCACGAGCTGCTTTGTCACTATGGTGTGTTTGATCATCTTTATCCGCAAACAGCGGCTTTACTGCATCAGGAAAAAGACGGCTATCCACGAACATTGCTGATGAAAGCGCTGGAAAACACCGATAAACGGCTGGCTGATAATAAACCGGTTACGCCGGCATTTTTATTCGCTGCATTACTATGGGAACCGCTGCGCCAACGTTGGCAGCAGTTAAGCAAAGAAATGCCGGAGATACCGGCTATGCAACGTGCAGCTGGTGAAGTCTTGTCCGAGCAAATTCAGACTGTGGCAATACCCAAGCGCTTCAGTCTTGTCACCCGTGATATCTGGACCATGCAACCCCGTTTGACACGTCGTCAGGGTAAACGGGCATTTGCTTTGTTGTTGCACCCTAAATTTCGTGCGGGTTACGATTTTCTGGCACTTCGGGCACAGTCCGGTGAACCGCTGCAGGAATTAACTGATTGGTGGACAACTTTTCAACAAGCATCGGCAAACACCCAATCCGATATGGTGAATGCCTTAGGTGCGGGTGGAGAAGCAGAAAAACGTAAACCACGTCGTCGCCGTCGCCGCAAACCAGTTATTAAAAAAGTTGAATAATGCTGGTTTATATTGGACTTGGCAGTAATCTGGAAAACCCGCTGCAACAGATTAAAACCGCCATCAATGATTTGCAGGCAATCGCTGAAATAACCATTGTTTCAGTATCTTCCCTTTACCAAAGTCCGCCAATGGGACCAGCAGATCAGCCGGATTACATCAATGCTGTATTAGCATTGAAAACAATCCTTAATCCGCACCAGTTACTGGACGTTTTACAGTCCGTAGAACAATTGCATGGTCGAGAGCGTAAACGGCATTGGGGGGAACGGACACTGGATTTGGATATCTTGCTCTACGGCGATCAGATATTGGATGATGAGCGATTGAAAATACCGCATCCAGGCATGCATGAACGAGCCTTTGTGTTATATCCGTTAGCTGAAATAGCACCGGATGTTGAAATTCCCGGTATTGGTAACTTGCAGGAAATATTGCCATTATGTCCGCAAGGTGATTTACAACAAGTGGAATACACTAGCTTATGAAAACATTGTCGCATCGTTATATTGTTGTTGAAGGCCCGATTGGTGTCGGCAAAACTCATCTGGTCAAACGGTTGGCGGAGAGCTTTTCCGGGAGCACATTATTAGAAGCACCGGAACAAAATCCATTTTTAGAACGTTATTATCTGCATCCCAAGCAATCGGCTTTGCCAACACAATTAAGTTTTTTGATGCAGCGCGTCAAGTTAGCCAAAACCTTACAGCAGGACGATTTATTCACTTCGCTGCACGTGGCGGATTTTATGCTGGAAAAGGATCGCTTGTTTGCACAGATATCACTGGATGATGATGAACTGGCTTTATACAACATGGTTTATGAAAATCTCACTCTGCATCACCGGACGCCAGATCTGGTGATTTATCTGCAAGCCTCTTTGCCGACATTGAAAACCCGGATTTCGCAGCGCGGTATAAGTTATGAACAACATGTCGAAGATGCTTATCTCAAACGTCTGGCGGATTCCTATGCTGACTTTTTCCATTATTACGATGCGTCACCGTTACTGATTGTCAATGCCGAGCAGATTGATCTGGTGAAAAGTGAAGCCGATTACCAGCAGCTGCTGGATCAAATTTGCACTATTCAAAGTGGTCGGCAGTACTACAATCCGCTGCCGGTGAAAGAGAAAAAAGCATGAGCCGTCTGAGTCTGAATCAGCTGCGTAAAATGAAAGCTGAGCACAATAAAATTGCTGTATTAACGGCCTATGATGCGACGTTCAGTCATGTACTTGAACAGGCTGGAGTGGATATTGTTCTGGTTGGCGACTCGCTGGGAATGGTGATTCAGGGGCAGGAAAGCACTTTGCCAGTGACAATGGACCATATGGTTTATCACACGGCGAATGTGATTCGCGGCAGTGAAAGCCTGTTTGTGATCACCGATATGCCTTTTATGAGCTATGCCAATATTGATCAGGCTTTGCATAATGCCGCCCGTTTGATGGCTGAAGGCGGCGCACAGATGATTAAACTGGAAGGCGGTGCTGAACAGGTTGAATTAATCTCGGCATTGACCCGGCGTGGTATTCCGGTCTGCGGCCATCTCGGATTATTACCGCAGTCGGTTCATAAACTGGGTGGCTATCTGGTACAGGGCAGAGAACAGGCCGCGGCAGATAAAATCTTGCAGGATGCGATCAGTCTGGAAAAAGCAGGTGCCGATATGTTGGTACTTGAATGTGTGCCTGCTACCTTGGCAAAACTCATCAGCGAAGCGTTAACCATACCGGTGATAGGTATTGGTGCTGGAGCTGATTGCGATGGTCAGGTGTTGGTGCTATACGATATGTTGGGTATTACGCCGGGTAAACGGCCGCGTTTCAGCCATGATTTTCTGGCTGATTGCGGTCATATCCCTGCGGCAATCAGCCGTTATGTTGAAGCTGTTAAAAACGGCAAATTCCCCACTGCTGAGCAACAATATTAATGCAGATTGTTGAGTCTATTCTGAGCTTGCGTGGCCAGATAAAAACCTGGCGCGTGGCGGGTGATACCGTTGCATTTGTCCCGACCATGGGTAATCTGCATGATGGTCATATTTCACTGGTCAAAAAAGCCCAGACATTGGCTGATAAAGTGGTCGTCAGTATTTTTGTCAATCCATTGCAGTTTGATGACAAACAGGATTTAGCGAAATACCCACGCACATTACAGGCGGATATAAAAAAACTGATGCAGGCTGGTTGTAATCTGTTATTCACGCCTGATACTGACGTTATGTATGCACAAGGACAGGATTTTCATACCTTTATTCATGTACCGGGTATGGATGACAAGCTCTGCGGACTGGAACGACCTGGACACTTTGATGGTGTGGCCACCGTGGTCACCAAGTTATTCAATATGGTGCAGGCAGATGTGGCGGTGTTTGGTGAAAAAGATTACCAGCAATTATTACTGATTCGGAAACTGGTAAGCGACTTAAATCTTCCGGTGAAAATCGTTGGTGCGCCGACAGTAAGAGAAAAAAATGGGCTTGCAATGAGCTCACGCAATCAGCACTTAACCGACACACAGAAACAGCAGGCCGCTAGTTTGTATTCGAGCTTAAAACAACTTAAACAGCAGCTGGAAACTGGCGGCCAGGATGTGAATTTTTTATTGGCACAGGCCCATTCCCAATTAACGGCTGCCGGATTTACACTCGACTATTTTGATATTCGTCGGGAAAAGGATCTTCAAGTGGCGGATCCCGCAGTGGATAAAGCCTTGCGATTGCTGGTGGCGGGGCGGTTGGGAAATGTTCGTTTGATCGACAATATTGCCTGTAACCTTGCTTGACTATACTGAAAAAGCGATAATATACGGCTTATTGACGGAAAATTTCCCGCTATGCATCTGACACTGTTAAAAGCTAAACTACATCGTGCCTGTGTAACTCATTCCGAACTGGAATATGAGGGGTCATGTGCAATTGATGGTAAATTGCTCGAAGCCGCCGGCATTCACGAGTACGAGCAAATCCATATCTATAACGTTGCCAATGGTGAACGTTTTGTAACCTATGCAATTCGTGCCGAAGACAATTCCAATATTATTTCGGTGAATGGTGCAGCAGCGCATAAAGCATCACCGGGTGATCGAATCATTATCTGTGCTTATACTGCAATGGATGCAGAGGAGCTGAAAAGCTTCAAACCGACGCTGGTATATCTTGATGAAAATAATGATATTACCCATATGCGTCACGCGATTCCTGTCCAGGCGGCCTGATTAAAACTCTTCAGATATAACGGTTTGCGAGACTGTCACCGAACAGTCATCAAACCGTTATTTTTTTGTCATATATATTCTCTAGACTTTGCGGCATGAAGTTATCAGAGAATATGTATGCTCAATATTGAACAGGCTGTTCAACAAAAATTTCCCAATTTTCAAAAGCAAAAACCCTGGGTCAGAATACCGACTTTAGGCTTTCTCCGAAAAATCACCCATGAGCAAGAAGTTAATCGTTTCCTCGAACAGCATAAGCAGCTTGAAGGTTTTGATTTCATTGATGAAGTTCTGGATTATTTTAACTTCAGTTACAGTATTACCCATCGTCACCGCAATAATATTCCTGCCACTGGCCGGGTGGTAATTGTTGCCAATCATCCATTAGGCGCGTTGGATGGATTATGTTTGTTAAAGCTGGTGGGAGAGGTCAGGCGCGATGTGAAAATCGTTGCCAATGATATGTTGCTGAACTTTTCCGCATTAAGTTCATTGTTTCTGCCGGTTGATAACCTCTCAAAATCTACCCGTAAAAGCAGCGTGGCACGTATTGTCGAGTGTTTGAATAATGATGAAGCCGTCATCGTGTTTCCTGCCGGTGAAGTTTCGCGAATTCGCCCCGGTGGTGTTCGGGATGGTAAATGGAACAGCGGGTTTTTAAATTTTGCCAGGAAAACCCAGGCACCTATTTTGCCAATTTATGTTGAAGCCAGAAACTCATCGCTGTTTTACAGTGCTTCTATGGTCTACAAACCTTTATCCGGCATGATGCTGGCGCATGAAATGTTCAACAAAAACTCTAAAACCATCTCAATGCGGGTAGGGGAAACGATTGCCTATCAGCAGATTGAACAGCTGCCATTGGTCAAAGCGGAAAAGGCCAAATTATTACGTCGTCATTTGTATCGGCTGGCCAAAGGTAAAAAGCCATTATTTGTGACTGAACAGACGATTGCTCACCCGCAGGAACGCCGGGCGATTAAAAAAGAATTACAGCAAGCTGAATTATTGGGTGAGACAGCCGATCATAAGAAGATATATCTGTTTGATTATCAGGCGAATTCTGCTGTTATGCAGGAGATTGGCCGGTTACGGGAAATTACCTTCAGACAGGTGGGTGAAGGCACGGGAAAAAAACGGGATTTAGACCAGTACGATCGGGATTACCGGCATCTGATTTTGTGGGATGAGCAGGAGCTGGAGATCGCTGGTGCTTACCGGATTGGTGAAGTTGCTCGTATTATGGAGGCAGAGCGTGATATTTATACCAGCGAGCTATTCAGTTTTAACTCGGCGATGCAGCAATATTTTCCGGTTAGTATTGAATTAGGTCGCAGCTTTGTCAGCCCTAAATACTGGGGAAAACGCAGTTTGGATTATCTGTGGTATGGCATTGGCGCCTATCTCAAACGCTATCCAGAGATCCGTTATCTGTTCGGGCCGGTCAGCCTCAGCAATACTTATCCTGATTTTGCCAAGGCGTTGATTGTCAGTTTTTATCAAAAACATTTTGCAGATACGGAATCTCTGGCGACTGCCAGAGTACCGTCCATTTTTGATACAGAGCTGCAACAACGAGTGTATTCAACGTTAGTTAATCAAGATGCCGATAGTGACTTTACAGCGATGCGAGAGCAGCTGACACATATGAATGTGACGGTACCGACGCTATATAAACAATATGCCGATATTTGTGAGCCGAGAGGTGTACGGTTTATTGATTTTAATATCGATGCCAGTTTCGGTAACTGTATTGATGGTCTGGTGATGGTAGATTTACAGCAATTAAAGCCTGCCAAGCGCAAACGCTATTTAGGTGAGTCAAATACCTGACATCATCCGTGGCAGCGTTTCAGTTTTTTGCCACTGCCACAAATACAGTTATCATTACGACCAAGTTTTATCGGCGGTAAAAACTCGCCGTCAATATAAAACCAGTGACCTTGCTGTCGACTGAATCGAGAGCGTTCGTGTAACTGTCCGATAGGGTTATCTACATAAAAGGCAATAAATTCCACTTCCGCCTCATCATCAGTTTCAGCGTGATCCACAATGGTTAAACCTAGCCACTGTGTGGTTTCCATAGTTTGCTGCAAATTAAGCAAATCATCCGGCTGTCGTTGCGATGGGTGCAATGTCGCCTGTAAATAGCTGATATTGTGCATTACAAAGGCGCTGTAGCGAGAACGCATTAATTGCTCAGCTTTAATAGCAACCTCTTTACCTTGATGCAGCAAGCCACAACACTCGTCATAAATAGATTGACTCTGACAGGGGCAAAGTTGGTTTTTCATTAGAAAGTAATCTTCATTAAATCAGGGTGTTGAAAGGTATAGTTTAACTTTGATTTAACTTTTTGATTGCTGATTATTTTGTACTTAATCTCCGTTTCAGTATCAAATTCCGGTGGTGACAGGCCCATTAACTTTCTGGCATAACCGTAAAACTCACGTTTGCTGGGATGTGTATCCGCACAACCATTAAATATTTCGCCCCAGGCTTCCTGTTGCAAAATGGCATTGATAATACCCAGGCAATCATCCAGATGAATCAGGTTCACTGGAGCATCGGCTTGTGGCACGCTGCGACCATTACGGAAAAATCTGCCAGGATGGCGACGGCTATCAATTAAGCCGCTGAAGCGGACTATTGTCGTTTTAAAGTGCGTATTGTTTTGAAACAATTGTTCGATTTGCCATAACACGCTGTTGTGATCTTCGGCGTTTTCATCTTCAGTGACTTCCCGGTTAAGATTCTGATACACCGAAGTGGAACTGATAAACAAGACCTTTTGAATTGGTGATGTTTCAATTTGCTCAATCAGCCTGGCGAAGCCGTTAATGTTTTTCGAGGTGATATTGATAATCAGAATTTCACTGTCCAGAAATTCACTGATTTCAGATAATTGGTCAATATCAACATGAAATGCGCGTGCACCTGTAGCGTCCAGTTCGGTAAAACGCTCATGATGCCGAGTCGAGGCTCTTACTCTAAAAGCTTGTTTATAAAGAATAGTTGCAAGCGGTAATCCCAGCCAGCCGCTACCTAAAATACTGATGGTGTTAATGATAATTTCCTTAGAGCACAATTAAACAATAAGCCTATTGTGCAGCTTGATGCAGATCAAGTGAAAGCTCATTGTTAATAAGGCATTTGTTTAAAAACGGTATGCTAAAGTTATGAGCCTTACCAGGAGCTATCTATGAACGAAGATATGCAGAAACAACCTTTTGAAAAATCATGGCATCACCTCAGCTTTGAGGAAAGTCTGTCACAACTTGATAGTGATAAGCATGGTTTAGGGGCTGAAAAGATTGAACAACGACTGCAGCAATTCGGTCCTAACCACTTGCCACGTGCAAAAGGGCGTTCGGCCTTCGTCAGACTATTAGCTCAAATGCATAATTTGCTGATTTATGTTTTGTTAGGTGCTGCGTTTTTAACCGCCATACTTGGTCACTGGATCGATTTTTGGGTCATCCTGGCGGTTGTCATCTTAAATACCATTATCGGTTTTGTTCAGGAAGGAAAAGCCGAAAAGGCGCTGGATGCCATCAAGGATATGTTGGCGCCTCATGCTACAGCGCTCCGTGATGGACATAGGCTTCGAATTGAAGCAGATCAACTGGTTCCCGGTGATGTAGTGGTATTGGAGCCGGGCGATAAAGTGCCAGCGGATTTACGGATATTCAGTGCTAAAGGTTTACAGATTCAGGAAGCCGTATTAACTGGCGAGTCTGTCGCTGTTGAAAAAAATAGTGAGCCGGTCGCGGTTGACGCTGTGTTAGGCGATAGGCTATGTATGGCCTACTCAGGCACATTAGTGACCTCCGGGCAGGGGCATGGTGTTGTTGTTGCAACCGGCGCACATACCGAGATTGGTCGAATCAGTGGCATGATTTCCGATATCGAAAATCTCACCACTCCGCTGTTAAAGCAAATGTCCGTGTTCTCCCGCTGGCTGACTTTGGTCATTATGGTCATCGCTGCTTTGGTATTCAGCTACGGTTACTGGTTGAATCAGACACCGGCTATTGAAATGTTCATGATTGTTGTCGGCGTGGCTGTCGCCGGTATTCCCGAAGGATTGCCGGCGATTTTGACCATCACGCTGGCAATTGGTGTGCAACGCATGGCCAGCCGTAATGCGATTATCCGGCGTTTGCCAGCGGTAGAGACGCTGGGCGCAGTATCGATTATCTGCTCGGATAAAACAGGTACATTAACGCGTAATGAGATGACCGTTTCCACAGTGATGAGCTTAACAAACAACTATTCGGTCAGTGGAGTGGGATATGCACCTGCTGGAGAGTTCATCATTGATAATCAACCTGTTGAAACGGAACAGCACCCAACGTTAACGTTACTTTTGCGTTGTTCAGCTATTTGTAATGATTCGACCTTAAAGCGACGTGATGATGACTGGCTGGCAGAAGGTGACCCGATGGAAGCCGCAATGCTCACCGCAGCATTAAAAGCGGATTTCACGCTGGAGGAATTGAAACAATATTATCCGCGTCGGGATGTTATTCCTTTTGATACTGCCCATCGGTTTATGGCCACGCTGCATCATGATCACCAAGGGCATGATTTTATAGCGGTTAAAGGTGCACCGGAAAAACTCATCGAACTATGTCAGTTTCAGCGTACTGATGAAGGTGATGTCGAAGTCGACCAGGCCTATTGGCATTCACAGATTGAAAAAATTGCAGCAGACGGCCAGCGTGTATTGGCGGTAGCCACTAAAACGGTCGATCACAATACCGGTGAATTGCAATTCGAGGATTTAGATCAAGGACTGGTATTGCTGGGCTTGATTGGTTTGATTGATCCTCCTCGGGAAGAAGCCATCACTGCGGTCAGTGAATGTCATAAGGCGGGAATTCAGGTCAAAATGATCACTGGTGATCATGCTGCTACTGCGGGTGCCATTGCGAAAAAACTAGGTCTGAAGAATACGGATAACGTGCTTACTGGCCATGATCTCACTCAATTGAGTGATACGGAATTGCAGCACTTGGTTCAGCAAACGGATGTTTTTGCACGAACGGCACCAGAACATAAATTACGGTTAGTCAGTGCCTTGCAGGCAAATGGTCATGTTGTTGCGATGACCGGTGATGGTGTCAATGATGCACCTGCCTTGAAACGAGCTGATGTCGGGATTGCGATGGGACATGGCGGTACGGAAGCGGCCAAGGAAGCAGCTGAAATGGTATTGGCAGATGATAACTTTGCTTCGATTGCCAGAGCAGTGCGAGAAGGCCGCACAGTGTATGACAACCTGAAAAAAGCCATTTTATTTTTATTGCCCATCAATGGTGGTGAATCATTGAGTATTATCGTGGCGGTAATGGCCGGCATGACCTTGCCAATAACGCCATTGCAAATTTTATGGATTAATATGGTGAGCTCAATCGCTCTGGCGCTATCTCTTGCATTTGAGCCGGGAGAAGAAAATGCCATGCGCCGTCAACCCAGAAAGCGTGATGAAAAAATGCTCTCCGGTTTCCTGGTCTGGCGCATCAGCTTTGTGTCATTACTGTTTGTGATTGGTGTCTACGGCATGTTTTTATGGACCCAATCTCAGGGAGCCTCACTTGAGCAATCCCGAACTTATGCTGTCAATACGCTGGTCGTTATGGAAGTATTTTATTTGTTTAATGTGCGTTGTCTAAGCAGTGCATCCTGGTCAATTAAACAATGGTTTACTTCGCATATCGTATTTATTTCCATCGGCCTGGTTATTGTCTTGCAGTTGATATTCACATACGCCCCGATAATGAATACCTTATTTGAAACAAGACCTATTGGTTTACGACACGGTATGGAAATTATTGCAGTAGGTGTGATGATGTATTTGATTTTAGAGGCCGAAAAGTGGTTACGTCGTAAAATGACAGGCATTCAACAGACTGGAACTGCCAGCTAAGTGAAAAGTCATATTGCTATGAAAAAACTATTAATGCTTTGTTTGATTTTGATAAACCCTGTTCATGCGAATGGGATTTTTACTGATGGGGATGAGTTGTTACTGCAGACCTCATTATGGACGAAGCATTATAATCCGGAGCCGGATCATAATAATCATCAAAAGCTGTTCAATCTTGAATATTATTTCAATGATGAGGTGAAGCTTTTTGTTGTTCCGAATCAAGCCAGTTGGCGTGATGATGTCCGCTGGCTGGCAGGTGCTGCGACGTTTAAAAACAGTTATGACCAGCAGACGCTCTATCTTTATGGCGGCGGTCGCTACGATTATGACTTAGGTGAAAATACCAAAGCTTATGCCAAACTGACCGCCGGGCTTTTGTATGGCTATCGCGGGGAATATAGAGATAAAATTCCTTTGAATGATCTGGGCGTTGCACCGGTCATTTTACCGGCTTTCGGTGTTCAGCATCGCAGGGTAAACCTTGAAGTTGTGCCGTTTGCTGCTGCAGGCGTGATGGTTAATGCAGGCTTTTATTTTCGCTGAATAGTATTGATATACAGTAATTTATGTCCAGTGTATTATGACTGTCCCCTGTAACTGGAGCTGTTAACCCTAATGACTTTACTTATCGCTTTTGCGGTACTTTCAATTCTTGTCTCATTTGTTTGTTCTATTCTCGAAGCGGCATTACTATCTGTCACTCCTAGTTATATTGCCCAGCAGAAAGAGCATAAACCTAAGCTTTACAAACAGCTTAACCGGCTTAAAGATAAAATCGATCAGCCTCTAGCCGCTATTCTGACGCTGAATACAGTCGCGCATACGGTAGGCGCATTAGGCGTTGGTGCACAGGTAACCGTGGTTTTTGGTAATGGCTATCTCGGTATTGCCTCAGTAATTATGACGCTATTGATTCTCATACTTTCAGAAATTCTGCCTAAAACAATTGGTGCAAAATATTGGCGGAGTTTGGCCCCCATCTTGCCCCCGATTTTAAATGCCATGATCTGGATGTTAAAACCTTTTATCTGGGTGTCAGATCAGATGATGAAATTGATCGGCGGCAAAGAACAGCAGGGTGATATTCGTCTTGAAATCAAAGCGATGACCTCTCTTGGACATGAGTTAGGGGAGCTGGACGAAGATGAGTCACGCGTTATTGCCAATATTCTGGATTTACATGAAATCCGCACAAGAGACATTATGACTCCTCGAACTGTCTCCGAATATGTTGGTCCGGATGAAACCATTGCGGAATTCATCAAACGCTCGCAAGAGGGACAATTTTCTCGCTATCCGGTTCTTGATACAAATGAGTCGCCATTAGGCGTGATTTTCCGACGCGATGTTATTGGGGCGGATAGTACTACGAAAGTTTCTGATGTCATGAAACCGATTGTAGTGGTGACTGATCAGAAAGATGTTGAATCGGTCATGACTTTGTTAATGAAAGAACGCCAGCATATGGCAATTGTTTATGACGAGTACGGAAGCTGGTTAGGTCTTGTGACCATGGAAGATATTTTTGAAACGATTATCGGAAAATCCATTATGGATGAAACGGATGATATTCCAAACATGCGTCGTTACGCCAAAAAACTGTGGGAAAAACGCCAGCGTAATACGCCTAATCTAACGAACTAATGCTTTTGTTGAACATCCAGCGTAATGACAGAGCAATAAAGCTGGAAAGACCAAATAAAATCAATATGATAGGCCAGGGAATTGGCGAGGGGCGTGGATTCACTGGTTCTTGTTGTTTTAATGATTGAGGCATATCACGTGTTGCCAATTCAATAGTGACCCACTCATCGCGATCATCTGGTGCCGTTTCCAGATATTCGCTAAAGCTATACACCGGTGCATCTCCTGATACCCGGCTTGATGGGATTTGTGGAATCCGGACAAACCAGATGGCTTCAATTGAATCTGCAAGTGTTTGTTCGTAGGGTGTCAGTGAGCGGGGTGGTTTAGTGGCAGTCAAACGGATTAAATCTTCGCCAATGGCATCAAATGCTACTGCGGGTAACAGCCGTGTTGTTTCAGTGATGAGATAGTCATAAATTTGTCTGGCAGCGTCCAAATCCATTTCGGTAATGACCGTATAAAAATAGGCTCCGATAGCCTGTACATAACCATTTATGCCCCGCTCAGGTACTTCCCAGCCTAAGGCCCGTAAGGTATCGATGCTGATACCAGTGCAATTGGCACCAGCATGGTTATAGAGAAATTCATGCCGGTAAAAATAGTTCATTACCTGATTAATTGATTGCTGAAACTCGGTGGCTGCCTGGCCGTTTTTAAGCGTGGCCACCAGCATGTAGGATGGGCGATAATAATTCTGTCCTGCATTAAGATCCGCCAGGTAATTATCCATCGGGGTGACGGCCGCAAGAATACCTTTTTCACTGATCACATCAAGGTTATAGAAATTATTCACCAGCCAGTCATGATAGCTGCCATCAGTGTTAAATTGTCCGGTGATTACGGCGAAATGACCTGCAAGTGCTTCATGATCATCACCCTGAGCACCATTCAGCATCAGTCCAAAAACCGGTTTTCCGGCAGCACCCATGGCAGAGCCGGGGGTGCGTTCCCATAATAACCGGCTTTGATGTGGTTGCCGTACGCCACCATCATCTGCCTGAATCAGGGTTTGTAAGTCTTCATCTGCATTTAGGGGGAGTAACTGAAAGTTGGTAATGACAAAATCCAGCGGCCAGACCGTGCGGGCTATAAACTTGTTGTCGATCCATTCGCCGCGTAGGCGTATATCACGTTGGTTAAAAAATGCGGTGGTATCCTGATTCCAGAATGACTGGTTCTGAGGGATTTGCTTAACGGTTTTAAATGGGACTTTTTTCCCATCTTTTATGCTGATGAGTTGGCCTGAAGCATCGAGCTGTGCAGACTCTATTAAATCTGGGGAAGCTATCCAGACGGCGATGTCATCGTTGATTTCAGATTGTTTTTCCAACCATTCTGGCAGCTTGACTAATGATGAAGCGGGGGTAGGGAGGGGAGCGATAATTTCATTGTTGAAATACCATTTAGCCTGTTCAGACAGATTACAGTCAGTACAATTTCCAGTGGTCAGTTCTGCATCAACTGTTTCAACTGAGACAGTATCAAAGAGGGTTGTTGACTGCGCAAAACTGCTGCCCAGCAACATGAAAAACAGCGAGGGTAAAAATGACATGCGCAAAGCATATCATGAGACAGCGTTATTTTTAGCCTGATGGATTTCAGCTTTTAATGCTTCATCGAGATTTAGCTGACGCGCCAGTTCATCCAGATACGCTTTTTCCATAAAGCTATCTTCATCAATCATGATCAAACTGGCCAGATACATTTCAGCAGCCATTTCCTGAGTTGACGCTAACCTGGCAATTTCAACCGGGTTGACCGGCTTTTTTAACTCTGAATCTATCCATTTTTGTAATTCGGAATCATCGGTATATTCAGCAATTTGCTGATCAATTAACAGACGCTCCTGATCATCGATATGTCCATCCGCCTTGGCGGCCCCGATCATGGCTTGCAGAATGACCTGACTGTGACGTTCAGCCTCTGCTGCGGGTAACTTGTCTATGGTTTGTGGCGTGGCTTGTGGTGCTGTTTGCAGGTTATTTTGCTGCCAGTTCTGATAGGCTTTAAATGCAACAGCCCCCAGCGCTGCTACACCACCGTATTTGAGTACACTGCCACCCATTTTGCGTGCCTTTTTATTGCCAAGCAGCAGCCCCACCGCTGTTCCCGCTAAAGCACCGCCACCCGCACCCGTTAAAAACTGACCTATTTTATTGTCACCACTGCTGGAACCATTATTTTGTTTATCGAGAAATTGCTGACCAGATTGTAAAAGTTTATCCATCAGACTGCGTGTGTTCATTTGCCAATGTCTCCAACTTGGATGTAATTTGAGCTACTTGCCCGCATAATGTCATTCTGACAGTCGTTATACTGAAATGGTTTTACCTTAACTGAAATAGCTTAAATGAAAATGAATCCCGCACATCAACAAGGCTCGTCAAAAGCATTTACCATTATTTTCTGGTTGTTATTAATGGGGTCACTGACATTGTTTTTTAATGGTTTCATTGAACAGAAACATAACCCTAACCGGCATCTGGTGGAAATGGATGCCGGTCTGGGCTCAGATGTCGTGCTATTGAGAAATCAGGCCGGACATTATGTTGCTCCGGGGTTTATCAATGGCCATGAAGTGACCTTTTTGCTGGATACCGGGGCGACCAATATCAGTGTGCCTGCAGGAATCGCCAGAAAAGCAGGTTTGAAGCAGGGGCGCCAGGCCATGGTGAATACCGCAAATGGGGTTGTACCCGTTTATGCTACGGAATTAGAGACCGTGCAGCTGGGAGCGATAAAGCTGCAACACATTCGGGCGCATATTAATCCACATATGTCTGATGATATTGTATTGCTGGGAATGAGCTTTATGAAACATCTTGATATGACCCAGCGCGAGGGGACACTAACGCTGCGATTACCGAATGTCTGATGTCGTTCGGTTACTCTCGACAGCCCATTTTTCATAATGTGAACCGGGCTCACCTGGCTGAAAACAACACGCTACCCAAAAATTACCAATCAATTCTGTTATGACTGATTTTGCGCCATCACTGCTTTTCCACCATTGTTTAAGCTCAAAATTATGTGGTGCGGCGGCATAAATACCAACATTAACATCAGGAAAGGCCTGTTGATACAAACTGCGGGTGCGCCTGGCATGTACATGGCTGGTATGCACATTTAGTTCGGTTAGTGTTACACCATGTAAAGTGAACCAATCCCTGACCATAACGGCACTCAGATAAGTACGTTCCTGAGCCGATTCGGGGGCCGGTATCACGATCAGTTGCTCTGCAGACAATCCCTGGGTCAGCATGAAATCGCCGGCCTGCTCTGCATACGAGGCATGGGCTGGATTTACAAAACGATCATTAGGTCCGCCAGTAGTAATCATGTATTGATATTCTTCTGCATGAAACATGGCCAAGGCAGATAACAGGCTGTTTTCATCCTGCCAGCCTTCCACCACCAGGTAAGTACGATCAGCGGCGGGCTGATTGGGAGCAAGGATAACGGCCAACTGTTTTAAAAAATACAGGCTGCCAAGTATCAGCAACAATAAAATAAGCAAACTTCCCCAGAGTGTGGGAAACCATATTGGTCGTTTTCGAAATAAGGCAAAATTAGACAAACAGTCGATCCCTGATTAATACCGGCAATAGAGAAGAATAGATCAAATTAAGTTGAATGAATTATCCTTCCTGCCCATATCGATGATGCAAAATCCCAACACGTTCAACATACACTTCTGTCTCGGCAAAGGGAGGGATTCCTTTGTAACGTTTCACTGCACCTGGACCGGCGTTATAAGCCGCTGTAGCCAATTTGATATCGCCGTTGAAGGTATCAAGTAATCCCGACAGATATTTCACGCCACCTTCAATATTCTGCTGCACGTCAAACGCATTGGTGACACCGAGATCCTTAGCGGTTCCGGGCATCAGTTGCATCAGCCCTTGTGCCCCTTTTTTGGAAAGTGCTTTGGCATTAAACGCCGATTCAGCATGGATTACCGCACGCACAAGCGCTGCATCTACTTTGTACTTACCCGCCATGGTTTTAACGGTATCAGCATAATCGGAAGTATTCAGGCTGATGGTATGCCAATTGATCTTGGAGGTCGGATTACAGGCGTAACAATCATAAGCCAGCACCTCGAACTCACCATTTATCGGTCTTTGATCGGAAAAGCTGAAGCTTTCACCATCATTGGAAAGTGACTTATAAATAATGGTTTTATTACTGTTAATCGACGTCGGTTTGCGTACATCTATATCGGCATTCGTAAATTCCACCACGCCATCGCTATTGCGAACCTGCTTAATATCATTGGCCAGCACACTGCTGGTTAACAGCAGTGAACACAGTGGAATATATAAATGCTTAGCAATCATAGGATCTAAAAATAGCGTCCAGCCGAGCCAATGACAATCACAATTAACCCTAGAATGAGATTTGCTCGAACAAATTTACGAATTTTATCCAGTTCATTGGCTGAGGCTATCCAGTCGTGTTCGGCAACAGCCCATTTAAGTTTTCTGAATGGGTTAAAAAACACATGTAGGAACAATAGAATCATAAATATTCCGAGTAATAACATGATATGTACATGAACACCGACACCGCCCATGCCGCCCATCATAAACAGCATGCCAAACCCGGTAACCAGGATGGTGACAATGGATGCCCAAACCCATGGGAAAAAACGTTTAAATACACTCGCCCAAAGTGGAAAACGTTGCTCTGGTTCAAGCATGGTAGCCGCGACGGGGCGTAAAAACATAAAGGCGAAAAATAGTCCGCCTACCCAAATGACCGAAGCCAGTAAATGTAAACTTATTGCAATGCCCATAATAATTTCTCTAAGTTGTTATCGTTTTAATGGGAATGCCAGCGATTTTCTGCTGCCACTCTTGAGGACCGGTTTGATGTACTGACCGGCCTTGGCTATCCACTGCTACAGTGACCGGCATATTCTCAACATAGAACTCACGAATGGCTTCCATGCCGAGCTCTTCAAAAGCGACCAATCGAGAAGATTTAATCGCTTTCGATACCAGATAAGCAGCGCCGCCCACGGCAATCAGATAGGTAGATTGATATTGTTTAATCAAATCAACCGTTTGTTCACCACGCTCGGCTTTACCTATCATGCCTAACAGACCGGTTTTAGCCAGCATGGTTTCAGTAAATTTATCCATCCTGGTTGCGGTGGTGGGGCCGGCAGGACCGACAATTTCATTTTTCACCGGGTCTACTGGCCCGACGTAATAAATAAATCGATTATGAAAATCCAGGCCTTCAGGTAAGGGTTCGCCTCGATCCAACAGGTCGGCTATTTTTTTATGAGCGGCATCGCGACCGGTTAAAAAATGGCCGGTCAGCAATAACGTATCACCCGGTTGCCATTGTTTAATCTCACCATGCGTCACGGTATCAAGATTAATATGTCGGGTGTTTTCAGCGGCCTGCCAGGTGATTTCCGGCCAGTCATTTAAGGAGGGCGGAGTGAACGTTGCCGGGCCAGATCCGTCCAGGGTGAAATGCACATGACGTGTAGCAGCACAGTTCGGAATCATCGCTACCGGTAAGGAGGCTGCGTGGGTGGGATAATCTTTGATTTTGATATCCAGAACGGTCGTCAGTCCACCTAAGCCTTGTGCGCCAATGCCCAGGTTGTTGACCTTTTCATATAACTCAACACGTAATTTTTCAGTGGCGGTTTGCGGCCCACGTTCAATCAAATCCTGAATATCAATATCTTCCATCAGGCTTTGTTTGGCCATCAGCATGGCTTTTTCGGCTGTGCCACCAATGCCAATACCCAGCATACCCGGTGGACACCATCCGGCACCCATTTTGGGCACGGTTTCCAGTACCCAATCCAGCAGACTGTCACTGGGGTTCAGGATGGTGAATTTGGCTTTGTTTTCGCTGCCACCGCCTTTGGCGGCAATATCAATTTCTATCTTGTCGCCGGGAACCAGTTCGGTATAAATCACCGCCGGTGTGTTATCACCAGTATTTTTACGACTGCCAAGGGGATCGGTAACGATAGACGCACGCAGCACATTATCCGGATGTTGATAGGCCTGACGAACGCCTTCATTCACCATCTCTTCCAGGCTTTGGTCGGTCTCCCATTGCACTTGCATACCAACCTTGAGAAAGATATTCACAATGCCGGTATCCTGACAAATTGGCCGATTGTTTTCGGCGCACATGCGTGAGTTCACTAGAATTTGCGCTATGGCATCTTTTGCAGCAGCTGATTGCTCACGTTCATAGGCTTTGCTCATCGCATCAATAAAATCTCTGGGATGATAATTGGCAATAAACTGCAAGGCATCAGCGATGCTTTGTATAAAGTCCTGTTGGCGAATCACCGTCATTTTTAAAGTGCTAACTTCTGTTGGATGGCGGCCACTACATCATTTAAAACAAATTCATCCGCTTCGCCGGACGCACGGTGTTTATATTCAATCACACCGTTATCTAGTCCACGCTCACCAAGAATAAGGCGATGTGGAATACCAATAAGCTCCATATCAGCAAATGCCACGCCTGGACGAAGTCCACGATCATCGAGTAAGACATCAATACCGGCAGCGAGTAATTGCTGGTAGATTTTTTCCGCTTCATCGCGAACCCGTTGTGATTTATGCGCATTGACCGGTACCAATACCACTTCAAATGGTGCAATGGCTTGTGGCCAGATAATGCCATTTTCGTCGTTATTCTGTTCAATGGTTGCGGCCACCACTCGGGAGACCCCAATGCCATAACAGCCCATAGTAATCACCTGGGATTGTCCGGTTTCGGTTAACACCACAGCATTCAATTTGCTGCTGTAGTTTTCGCCGAGCTGGAAGATATGTCCTACTTCAATACCGCGGGCAATTTCCAGTGTTCCCTGACCATCCGGACTCGGATCTCCGGCAACCACATTGCGTAAGTCAGCGGTTTCGGGTTCCGGGCAGTCACGACCCCAATTTACGCCGGTCAGATGTTTTTCATCTTCATTGGCACCGCAGACAAAATCAGCGATATGTGCAGCCGCATGATCAACCACCATTGGAATCGTCAGCCCGACTGGTCCGATAGAACCGATATTGGCACCGGTGGCTTCATGTACCTGTTCCGGGGTGACAAAGGTTAATGGCGCTGCAATTAAGGGATGTTTTTCTGCCTTGATTTCATTGAGTTCATGATCGCCACGTAATACCAAAGCGACAACACTGTTTTTAGCCGCTCCTTCAACCAATAACGTTTTCAGACATTGTGCAGCCGATACCTTCAAAAAAGCACTGACATCTTCAATGGTATGTTTGTGGGGAGTATCAACGGTTTGCATGGGGGCAGATGCCGCAGGACGAGCACCGGCAGGTTTCACTGCTTCAGCCAATTCAACATTGGCGGCGTAGTCACTGGCATTGCTGAAGGCAATGGCATCTTCACCGGAGCTGGCCAACACGTGGAATTCATGTGAGGCATTACCACCAATACTGCCAGTATCGGCCAGTACTGCACGGAAATTCAAACCGATTCGCTGGAAAATACGTGTGTAAGTTGCATACATATCATCATAGGTTTGCTGCAAAGAGGCTTGATCCACATGGAAGGAATACGCATCTTTCATCAGGAATTCGCGGGCACGCATTAAACCAAAGCGCGGACGAATCTCATCACGGAATTTGGTCTGGATTTGATAGAAATTGACTGGTAATTGCTTGTAACTGCGAATTTCCTGACGTACCAGATCAGTAATGACTTCCTCGTGAGTCGGACCGTAGCAGAATTCACGTTGATGGCGATCGGTAATACGTAATAATTCAGGACCATATTTCTCCCAGCGCTGGCTTTCCTGCCAGAGTTCAGCAGGTTGTACTGAAGGCATCAATACTTCCTGAGCACCGGCTTTATTCATTTCCTCACGTACGATGGCTTCAGTTTTACGCAACACCCGCAAGCCCATCGGCAACCAGGTATACAGACCAGATGCGAGTCGGCGTATTAATCCGGCACGAAGCATCAGTTGATGGCTGACGATTTCGGCGTCTGCAGGGGTTTCTTTTAAGGTGGAAATAAGCAGCTTCGAAGTACGCATGGAAAACGTGATTCCTGTTAATTAGTTATGGTGATGGATATAAAAAAGACCGCGCTGACAGATAGAATATCAGCGCAGTCTGCTTTGCACTTAAAAAGTGCTGTGATCCCAGCCCCAGTTCTGCCGTTCGGAGTCAGTCATACTGATATAAGTCCGACTGCCGCTGACGCCAATCTGTTCTTCAATCATCGTACATAAAGCATCAGAAAGCGCTTTTCTGTCACTGGGTAAGCCGAGCGATCGATAATCCAGAATCGCTGCAGGCTCAGTGCTACCACCAAACGACATTGCGGTTTTTGATTCAACCGCGATCATCACGTAACTTTCCGGTTTACCGGATGCCTGTGCGACAGTTTTACTGGCCACCTTCAATAACGCGGCTTCATCATTAATGGGTTGATTGGTCACAATATTTAAATAAGGCATGGTTACTTCTCCTATTCGCAGAATTGGTTAACTTGCTGTTGAAGCGTGCTTATTTTTTGCTGTCTTTCTTCTTCGGTGGGGCGGGTGACATTGCCCTGCGCATCCATCATTCGACGGCCGGGATTATTTTGGTACTGTTGCAGATTATATTTGGCAACCCGGCAGTTTTCTGCCAAAGCTTCAGCGGCGAGCTGTTCCTGTTGCTGTTTTTGTTGTTCCTCTTCGCGCGCTTTATCGGTCGCCTTTTGTGCTTCAATAAGCGACTCAACTTGTTTTTTAGCTGCTTCCGGATTCATTGATGGCGGCGGTGGCGTGCCCATCTTTTCATAGGGTTTGTCGACTGGTGGGGTTTGTGAATAGATAACATCACCATCATCATCGATCCACTTATAAGCATCCGCCTGAACCGCCATGGCAAATACTAAAGCAAGACAACAACAGCTTAATTGCGGTATAAACATCGCGGGTACCTGATAAAATAAATCGTTATTCTACGCCAAAGCGCTATTTCATAAAATGTCTGATCATCATGCTCGTTTCGAGTTAAAAATCCCGGTAGAACAAGGCTCGGCAAATGCCGTCGATCTGTTAGCTGCTCACTGTGAATTATCTCGTCAGCAAATTAAGCAGGCGATGAGCAAGGGAGCTGTCTGGTTACAAAAAGGGAAACGGACTCAACGCCTGCGCCGGGCGACAAAAAAACTGAATTCGGGTGAAATACTGAGGCTGTATTACGATAAGCGTTTACTGGACCAAATCCCTGAGCCCCCGCAGCTGTTACATGATTTCGGTGTTTACAGCGTGTGGATTAAACCCGCTGGAATGCTCGCACAAGGAACGGAGTGGGGCGATCATTGCAGTTTGCTGAGGGTGTCTGAACTAGCCTTTGACAAACCGAGACAGAGTTTTCTGATTCAACGCCTGGATCGTGAAGCCTATGGTTTGATGATAATTGCGCATCAGCAAAAAGTGGCGGCTCAGTTATCCACGCTGTTCCAGCAGCGCATGATTGAAAAAAACTACGAGATCCAGGTAGATGGAGAGGTGAGCTGGCAACAACTGACAGTTAATACGCCGCTGGATGGTAAACATGCCATCAGTCATTTTGAAAATCGTGCTTATGACCCTTTACAGAACCGTACTCAGCTAAGGGTCAAAATTGAAACTGGACGAATGCACCAAATTCGACGTCATTGCGCGTCAATAGGCCATCCTGTGAGTGGTGATACACGTTATGGCAGAAAAAGTCGCGATGGATTGCAGCTCAAAGCCAGTCGTTTAGAGTTTGATTGTCCGATTACACATAAAAAACAAATATTTAGTTGCTAGGGTATGAATGATAAGCAGACCCCAGTACGTTGACAATGGTTTTTTTGCGGCGTAATGATCAGCTATCGACATCAACGGAGAAGTCTGTGATGAGTCAGTCCGAACAACAGTGTGTTCAGGATCCCGGATTCGGGCAGTATGATGGGGATGATGATCGCCGTCGATATCAACGGCGCCAGGGCATTGAGAGGCGACAACTCATTCGTTTTGATTTGACTCATATCAAACGACGTTCCGGACGCGATCGTCGGTTATTGCCTACGAAACAGCAAAGTCCGGTTAAACACCATTAAGCTGAATCTGCCAGTCGCAAGATCCTGCCAACATAAATACTTTGCGAGAGGCCTCTTGCCGCCAGGAAAATAATTAAAGCAGCCCACAAACCATGATTACCTAACGGTTGCAGCAGATAAAAAGCAGGCAAATAGCAACAAAGTGCTGAAAACAGCATGGTATTACGCATTTCGCGGCTGCGTGTCGCCCCTACAAACAAACCATCCAGCAAATACGACCATACCGCAATCAGCGGTGCGATTATCACCCAGATAAGATGCATGTTGGCGAACTCAATAACCGCATCAATCCCGGTTAATAGTCGAATAATCAGCTGACCAAACAGCAGATAAGTCAGCGAAAACAGCAGCGCCATCAATACAGACCAGAACGCTGTCAGACCAAGCGCTTTTTTTAACATCACTGGAGATTTGCGCCCAATGGCTTTGCCGGTCAGTGCTTCGGTCGCATTGGCAAAACCATCCAAAACAAAGGCCATGAAGGTAATAAAATTCAGTAAAACACTGTTGGCTGCCAATACGGTATCGCCCTGTCGGGCACCTTGCGTGGTGAATAGGGCAAAGCAGCTGATTAGCAAAAAGGTTCTGATCATTACATTGCCATGTACATGTAAGCCATGTCGGCTTTGTTGCAGTACTTTTTTGCTGAGTGATAAACGAATACCGGCTTTATTCAGACCATAATATCTGAGTAACAGCAGTCCGATCAGCAAGCCAGTGTATTCAGCAATAACCGATGCCAATGCAACGCCATCAACATCCATGCCCAACCCCATAACAAAAACGGCATCCAGCAGAATATTCGTGATGTTGATAACCAGTACCATTACCAACGCAGCTTTTGATGCTTCACGACCGATCAACCAGCCTAATATGGCGTAATTAATTAATGTTGCTGGCGCGCTCCAGATCCGGATATCAAAATATACAGCAGCAAAATGTTCCACTTCAGCACTGCTACTGACCAGCTGAAGAGCGAGATGACGAATCGGGAGCTGTATCAGCAGTAACAACAGAGCAATTATCAAAGCCAGCCAGATGGCTTGCATTAATACCGCCTGCATTTTTGGGGTGTTGTTTTCCCCATAGGCTTGAGAGGTGAGACCTGTGGTCGCCATTCTGAGAAAGCCGAATCCCCAGAAAACAAAGGTGAAAATCATACTGCCAATCGCCACGGCTCCCAGGTAATGGGCTGCACTGAGGTGCCCAACCATGGCAGTATCTACCATGCCCAACAGCGGGGTGGAGATATTGGCAATGATCATTGGACCGGCAATATGCCAAACTTGGCGGTGGGTTACAGTGTGATTCGACAATTTGATATCCGTAAAAAGCCCTCGTTCAGGGCAGGCGGTTTAAGCTTTAAACAATCTTCAGTTTGGAAAACAGCATGATTTTAGCGAAAAAAAACAGCATAACCTACGGATGTGAAGCCAATGTGGATTGAGTGGCTGAGTTATGCCTCAGCTGGCATGGTGGCAGGCACACTTGCGGGGCTATTTGGTATTGGTGGTGGACTGGTGATTGTGCCTGTCCTGGTCTGGTTATTCAGCAAACAGGGGGTACCCAGTGAATATCTGATTCATATGGCGGTGGCGACATCATTAATGACAATTGTTGTCACGTCCATGTCGTCCATATTTGCTCACTGGCGGATAGGTAATATTTCATTTCTGGCGGTTCGCAGATTGGTGCCGGGACTTATTATTGGCGCTTTTAGTGGTGCATTGCTGGCAAGCTCAATAAGTGGTGACAAACTGCAGATACTGTTTGCAATATTTGCATTGGTAATGGCACTACGTATTTGGTTGCCTAATTCAACCGCTTCCTATCCTGTTTTATTGAATCGCTTACCTTCGACTATCTATGCTTTGGGGAGTGGCGTAATAAGTGCGCTGGTGGGCATCGGTGGCGGAACATTGATTGTTCCTTATTTAGTGATGGCCCGTCTCAGTATTCAGCAGGCAATTGGATCCGCTGCATGCTGCGGTTTACCGATTGCGATTGCCGGAGGACTTGGTTTTATTATGTTTGCACCAAGCGAAATAAGCCAGCAGTCCGTGTGGCAAACTGGCTTTGTAAATTGGCAGGCATTTATTGGCATTATTGTTACCAGTGTATTTTTTGCTCAGTTTGGGGCACGTTTAGCTAAAATTTTACCGTCACATTGGTTACGCCGATTATTTTCGTTATTACTGATTTGTGTATCCGTTTATTTTTTCATTCGCTAATGACAGCATGACATCGGCTTTGATGGTAGCGCCGTTTCTTTTATAATTGCCGGGTTTCGTTTCTAACCTAATCTTATATTGGAGCAATCGCTTTATGAATCTTGACCGTGTCGGCCCAGGCAGCAACCTGCCTGAAGATATCAATGTCATCATCGAAATTCCTGCTAATGCTAATCCGGTCAAATATGAAGTTGATAAAGCAACCGGTGCGCTGTTTGTCGATCGTTTTATGAATACCGCCATGTTTTACCCGGCAAATTATGGCTATGTGCCAAATACTTTATCGGATGATGGTGATCCTGTTGATGTCCTGGTGATAACGCCATTTCCTTTAATTAACGGTTGTGTCGTTGCTTGCCGTCCAGTCGGCATGCTGAAAATGACAGATGAAAAAGGCGAAGATGCCAAAGTCGTCGCAGTTCCTCACGACAAAATGTATGACCATGTCAAAGATATTAATGACGTGCCAGAATTTTTGCTAAACCAGATTGCGCATTTCTTTGAACATTACAAAGATTTGGAAAAAAACAAATGGGTCAAAATCGAAGGTTGGGCGGGAATTGATGCCGCCAAACAGGAAATTGTTGATAGTGTTGCGCGTTATCAGAATGAAGTGAAATAACTATCATTGAATTAGTAAACACGACTGTCTTTGCATACGGCGAGCTGACATAAGTCAGTTCGCCGTTTGTCTTTTATGACTGGATAAAAACATGACACAGATTATTGTTCAGGGACCACAATTAACGCATGAACTGGCCAATGACATTGCCGAAAAACTGGCTGGAAACTGCCGTTGGCAAAATCGCTATGCATTAATTGAAAATACTCAGCATGCTGACTTAACCATGTTGCGGCAACAGTTTCCAGTAGACATTAATGTCTTACCCGCCAACTTTGTGGCAGATGATTGCCGGTTGATTGTGATGGATATGGACTCCACTTTGATCAATATCGAATGTATTGATGAAATTGCCGATTTTATGGACCTTAAACCGCAAGTGGCGGCAATAACCGAAGCGGCAATGCGCGGCGAGATTGATTTTGAAACATCATTAAAAAAACGGGTAGCTTTATTAAAAGGATTGCCCGTCGATATGTTGGATCGGGTCTATAACGAACGTTTGATGCTCAATCCTGGTGCAGAGTTGATGTTAAAAACGGTGCAACAGGCTGGTATGAAAACAGCGCTGGTTTCCGGTGGTTTTACGTTTTTTACTGATAAGCTGAAAAAGCGTTTGAATCTGGATTTTACTCAGGCCAACGTGCTGGCGGAAGCAAATGGTTTGCTGACTGGAGAAGTTAAAGGAGCCATTTGTGGGGCACAGGCCAAAGCTGACTTTTTAATAAAATGCTGCGCTGACCTGGGTATAGAAAATAGTCAGTCCATTGCTATTGGCGATGGTGCAAATGATCTTTTGATGATGGCTGAAGCCGGTATGAGTGTGGCTTATCATGCTAAACCCAAAGTACAGGAAGTTGCCGATACTACATTTAATTTTTGTGGTCTCGATGGTGTGTTGGGACTATTGCAACGATCTTAATCAAAGGCGTAATCTTGAATTAACAGCAGGTGCCCCCATCTGCTACAACTAACTAAACAAAGAGGTAACATCGATGGATATTATGGAGCGCATTAAACAGGCAATTGAATCAAATTCTGTGATTCTGTTTATGAAAGGTACGCCTGAGTTTCCGCAATGTGGATTTTCCAGTCGTTCATCACAAGCGCTGACTGCCTGTGGCTCAGAATTTGCTTATGTAAATGTACTGGCTGACCCGGAAGTACGCGAAAATCTTCATCGCTATGCTGACTGGCCAACCTTCCCACAACTCTATATCAACGGTGAATTAGTAGGTGGATGTGACATTATTATGGAACTGTATGAGAGCGGTGAACTCAAACAGATGGTTGATGCAGCGAGTTGATTTTTGCTATGGCAGAAAAACGTGATCAAGATTGGCAGGCCGAGAACGGTTTTGCGGTTGCGCCATCTAAACCTGATTTAAAACAACCACCCAAATATCGGGTGATCATGATGAATGATGATTACACACCGATGGACTTTGTGGTGGAGGTTTTGGAAACCTTATTTGATATGGGGCGTGAAAGAGCCACACGTACCATGTTACAAGTGCACACAGAAGGGCAGGCTTTGTGCGGGATCTTTACATTTGAGATTGCCGAAGCCAAAGTGGAACAGGTAAACAGTTATGCCCAAAGACATGGGCATCCTCTACAGTGCACCATGGAACAGGATTGAGATGGCTGCAATGACAACAGGCGGATAGCAATATGCTGAGTAAAGAACTTGAACACACGCTAAGTCAGGCATTCAACTATGCTCGACAAAGATCCCATGAATTTCTCACGGTTGAACATTTATTACTGGCCCTGCTGGAGAACGGACAGGCGCTGGCGGTACTTAAAGCCTGTGAGGTGGATATCAATGCTTTGCGTCAGGATCTGACCGATTTTCTTGCCGATAACTTGCCTACTTTGGCCGAAGACAGCGAGCGTGAAACTCAGCCAACCTTGGCTTTCCAGCGGATTCTGCAACGTGCTGTGATGCATGTACAGTCTTCCGGTGGTGAAGAGGTCACTGGTGCTAACGTTTTAGTGTCCATTTTCTCAGAACAGCAATCTCAAGCTGTTTATTTATTGCAGAAGCAGGATGTCAGTCGGCTGGATGTGGTGAATGCCATCAGTCATGGTGGTATTGAAAACCTGGCCGAAGAAACCAAAAGCGAAAAGATTGAAGTTGAAGACGGCAATTCTGAAAGTAAAAGCCCCTTGGCTCTATATGCGACTAATCTGAATGCTGAAGCAAAACTGGGTCGAATCGATCCGCTTATTGGCCGTGCCCATGAGATTGAACGGACTTTGCAGGTCCTTTGCCGCCGTCGTAAAAACAATCCATTGTTTGTCGGTGAAGCCGGGGTGGGCAAAACTGCACTGGCGGAAGGTCTTGCCAAGCGTATTGTTGATGGTGAAGTGCCGGAAGTGCTTGAACAGGCCGTGGTTTATTCACTGGACATGGGCGCGTTGGTCGCTGGTACTAAATACCGTGGAGATTTTGAAAAACGATTGAAGGCTCTGCTGCGCGAAATTAAACAGCAGGATCATGCCATTTTGTTCATTGACGAAATTCACACCATGATCGGTGCAGGAAGTGCCGGTAACAGTGCGATGGATGCAGCCAACTTGCTTAAACCATTACTGGCTAACGGGGAATTAAAGTGTATTGGCTCGACCACTTATCAGGAATATCGCAATATCTTTGAACATGACCGTGCTTTGGCGCGTCGTTTTCAAAAAATTGATGTGCCTGAGCCATCTGTGGCTGAAACCATTGAAATTCTTAAAGGCCTCAAGCCAGGATTAGAGCTGCATCATAATGTGCGTTATTCCAATGCGGCCATTGAACAGGCTGCAGAACTTGCTGCGCGTCATATTAATGATCGTTATCTGCCTGACAAAGCGATTGATGTACTGGATGAAGTCGGTGCAGCACAACGTATTTTGCCAAAATCAAAACGTAAAAAAATGATTGGTGTGCCCGATGTGCAGCAGATCGTTGCCAAGATTGCCCGTATTCCGGCTAAAACAGTCAGCAATGCCGATAAAGACAATCTGCGTAATCTTGAGCCAAATCTGAAACACGTTATTTTCGGTCAGGATGATGCAATTTCTGCATTAAGCTCGGCGATTAAAATGGCTCGTTCTGGTTTGGGACATCCCGAAAAGCCGACAGGTGCATTCCTGTTTGCCGGACCGACAGGGGTGGGTAAAACAGAAGTCACCCGCCAGTTAGCACGTATCTTAGGCGTTGAACTGATTCGTTTTGATATGTCCGAGTATATGGAGCCGCATACGGTGTCACGTCTGATTGGTGCGCCTCCCGGCTATGTCGGGTTTGATCAGGGGGGGCTATTGACTGATGCGATTATCAAGCAGCCTCATGCGGTGTTATTGCTTGATGAAATTGAAAAAGCCCATCCGGATGTGTTCAATCTGTTATTGCAAGTCATGGACCATGGTACGTTAACCGATAATAATGGCCGCAAGGCTGATTTCCGCCATGTGGTGCTTGTGATGACCAGTAATGCCGGCGCACAGGAAATGGGCCGCAGTTCCATTGGCTTTACCAAGCAGGAACACCATATGGATGGCGCTGAAGCATTGAAACGTGCTTTCTCACCGGAATTCCGTAATCGTCTGGATGGCATCATTCAATTCCAACCTCTGAGTAAAGAAGCGATTCTGCGTGTTGCGGACAAAGCGGTGCTTGAATTGGAAATGTTGTTGCAGGACAAAAACGTCACTATTGAAATTGAAAATGATGCACGGGAATGGCTGGCAGAGCATGGCTATGATGTGCAAATGGGGGCCAGACCCATGGCGCGGCTGGTACAGGAAAAAATCAAACGGCCGCTGGCGGATGAACTGTTATTTGGTCAGCTCAGTGATGGTGGTCATGTTCGGGTTATCCTGAAAAACGATGAACTGGTTTTGGATATCGTCAAAGAAACCGAATCAGTCTGAGTCAATAAATGAAAGCCCGGTAGAGTAATTAACTACCGGGCTTTTTTATGTCCGTAAATTACCATCATCACGATAACGTTATGATTTAATACCGGCAAGTTATTCACCTGTTTCACAATTTCTTCATATCTTTTATAACAGATGTCGCTAACTCACTGATTAAGCAGGACCTATTCGTAAGTTATTGAAAAATAATGAATAAATAGTGTTGGTGGTTTTTTGACCATTTTGAGCAGAGTGCTTAAATATGAACAGCTTAGCAACTAACTCCAAAGTTAAACACAGAGTTATCCACAGAAATTGTGAGTAACTTTACCGTTTGATGACACAGCAAAATCCACGCCAAAACCAGCGTAAATTCTTTAGAGTTCTATGCCTTTTTGTGCCCGAACCCCATCACGAAATGCATGTTTGACATCGTCAATCCGGCTGACAGTATCAGCTGCTTCAATCACGCTATCCGGTGCGCCGCGACCGGTAATAATCACATGTTGCATAACTGGACGTGCCGCAATATCGGCCAGCACTTTGTCAGCATCCAGATATTTCATTTTCAGGACAATATTCAGTTCATCCAGCAGAATCACATGAATGCTGTCGTCTTGTAACAGGGTTTTAACAATATCCCAACCTGCTTCGGCAGAAGCTTTATCCTGTTCCAGATTCTGGGTATCCCAAGTAAACCCATCACCGACAACGTGATAACTGACCTGTTCAGGAAAACGACGATAAAAGGCTTCTTCGCCAGTACTCATCGCCCCCTTAATAAATTGCACAATCCCAACTTTCATATCATGACCCAATGCACGCGCAATCATGCCAAAACCCGACGAGCTTTTGCCTTTGCCATTACCAGTTATACACAGCAATAGTCCTTTATCCCTGGTGGCTTTCTGGATCTTCTGATCGACCACTTCTTTGTGACGTTGCATGCGAGCTTTATGGCGTTGGTTTTTCTCAGAATCAGTCATAATTTTCCTAAAATAAAACAAAAAATATCAGTAATGCCGCTTCAAGCAGTTCCACCATGGCACCCGCCGTATCACCAGTGAAGCCATTTAATCGCCGTTCCATCAAATAGCGCAGCAATAAAAAAACGATTAAGCCAAACAACAGGGCAAACAGGCCGATACTGAACAAAGCTACTACAGCCACGGCAAGTATTAATCGGCGTGTGTGCAGTGCTGATTGCTGTTGTTTGAGAATACTGCCCAAACCGTGAGGACGCACATAGTCCGTGGTTAAAAACAATAACGGTAAAGCGGTGCGGGCCAGTATCACAGACCAGATTAATGCCCACCAGTTCTGTTCGGCGAGTAAAACAGTCAGCATGACAAATTTAATCAACAGCACTAATACGATTGTCACCACCGCAACAGGACCGGCTGCAGGGTCTTTCATAATGCTGAGGGTTCTGGCCTTATCGCCAATACCACCCAACCAGGCATCAGCACTGTCAGCTAATCCATCCAGATGTAATGCACCAGTAAAAGTTACCCAGACAGCTAACACCAAAATAGCAGAGACCATTGGTATTTGAGAGGCCAGACTCCAGCCTAAAAGGCTTAAAACAATACCGATTAGCAAGCCAACCAATGGATAAAACAATAAGGAGCGGCCAATATCCTGTTCAGCAAATTCACCCTGCAATTTGATGGGCAGGATCGTTAAAAACTGCAGCGCTATCAGAAAAGATCGCATCAGCTAATGGCCCCGGCAATCGCCGCCTCTTCAAAAGTCGCCATTTGATTGTGGAGGGCACAGGCCATTCTTAATAAAGGAATGGCTACAGCTGCGCCGCTGGCTTCCCCCAGACGCATATTAAAGTTGACTAAAGGCTGAGCATCTATCGCCTGTAAGATGGCACCATGCCCTGGTTCGGCGCTATGGTGACTGAACAGAAACCAGTGACGACTCTCCGGACATATCTGTTCTGCACATAAAGCGGCAACACTGCTGATAAAACCATCGATGATTACAGGAAGACCGGATTTTGCACATTGCAGATAACTTCCTACCATCGCGGCAATTTCAAAGCCGCCTAAATAGCGCAATACAGCGAGCGGCGAATCCAGATGGTTTTTATGCAAAACCAGGGATTCTTCAATGATAGTGGCTTTATGTGAGATGCCTTCTGCGTTGAGCCCCGTGCCTGGCCCTGCCAGTTGGCTTGCGGGAAGATTCAGTAAGGCACAGGCCATGGCACTGGCTGCTGTCGTGTTGCCAATGCCCATATCGCCGGCAATATAAATCCGGGTACCGTTTTGCTGACAACATTCCACGTTATGCTGACCAATCAACATGGCTTGTTGGCATTCGGCTTCAGTCATGGCAGCTTGCTGATGAAAATTGGCCGTGCCATTGGCGATGCGTTGATCCTGTACGCCTTTGATTTCTTCCAATTCTGTGACAGTGCCAACATTGATCACATCCAGCGAGGCGTGCAGGTGTTTCGCAAGGACGCTGATAGCGGCGCCACCTGAAGCGAAATTACGTATCATCGAAGCGGTAACTGATTGCGGGTAGGCTGAAATATTCTCTGCCATGACACCGTGATCGGCAGCATAGACGGTGATGTGCACATGCTCCGCTTGCGGCGAACCACCTTGCATTGCAGCAAGTTGTACAGCCAGCCGTTCAAGCTGGCCTAATGATCCTGCAGGTTTAGTCAGCTGGCTTTGTCGAACCAGCGCTTGATCAGCAGAGTCAGTATCAAGGGCTTTGACTGGCAACGTTAACCAGTGGTTGAAATCGATCATTCAGTTTCCTTTTAATGCATGCGGCAGTCCCGCCACAGTCAGGATGACATTATCCACCATTACAGCAAGCTGCTGATGTAACCGGCCGGCTTCATCACAGAAACGCCGGGTCAGCTCGCCCATTGGCACGATGCCCATACTGGTTTCATTGCTGACCAGAATGATTTCAGCTTGTAATGTTGGCAAGGTATCCAGTAATTGCTGGATTTCATCGCGAATGAATTTTTCGTCATCAGCCAATAACAGATTAGTCAGCCATAACGTCAGGCAATCCACCAAAATGCATATATTGGCAGCGTCCTGTTGTTGCAAAGCAGCGGCCAGATGCAAAGGTACTTCAATCGTGGTCCAGTGAGCAGGACGCTGCTGTTGATGCAATACGATACGTTGCTGCATTTCATTGTCATCAGCACGAGCCGTGGCAACATATAAAACGGGCAATTCGCTGTTGGTAGCGCGTTGTTCGGCCAGTCGGCTTTTACCGGATTTTACACCGCCTAGGATCAGGGTTTTAGCCATTTTCTGCCTTTAAAATCGTCAGTAGTTCTGTGGTATCCATATGCTGTTCTATCATCTCGGCCAGTCGTTCAATATCTGTTTCACGCAAAGTATGATAATCAGGGCTGCTGACATTATTCAGTCCGGCCCATTGCAGCAAGGCATCGCAGCTTTTTGGCTGTTCAAACAAGCCGTGCAGATAGGTGCCGATAATCTGTTGATCTTCGCTGATTGCCCCATCAGGGCCGTTTGATAGCTGTAACAGGGGACGCATCAAAGCTTTGCCTTCACTGATACCAGCATGGATTTCATAGCCAGTGATGGGAACAGCATTTAACAGTAACTGCCCCTGACTTTGCCTAAGTTGTTTTTCAGCATGCAGAGTGGTGATCATATCCAATAAACCCAGGCCTTTTTTAGATGTCCCGACCGTGCTTTCAACACCGTGTGGATCATCAATTTGTTGCCCCAGCATTTGAAAGCCACCACAGATACCGAGCACCTTGCCGCCATACCGCAGATGTTTATCAATCGCTTGGGGCCAACCTTGCTGTTCCAACCATTGCAGATCAGCACTGACATGTTTGCTGCCCGGCAGAATAATCAGATCAGCCGGTGGAATGGGGGAATCCGGGCCAATAAACTGCAAATTTACCTGTGGGTGAAGTCGTAACGGATCCAGATCAGTATGGTTACTGATGCGGGGAAGTACAGGCACAATAACGTTTAGCACATTTTTAGCTTTTGCTACCTGCGAAGTATTAATGGCATCTTCGGCTTCCAGATGCAGGCCATGCAGATAGGGCAACACTCCTAAAACGGGTTTGCCGGTGCGTTGTTCCAGCCAGTCGAGACCAGACTGCAACAAGCTGATATCGCCGCGAAAACGATTAATCACAAAGCCTTTGACCCGTTGTTGTTCAGTAGAAGAGAGCAGATCTAACGTGCCTACCAAATGGGCAAATACGCCGCCCCGATCGATATCGGCGACTAATATCACCGGACAATCCACCGCTTCGGCAAAACCCATATTGGCAATATCCCGATCACGCAAATTGATCTCTGCTGGTGAGCCGGCACCTTCTACCATTACCACATCATATTGATTAATCAGCCGTTGATGAGACTCAAGTACTGCCGCCATCGCAGTTTGTTTATAGTCGTGGTAAAACCGCGCATCCATATTGGCAATGGCTTTGCCATGAATAATGACCTGAGCCCCCGTGTCACTGTTTGGTTTCAATAAAACCGGATTCATATCCGTATGTGGCGGCAGATTACAGGCTTGTGCTTGAACCGCCTGAGCTCGCCCGACTTCACCACCTTCAGCGGTCACAGCACTATTTAAAGCCATATTCTGGGGCTTAAATGGCGCGACAGAATAACCTTGATTCACCAGCCAGCGACACAGGGCGGTAACCAAGGTACTTTTACCCGCATCAGAGGTCGTTCCCTGAACCATAAGCGTTTTGCGCATCATGACGGCACGACTTTTTGCAAGGCGGTTTCCAGTCGTAACCATTCATGTTCCGAAGCGGGCAAACCAAAGCGTAAAGCGGCGGGTGCATCAAATAATCTGCATAAAATCCCTTGTTGAGCCAACTGCTGATGAATATGTGAGGCCTTGTCAGTTTTTATCCATTGAAACAATCCGCAACCACCTGTTGGCTTAAGATCATATTCAGTAAGCAAATCAAACAGGCGCTGAGCATATTGTGGCAGATATTGACGTGATTGTTTTTGCCAATCGGTATCGGCCAGTGCCTGGCTGGCTATCCATCGTGAAACTGAGGCAATAGGCCAGGGACCGGACTTTTCTGTAAGTTGATTGAGCACGACTGGATGGGTGATCACAAAGCCGACTCTGAGGCCCGCCAGGCCAAAAAACTTGCCAAGTGAACGCAAGATAATCAGGCCATTCATCACTGGAAGCGAAGCCAGACTATGCGCGGGCGCAATATCGATAAATGCTTCATCAACTATCAGCCAGCCACCACGTTTCTGCAAACGCTGATACCAATTTAATAAACAGTCTGAGCTGAAGGTTTCACCTGTGGGATTATTGGGATGAACCACAATGACTACATCAAAGTGATCAATCAGCTGATCCAGTTCAAAGCTCTCCAACTCAGATACTGCATGGCCAGCCTGTTGCCAGCAATAGCGATATTCTTGATAAGCCGGGGACAATATGGCAACCCGACAAGCGGGCCGCATCCGGGGAAGTAACTGTATGGCAGACTGAGAGCCAGCCATTGGCAAAATATGTTCACATTGATAATAGGCTTTGGCTTTTTCAATCAGGTCATCTTCAGCTTCGGGCAGTCGTTGCCAGAGTGTTGTTGGAATAAATTCAGGAACCGGCCAGCCATGAGGATTAATGCCGGTCGAAAGATCCAGCCAATCATTGACCGGAATGCCATATTGTTTTGAATTAGCCTGAATGCGGCCGCCATGATTAAGCATGGTGAATTCCTACGATAATACCTGTCACCATCAGCCATAACCCCACGCTGAAAAACACCAGACAAAGTGCACGTTGAATATCCTTTGCTTCAGCCGGATTTGATGTCCCCAGATGGGGGCGTTGATGCCACTCGCCGTGGTAGCAGGCAGCTCCGCCGAGTTGAATATCCAAAGCGCCTGCGCCGCTGGCCATTACCGGACCGGCATTTGGACTATCCCATTTGGATGCCTGCTGCCGCCAACAAATAAAGGCTTTGCGGCTATTGCCAAGCAAGGCATAGCTCAACGCGGTAAGTCTGGCGGGAATATAATTTAAAACATCATCAAGTCGTGCTGCCGCTTTACCGAAATAGAGATAGCGCGTCGTTCTGTAGCCCCACATGGCATCCAGGGTATTGACGAGTCGATAAGTGACTGCACCTGCAGCACCGCCGATGGCAAACCAGAACAGGGTGGCAAAAACCGCATCATTGCCATTTTCCAGTACCGATTCAATGGTGGCTTTGTTGACATCAATATGTTCTTTGTCACGACTGACAATACGACTGGTCAGCGTTTTGGCCTGTTCAATATCACCTTGCTGCATGGCATGCAGAATAGGTTTTGCGTGATCAAACAGGCTGCGGTGACCGATGCATAAAGTTAATACCAGGATAGAAAATAGCGTTCCCCAGACAGCAAACTGGCTAATGAAAAAACTGATAACGGCAAAGGGCAGAACGCAAAGCAGCAAAGCCAACAGGCCGAGAATAAATTGTCTGGAAGTGCTGTGGTGGTTCTGGTTAAAACGGGATTCCAGTTTGTTTGCCAGCGTACCAAAGCCCACCAAAGGATGCAGGCATTTGGGTTCACCAAAAAACCAGTCCAGAATCAAAGCAGACAGCATCATAATAAACGTCATGATTTGGTTCTGACTGGCCAGCAGTTTTCAAAAATCAGCTCATCCAAAGGTTGACGTTGTCGCCAATTTTCCTGTTCCAGCATGGGTTGTTGGTAAAACTTATCGACATGACCCAAACAAAGAATGGCGACCGGGCAGGCACCTTCAGGAATAGCCAGTAACTCAGAGAGTTGGTCGGGATCAAACAAGGATACCCAGCCCATCCCCAAACCTTCGGCACGGGCAGCCAGCCACATATTCTGAATGGCACATGATACCGATGCCAGATCCATTTCCGGCAGGGTACGCCGACCAAAAATATGCGACTCACGTTTATCCATCAACGAAATAACCAGCACTTCGGCGCACTCCTTGATGCCTTCGACTTTCAGCTGCAGAAATTCCGTTTCGCGTTCACCCAGCGCCCTGGCAGTCAGAACTCTTTCGTTTTCAACGATTTGATGGATAGCGTTGCGGATGTCGGTATCGGTAATCCGAATCATCCGCCAAGGCTGCATCAGCCCTACGCTTGGAGCCTGCCAGGCGGCGTGAAATAATCGCTGCAGAATATCCTGATCGATGGGCTCAGCAATAAAATGCCGTATATCCCGACGCTCACCAATGGCGCGATAAACCGCCTCACGATCCTGGTCATTAAAACGGTATTTATCCAGACTCATGGGGTAAACCAGCGGGCGATTAGTTCAGGGGCTGACGGAAAGTAAAAGTGGATATAACTGGCGGTCAGGCGTAGTTGCTGAAATACCGCTTCACTGACTTTGTTGTCATTAGGGGATTCAGCATAAGCAATAGCGTCGAGTTGGTTTTCCAGCAAGGAATGGTGATAGGTATGCCCACGTAAGGTGTGATTATCAAGAGTGACTTGTTGTAAAGCCAAGGCTGTCAGTCTGGCCTGCAATTTGGCATCGGCTGCCAGCACGCCACACATTTCAGCTTGTTGGCCATGCTTATCGGTTAAGGTACGGCACAAATACAGCATGCCACCACATTCAGCCACAATCGGTTTATTGGCATTAATATGTTCACATATCGCCTGACGCATCGACATATTTTGGCTGAGTGTTTCCAGATGCAGTTCAGGATAACCACCGGGCAGATAAAGACTATCCACTTCAGGAAGTGTTGAGTCAGTTAATGGCGAGAAAAATACCAGCTCAGCGCCCATTGCGGTTAAACAATCCAGATTCGCCCGGTAAATAAAGGCAAATGCTGCATCCTTAGCCACGCCGATGCGAAGATCTTTTAATAATGGGGGTAAAGCTTCAACAGGTTCGTAGTCTAGTTTGATTTGCGGTAAAACAAAGTTGGGATTGAGCTGAATGCTATCTGCCAGTTTGTCCAGACGCTCACTCAAATCCGTGAGTTCATCAGCCTGAACCAAACCCAGATAACGGCTGGGCAGACTTTCAGTTTGACGAGGCATAGTAGCAAGATAGGGTAGATCGTCTGGTAAAGTGGATGTCAGCATTTCAGCATGTCTGGCACTGCCCACACGATTGGCCAGAACGCCAGTCAACGTCACATCCTGACGAAATTTGGCTAAGCCGAACGCTAACGCAGCGAATGTTTGTGCCATGGCACTGGCATCAATCACCGCTAACACCGGGATTCCCAAAGTGGCAGCCAGATCAGCTGTGGAGGGCGCGCCATCAAACAAGCCCATCACCCCTTCAATCAGAATGATATCCGCCTGTTGGGCGGCTTCAGCGATAAGTTGTCTGGAGTGAGTTTCACCGACCATCCATAAATCAACTTGATAAACCGGATGGCCGGAGGCAAAAGACAGGATCATTGGGTCCAGAAAGTCTGGACCCACTTTGAAAATTCGGACCTGTTTACCCTGACGTCGATAATGCCACGCCAAGGTCGCGGTAACGGTTGTTTTACCTTGACCTGAGGCGGGGGCAGCAATAATCAGCGCAGCGCAGGTTTGCGGCTGCTTTGACATTAACGTAGCTGATTACTGCGCTGGCTCAAATTGGCAAAACGGAAGCTGATATGAATCACCGCGGCTATAGCGATATAAAAGCTTAATTTACTCAGGTTACCAGGATAGGACTGCACAAACCGGGTCATATACTCAGCCATGGTGGGATCAATATAACGACCTGAAAACCAGTAAAAACCACCGCCACTGAACAAGCCGGCAATTGCAGTCACCGAAACCAGTGTCAATGCAAGGGTAAACAATGCGGTCCAGTTAAATTGGTATTTGGATTGGAACCAGCGACCTGCCAGCCATAAACTGCCGTAAGCGGGTAATAAAAATCCATACGCTGGTGAAACACAAAAATTACTGGCACCACCGATGTAAACCGACATCAAATCCAACACGACAGCCATGCCTAAAAACACTGGAAACCACAATTTGGAAGCCAGATAAAACCCGGCGAGCATAAATACGGCCCAGGAAGCGCTGTGTAAAACATTGATATCGGCAAAATGATGACCGCGAGTCATCACCATTAATAAAGCCAGAAGTGCAGCCACGATCAGTTGCTGACGTTGAGATAATAACGACATTGAGGTTCTCCGATGTGCTCACCCGCACAACTTGGTTAATAGCATTTTCGGTCAACAGACCAGGATATTTCAGGCCGGTCTCCGGACTCATAAGTGGTGCCATCACCAGTTGAACACCTTCCCGTAAAAATACAGTGGCGTAACGTTCAACCTGAACTTATTTACCGTTGCGGGGGCAGTGTCGGCTTTATCTTCAGATGAAAATGCACCAACTTCCCGTTTCATCGCTTTCGCGACACCTGAAACAGCCGACAGAATAAGGATTAGCAGTCCATATTGTCAATTTGGAAATAGACTTTCTACGTTATCGCATTTGACGATATGGCGGGGGAGATCTAAGATGCGCCCCTCTTCAGGTGCTTTGATATCCATCAGAGTTAAACGGGAAGTTGGTGAAAAACCAACACTGCCCCCGCAACGGTAAACGTTGAAAATGCATCCAATCAGCCACTGCGATTAATCGTGGGAAGGCGGGTGTACTGGCGCAAGCCACAACGTGAGTCCGGAGACCGGCCTGAAGTTCATCACAACCAACGTGTGTTGTGTGACTTTATTAATCCGGATCGCGGGTGAGCGTATCCCCAGGAGACAATATGAAACCTTTAACAAAGGCCATGCCTTTGCGTGTCTGTGCCCGACTGACTTTGGCGGCACTGGCTACTTCCACCTTCTCTGTTACGGCTCTGGCCGAACAGGAATCCCTTGATGCAATAACCATTACCGCCAACCGGATGCCTACCGAAAATGCGCTGGCACCCAATAGCGTTATCACGCGTGCTGATATTGAACGTTTGCAAATCAATGATTTGCCTAGCTTATTATCACGGTTTCCAAGTATGGATATTTCAAATAGTGGTGGCTTAGGGAAAAACAGTAGTGTCTATTTGAGAGGAACAAATTCAGATCACGTTTTGTTTTTAGTTGATGGGGTTAAATGGCATTCTGCTACATCAGGCGGTGCTGCCATCCAGGACTTTCCGATAAATCAGATTGAGCGTATTGAAATCGTACGTGGACCAAGGTCTGGTTTGTATGGTTCTGAAGCGATTGGTGGTGTCATTCAGATATTTACCCGGCAAGGTAAAAAACAAGACCCGACACCCTATGCTTCGGTTGGAATTGGCAGCCATAATACCAAACAGGCCAGTGGTGGTGTCAGTGGTGGTAATGAAACAACGCGTTATCATGCAAATTTCACGCATCAATCCACCAATGGAATTAATGCCCGAGAAGAAGATAATCCGGATCATGATGGTTATCGGAATAATAGTGTTTCAGCAAAAGTTGATCACGATATCAATAAGGACTGGAGTGTTGGAGCGAATTTTTTACGCGCTCAATCCCGAAATCATTATGATAGTTTTTCTGTTACAGAAGATTTTTATGCTGATAATATTCAACAGGTTATGGGCGTAAACACACGTTATCAGTTCACTGATTATTGGTTAATGTCACTCAATTTATCTGAATCAAGGGACGAATCGGATAATTATAAAGATGGCATTCCGGATGGCACTTTCAATACCCGTCATCGGTTTATCAGTCTGGTCAATACTTTTATGCTGACAAAAAATCAACGACTTAATGTAGGTCTTGACTATGATCATGACCGAATTGAGGGCACGATTGATTACGATGAAACTTCACGCGATAACAAGGCGTTTTTTATCAGTTGGCAAGGGCAGGCAGGAAATCACAGCTGGTTATTAAGTTCTCGACATGATGATAACGAAGCCTATGGGGAAGAAACGACCGGCACGGCAGAGTGGGGCTATCAGTTAACACAGGCACTTCAGCTTACGGCGAATGTTGGAACGGCATTCAAAGCCCCAACATTTAATGAACTTTATTATCCAGATGTTGGGTTTTTTGTTGGCAATCCCGATTTGGAAGCCGAAAAATCGAAAAACTATGGTGTTGGTTTGTTAGGTAACGCTGATTGGGGTACCTGGGGAGTCCATGCTTTTCAGAACAAAATACGTGATTTGTTGGTATATCAATTTCCCACCACTGAAAATGTGGCTGAAGCCAAAATCAAAGGTCTTGAATTCGATTTGGCTACAACGCTGCTGAATTGGCAGGTACAGTTCAATGCGACTGTGCTTAAACCCGAAGATGAGGAAACACGTAATAAGCTACCACGCAGAGCACAGCGCCTGGCGAATCTGCATGTTGATCGTCAGTTTGGCGACTGGTCAATTGGCGGCAGCTGGAAAGTGAGTGACTATCGTTATGACGATGCCGCTAACAACACGCGTTTAAGTGGTTATGGTCTGGTGGACTTTCGAGTGGCTTATCAGATTGATAATGACTGGTCGGTTAAGCTAAATGCAATGAATGTGTTTGATAAGGAATATCAGACAGTCAATAACTTCAATACCTTGGATCGTACCTATATGCTGTCTTTACATTATCAGCCTTAAAATAGGTAGCTTATTTCATGCTCAGTCATTATCGACTGAGCATGATTTTTAGCTTTTAACGGCAAATCATTAATTTTATCTTCCTCGCATGTTCGCCGGATCATTCAGTAAGGATAAAGCTGGTCAGCTATAAGGCTTATCTTTTAGAATGGCAGGATTTTCCAGCGATATTCAGAGTTATCATGACAGATCTCAAAGACCAGGGTTTTGCCACCCGTGCAATTCGTACAGGACATGTAAGAACTCCTGAGGGCGAACATTCCGAACCAATTTTCCCCACTTCAAGTTTTGTGTTTGACAGTGCTGAACAAGCGGCAGCACGATTTGGCGGTGATGAACCCGGCAATATCTATGCACGCTTTACCAATCCAACCGTACGCACCTTTGAGCAACGTCTTGCCTCGCTGGAACAAGGTGAAGCCTGTGTGGCAACAGCTTCAGGCATGTCGGCTATTCTCGCAACCTTTATGGGATTATGTGCTGCAGGGGATCATATTGTCTCTTCACGCAGTGTATTTGGTACTACCCGGGTATTGTTTGATAAATATCTCAGCAAGTTCGGTTTGCAGACGGATTATGTGCCGTTAACCGATTTGGCGGCCTGGGAAGCGGCAATTAAACCCAATACCAAGGCGCTGTTTCTGGAAACGCCATCCAATCCACTCAATGAAATTGCTGATTTAGCGGCGTTATCCGCTTTGGCAAAACAGCATGATTGCCTGTTAATTGTCGATAACTGTTTCTGTACCCCGGCTTTACAGCAGCCATTATTGCTTGGCGCGGATATTGTGATTCACTCTGCTACCAAATATATTGATGGACAGGGGCGTTGTGTTGGTGGGGCGGTAGTCGGTGATGCACAGCGTGTCGGAGAAGATGTCTACGGTTTCCTGCGTTCAGCTGGCCCAACGATGAGCGCATTCAATGCCTGGACTTTTCTGAAAGGTCTGGAAACCCTGGATTTACGTATGAGAGCGCATTCCAGCAATGCCAATCAACTCGCCCATTGGTTGCAACAGCAAAAACAAGTGTCACAGGTTTTTTATGCGGGTCTGAAATCACATCCCGGTCATCAACTAGCCAAACAGCAGCAATCTGATTTTGGCGGCATTATTGCGTTTGAAGTCAAAGGCGGGCAACAGGCTGCGTGGAAACTGATTAATGCCACTCGTTTTATTTCAATTACCGCCAATTTGGGTGACACAAAAACAACGATTACCCATCCCGCGACGACTACGCATGGCCGTTTGTCTGAAGTAGCCCGTGCCGAATCAGGTATCAGCGAGGGCATGATACGTCTATCGGTTGGTTTGGAAAATGTTGAAGATATTCAAACAGATATCCAATGTGGGTTGGATCTACTTTAAGCTCGCCAAGCAAATAACTGAACTATCGGCATAAAACCTGCATATTGAGTCTGAAATAAAACAATTCGCGTCAGAAAATCGCCAGTGATGACATTTTCTGCCGCTTTTCAAGCCAAACAGGTTGTTTTTATGCAGAGAATATTAAGGGTAATACTGGCCCTGCCAGTCATCTGGCTTGCCTTTCCAGCGAATGCCAATGCTGAGTCAAATGCAGATGTCCGCATCATTATTGATGTGTCTGGCAGCATGAAATACAACGATCCACAGAATCTGCGATCACCTGGTCTGCGTTTATTGGGTGGGTTGATGCCGGGCGATGCCGAAAGTGGTGTCTGGACGTTTGCCCGTTACGTCAATATGCTGGTTCCAATACAGAATGCTGACGATAAATGGCGGCAACAGGTCCAGCAAAAATCCTCTGAAATTCATTCCCACGGCTTGTTTACGGATATCGAGCAGGCCCTGCAAAAAGCTACCGCTAATGTTAAGTCCTCAGATCCGGCCAGGCAACGCAGTATTATCCTGTTATCGGATGGTCTGGTTGATTTACATCAGGGAAAAGCTGCCAGTCAACAATCCCGGCAAAACATTATCGATAAACTGTTACCGCAAATTAAGCAAAAAGGCTTTCGTATCCATACAATAGCGTTATCCGAAGAAGCTGATCATGAACTACTGAAACAACTCTCCCTCTCCACCGATGGCTGGTACCACAAGGTGGATAATGCCGATGAGCTGGAACGGGTATTTCTGCATTTGTTTGAACAGGCAACCCAACGTGATTCGGTTCCGTTGGTTGAGAATCAGTTCACTATTGATAACAGTGTCAATGAAATGACGATTTTGGTGTTTCGTGAAAATGAAACCGATGTCACCCAACTGGTGCAACCTGATCAGCAACGCCAACAAGCTGATAATCATGAGTCCTCGGTACGCTGGATGCAGGAAAAACATTTTGATTTAATCACGGTAGAAAAACCGATGACAGGTGACTGGTTTATTGACGCTAATATAGATCCGGATAACCGGGTCATGGTGCTGACCGATCTGCGACTGGAAACCATTGATCTGCCAAATAATATTCTGGCAGGAGAGCAATTTGATATTGTTGCTAAATTGATCGACCATGGTAAACAGGTTGAGCGAACGGATTTTCTGCAGCTGGTGACGGCAGAGTTGAGTACCCAGCCACTGGCAGGCGATCCCATCAACAACACGATGACCTTAAATAACCAGACGGCGACGTTTATGGCAAATTTGGGCAAGCTGTTTGATAGTGGACAAAATGATATTGTGATCACGGCAAAAAGTGACACATTTGAACGCCAGCGGCGGCAATCTGTCAACGTAGTAGCATTGCCGTTTGATGTTACCGTTACCCAGCTGGAAACAGACAGTCGAAGTCATCGTTTATCCATGTCAGCTGATGCCAGCATGATTGATCCTAAATCATTGCAAATCACCGCATTGCTCAGCGCCGCTGATGGCAGTGAGTTTCCCTATGATGTGTTACGCCAAGCTGATAACACCTGGCAGCTGACTTTAGCTGATCTGCAGCCGGAAACTGCGTATCAATTATCGTTGCAGATCAGAGGTAAAACCCTGACTGGCCGTAATGTTTTTTTACAGCCGAAACCCATTCAGTTACTGGACGAAATGGGGGCCACATTGACGATTACTTCAGAAACAGCGCTTGCTGCTGATTCTGCTGATAAGCCATTTGAACCGGTGATGATTGATCCGGTTGCAGATGAAGAAACAACGATTATTGATGAGACTGTCTTTCGATTATCAAATACTGTCATTTTAGCCATTGGTAATGCCGTTATTGTGCTGTTGTTATTGATGGGATTCTGGTTTTGGCATCGCAGCCGTCGCCGGCAGCTATTACCTGGAGACTTATTATAAATGTCTATGACTGATCCGGTTTTTCAATGGCTGGCTTACGAGCTGGCTTTTATCTTTGCCATTTTGTTTGTCTGGGTTCTGCTTCGTGCCCGACGCAAACATAAACGTGCTCAGGCAGCGGCTGCAAAAACGGCCAAGTTAATCAAAAACAATCATGAACAACGTTTTGCTGCATTAAGCAGTCAACTGAGTGAACGTTATGGTTTAAGCGGCGCTGCTCTCGATACCATGGTTGAAGAATTGATGTCGCGGGAAAAGGAAATCTTTAAATCGATAGTCAATCTGTATTCAGAACAGGACGAAAAATCACTGGGAAAATTACCGGAACAGATTACTTCGTTAACGGATGCAACGCTAAGTATTATGCAAGCCGATATTGAGCAGGATCCTGTCGAATCCGAGATGACGGAGGAAATTGCCAGCGAAACTGAATTATCCGAAGAAACGGCAGAGTTTGAAGATCAAATAGTGTCACCTGAAGCGGAAGAAGAACCTGTAGCAGACTTTGACAGTGTGTTTGATGACGAGAATGCTGAGAATGTTGTTGCACAAACCGAACTACTGGATGATGAAACTGTTGTCAGTGACGAACAGAATGATACTTCCGAGATGTTTGAGATTGAACTGGCGGATGTTGAAACTGAAAATGCGGAGGATATATCCAATCAAAACCAGTTGGAGGATGAAACGACCAGCAGCGATTTGACTGAAGAGGTAAATGAAGAACCCGCTGCAGACTCGGAAGTGGAGATGGCTCCTGAACTGCTGGCAGAATTTGATGGCTTGGCAACTGATGATGTCAATACAGCTGACCAATTGGAACCAGACGTTCAAGACGGGCAAGATTTACAGTCCGAGGCAGTGTTAGAAACTGAAGCAGTCAAACCCGCCATGCGGATGGCGGATTTTGTGAAAAATGACTGGAACCCAACCGTTCCTGATATTTACGGTAAAGCTTCTTCAGAGATGGCTGCTCCTTCACCAGAGATCGATGAAGCCGCAATGGAAAATGCCGGCAGCTCATCAGAACTTAACAGTATGAAGGCTTATTTAAATAAAGCCTGGGCCAATCAGGTGCCGGATGTTTATGGCAAATCTCCCACCCCTGATGCAAGTGCCGATATTCCTGAAAATACGGCGGCGTTTGAACATCAGGAGCTGAAATTCCATGCTTTTGAAAGTGGAGATATCAATCCACTGGATTTAATGAATCCAGTTCAGCCTGCCGAAATTGAATTAGACATTGATCAGGCTGTTGAAATGGAGCCTGCTGGGGAAGCCGGGATTTCGGTCGCGGAAATCGATGAATTGATGCGCATCAAAGATGCTACAGATGAGCCGGAAGTTTCCAAAAAAGAAAATAATAATGAAACACCCGACAGAATCATTGATGAGATCACCACGCCAGAACAAGATGATATGGCGCAATCGGTTACTGCTGATGAAGTCACCGAAGTACTTGAACAAGCGATATCAGAAGCTGATGCAAATCCAATAGATGTTGTTTCGCCTGAGGGAGGTGAGTCCTCAGCGCAATATGCTGAAAAAATGGCCGCGGTAGAACCGGCAGGTCTTGATGAAACAGCCAGTGACGCAGCGGAAGATTTGCTGGAACACACGCAACAAATCGAAAACATAACCTCCGGACCTGAACAGCCCTTGAAGCAAGAGCAAGCCGAGGTTCCAGATGCAGAGGATTTAGACCCACTACTAACCGAGAATGCCTCTTTTGCTGATTCACTATTAAAAGAGTCTGAGAATACCGGTTTGCTCGTTGAAGAGAGTGACTCGACTGTTCTGGAAAAAGAACAGGAGGAATTCACTGAAAATGCAGAATCTAACGGGCTGGAACAACGGGTTGAAACTGAGATGCCGGAAGCTGTAGCTGATGAAGTTGTTCCGGAAGAGCCTCATCAGCCATCAGAGCCAGAATCCAATGAAATGAGGGAAGCAACTCAGGATGTTGTGAATAGCTCTGATCATGAAGAAATACCGGCTGTAGATGAGTTGAGCCCAGAAACGGCTGAACCTGGTGAGCCGGAACAAACCGCCGAACCAGCGCCAGAAGC
>NZ_DDOK01000009.1:236807-237031 GCF_002341635.1 Methylophaga sp. UBA2496 | reverse complement strand
CCTGGCGAGCCGGAACAAGCCGTCGAACCAGCGTCAGAAGCTTTAACGGAAGAAGTGGAAGCAGCAGAGCAAATTTCTCCGTTGGAATTGGAATTCGAAGAGGCTTTGTCCATTGAAGATCCCAGTTCAGACAGCGACAGCCAGCAATTAACTGAAGATGCGTTCAACGATTTGGTTGAAACAAACCAGACAGAAAACAATATTGCCGAAGCCGAAGCCGAAGC
>NZ_DDOK01000009.1:0-236568 GCF_002341635.1 Methylophaga sp. UBA2496 | reverse complement strand
CGAAGCCGAAGCCGAAGCCGAAAGTCACTACCAAAGCGAGGAAGAGCGATTGGCTGGCATAATGTCGGCACAACCAATTGATGCAATAGCTGCCGATGAAAATATCGTCAAGGAAGCATCCAAAACGAATGAGCCTGTTAATGAGATTGAGAAGTTACGGGCTAAATTACGTGAACGAACACAACGGCTGAAAGCAGCAAGGAAACAACACCTTGCTGGAGATCATGCAATCGCCACACAACCACCCATTGAAAAAGCTGTTGATAGTGAGCCATCCAGGGAAATGCTTATTGAAGAAGCGGAAGAAAGCCACACTGTAAGCAGCGAAGCTCCCGGTCTTTCTCCAGATTTTCTGGATAAAGAAAGCAGCCTGGAGGAGTCTTTTGAGAATAAAGAAGAAAGCTATCACATTGAAGCAGCACAGTCTGACAATACTTTAAAGACTGAGCTTGATAAAGCTGATGACACCTCCCCGCAGCCAGATGCTAAACAGCAAAAATCCCCATCGTCATATCGCTCTGACAGGGATGCAGAAGTGGATTTTGTTTCAACAGCAAAGTCAACTGAGAAAACTTTGGTGTCTCCTGCATCAGATAAGCAACCCTATGCATTTCATGGCATGCCTGAGTTTATTGAGGAAGAAATCGAATTATCAACAGCCAATGGATACAGAATGAATTCGACTCAGGAATTAATTTCTGAAGTTAAAAAGGCGCCTCTGGTTTCATTGATGGGCTCCAATGAGCATAAAAGTGAGCCACTGAAACCCAAGCTTAACGATGAGAAGACACATACGAACGATGATGAGTGGGTCTCAGATTTACTCGACAATACTTCACCCAGCAAGGTTGATGAAATCCCTGAGTCAACCGTTTCCGAAAAAATTGACGTTAAAACATCAGTTCATACAGAGGCAAATCCGGATATGGACAGCCCTGAAAATGAAGCTGGAGAAATCCCCCCCGTTGAAGATATAACTCAGAAGTCAAACCTGAGCCAGGCTGAAGAGGACTTTGCTGCAGCACTTGCGGCAGAACAGGCTCAGGCAGAGTTGGATCGTAAACAGACACAGTCTGAAATTGCCGTTTTTGATATTCCTGAACAGCCCGACTTGCCTGAACCTGAGCGTTTGGAATCATTACTCAAAGATGTTGAAAAGCTACAATCGACACAAACGGATAAAAAGTTATCACTGATCCCACCAACGCAAGAGGAGCCGCTTCCGGATACTGCGCAGTTGGATAGTTTACTGGGTGAAGTGGATAAATTAACTGCTGTCAAAAAAACGGGTAAAAGCAAAAAGAAACGGAGTGAGTTACAGGCGATTCTTTCAACAATACCGTCATTTTCTGGCAATAAGAAGCCAAAATACAAGTGAGTAAGATAGATCTGCTATCGCCTTATATAACTTGATGAAGTGATATTTTTAAACGGTCTGAGCAACGTTTTGCTAAAATTTCCGTCGTTTAAGCACGGAAAAATTTATGACAGACCAAATTCATCAGGTAGCCATTGTCGGTGGCGGTGTCTGTGGCACCGCGCTGCTGTATATGCTGGCTGAATATACTGATCTTAATGATATTGTCCTGTTGGAAAAATATGCCGGGGTGGCCAAGGTCAACTCGAATGGCCGTAACAACAGCCAGACAATCCATTGCGGTGATATTGAGACCAATTACACCTTGGAGAAAGCGACCAAGGTAAAAGCGGCTGCTGAGATGCTGGTGAATTTTGCTGCTGATTTACCTAATGTAGATCAGGTCATTTTCAAATATCCCAAAATGGTTTTAGGTGTCGGTGAACAGGAATGCCGTCAGCTTCGCCAGCGCTACCAGACCTTCCGTGAAGTCTTTCCCAATATGAAACTGTTGGAAAAATCGGATATTGCTTCCTATGAACCCGCCGTCGTCATGGTAAATGGTGAAATGCGGGCAGAACCCTGTGTTGCACTTGCTATTTTGGATGATTACAGTGCGGTCGACTATCAACGTTTATCGCAAGCCTTTGTTGATAAGGCCAAAGCCAAAACAGACAAACAAATCCAGCTTTTATTTAACAGCGAAGTCGATGATATTGTCGAAAGTGATGGCGTATTTTCATTGGTTACCGGCGATAAAATCATTAAGGCTCGCAGCGTGGTGGTCTCTGCTGGCGGACATAGTTTACTGCTGGCACAAAAGATGGGCTATGGCTTGGAATTCTCTTGCCTGCCTGTCGCTGGGAGCTTTTATTTCACCCCGCAAGTGCTCCGTGGCAAGGTGTATACCGTGCAGAATGATGCATTGCCATTTGCCGCGGTGCATGGTGATCCGGATGTGCTGGTCGAGGGTAAAACCCGTTTTGGGCCCACGGCATTGTTACTGCCATTGTTAGAGCGTTATAACAATAAAACTTTTTTTGAATTTCTGCGGGTTCTGCGTCTGGACAGCAGGGTGCTTAAAGTTTTCTGGGATTTGTTCCGTATCAAGGATATTCGCAACTACATCTTTAAAAACTTCCTGTTTGAAGTGCCGTTATTACGTCGCTGGCTGTTTTTGAAAGATGCACGCAAAATCGTTCCTGGCCTGCAATTGAAAGATATTGAATTCGCTAAAGGTTTTGGGGGTGTCAGGCCTCAGTTGATTGATAAAAAGAATGCCAAGTTGTTGATGGGTGAGGCCAAGATTAACCCCGGAAACGGTATTGTCTTCAATATGACGCCATCCCCTGGAGGCACCAGTTGCCTGGAAAATGCTGAAACGGATATGCGTTTAATTGTAGGGCGTATTGGTGCATCCATCAATGAATCCTTGCTGAACGAAAGACTTCATAAATCAGCATAATGGCATCATCACCCTATATCACTGCTGATGGCATGTTCCGGATGAATCAGGAGCTGAGCGAGCGCTGGCAGCGGCGCAGGCATGTAGTTCAGGCCTTGGCCGCTGCCGCGGCTGAAGGCGATCGTTCTGAAAACGCCGAATATATTTATCGTAAAAAAGAACTCAGGGAAATTGATCGGCGGATCCGCTATCTCCAAAAACGTATTCCGGATTTGATGGTCATTGATCGTATCCCGGATAATCAGGAAGCCGTATTTTTTGCGGCGAACGTGACGCTGTTGAAGGATGATACGGAAGAGGTTCAATACCGGATCGTCGGCCCGGATGAGATTGATCACGCCAAAGGGAATATCAGTGTGGATTCACCTTTGGCGCAAGCGTTGTTGAAAAAACAGATAGATGACGAAGTAACTATCCAGGTTCAGGATGGTGGTCATCGTTATCTGATTCTGGACATCAAATATTAGTTTGCAGCTGGTTGTATCCGATAAATCTCGCCATCATCTGTTGATACATACAACCAGCCTTCAGGACTTTCAATGACGTTACGAATACGTTTATTCATAGTTCGTAAATAGCGTGTTTCATCGACTGCTTCGTTATTCTGAATTTTGACCTGATTCAGATGTTGTAGCGCCATGGCACCTGAAAATAAGTCACCCTGCCATTCCGGGAAGGCTTCACCCTGATACTGCACCAGACCGCTGGGAGCGATGGATGGAATATAGACTTTTATCGGATTTGCCATACCATCCACTTCTTTGCCTTGACCGACAGAGACAGGAGCATAATATTCCTTACCATGGGAAGCCTCAGGCCAACCGTAGTTTTTGCCTGCTTCAATCAGATTGATTTCATCACCACCACGTGGACCGTGTTCAATACCCCAAAGCTGTTGTGTTTCAGCGTTGTAATGCAGGCCCTGTGGATTACGATGACCGTAACTCCAGATTTCCGGCAAAGCATTGTCCTGTCCGACAAAAGGATTGTCCTGCGGAACACTACCATCAAGATTTAGCCTTAGAACGGTACCGTTGTGATTGTTAAGATCCTGGGCCATATCACGTTCGCCACGATCCCCAATAGAGAAGAACAGATGACCTTGCTGATCAAACACAATCCGACTACCGTAATGCTGGCCTTTACTGGTGCGTGATTGGGTGACTATTAAATCCTTCCAATCAGCTAAAGCATTGCCGTCTAACTTTGCACGGGCGAGTGTAGTTGCGCCCTGGCCATCTATATCTTTGCTGTAGGTGAAATAAATCCAGCCACTCTCAGCATAATCCGGTGATAAAGCCACATCCAGAAAGCCACCCTGACCTTGTGCTTTAACTGAAGGTACACCACTGATATCCGTTTTATCCCCAGAATCAAGATTGACCAGGCTTAACTTGCCTTCGCGCTGGGTCACCAGCATCGTACCGTCGGGCAAAATTGCCATTCCCCATGGGATGCCGAGGCCTTCAGCAACTTTGTCAATTTGCAGCTTTTTATCAGTGACGCTGGCAGCATAAGCCGGAACAGCAAAAAACCAAACTGATACTGCAAGCAGCACGCTAATCAATTTCATCTGGTTAACTCCTTAGGTTATGAACTACAAGACAACATTGAACAGCCGGGTTTATCTCTTGCCCAGTCGGGACGTTTAGCTGCGTAATGCTGATACTGAGGTTGTTCATCATAAGGACGGTGCATGACCTCTAAAAGTTCATGAATCAGGCTGTAATCGCCATCATGAGCTTTGTCTATTGCCTGTTGAGACAGATAGTTACGTAACACATATTTCGGATTTACCCGATTCATTCTGGCTTTTCTATCAAGGTCGCTGGTGCCATCCTGCTGCACACGCAGCTGATAGCGTCTCAACCAGTTGCAGATATCTTTTTTATCCTCTTTGGATAGGGCCTCAGGAGCGTAATACGCTTCCATTAACGGTGCCAGTAGGTCTTCATCACTGAGATCGTTTTGTTCACACGACACGTCTGCCAAATTGCGATAGAAAATCGTCATATCGGTTTCAGCCAGTAACAGAATTTTCTGTAACTGCTGATTTAGTTCATGATCGGCGTCACCCTGATAGTCATTCAATCCAAGTTTATCGGCACGCATTTTTTGCCATTTATCCGTGTAAAGCTTGACGTAATCAGTCAGAATTTGTTGCAGTGGCTCGACGTCATCAATTAATGGATAAATAGCATTGCCGAGTTGTAACAGATTCCATTGAGCGATTTGCGGTTGGTGACCAAACCGATAGCGTTTACCCGTTGCATCGGTAGTGTTTGGCGTCCAGTCGGGATCGTAATTATCAATCCAGCCATACGGGCCGTAATCAATAGTCAGTCCTAAAATCGAAGTGTTATCAGTATTCAATACGCCATGCACAAAACCAACACGCATCCAGTGCACCACCAAATCTGCCGTGCGTTCACACACTTCTTTGAACCAGGCGAGATATGTCGCTTTGGACGGTTCACCTAAATGCGAATAATGATGGCGAATGGTGTAATCGACTAATAATTTAAGGTTGTCGATATCACCATGAGAATTAAATAGCTCGTAATTACCAATTCTAAGGAATGAGGGGGCAACCCGACAAACGATCGCACCTGGTTCAGTTTGCGGTCGACCATCGTAAAACATATCCCGGATCACACCTTCACCGGTGGTCACTAGACTCAAAGCACGGGTTGTGGGGATGCCCAGATGAAACATGGCTTCACTGCAGAGAAATTCACGCACCGAAGATCGTAATACCGCTAATCCATCAGCCGAACGGGAGTAGGGGGTTTCGCCCGCACCTTTGAGCTGCAACATTTGCAGTTGGCCGTGAATATCCTGAACTTCACCGAGATTGATGGCCCGGCCATCGCCCAGTTGTCCGGCCCAGTTGCCAAACTGATGTCCGCCGTAACACATAGCATGAGGCTGCATGCCTTCAAGCAGCTCATTACCGGCAAACACATTAGCAAACTGCAGGCTTTCACAATCCACTGGTCTGATGCCTAAGTCGGTGGCTAAATCCATGGAATAAGCGACCAGTTCAGGCTCGGCAACAGGCGTAGGGTTCACAAAGGTATAACAGGCACCCAGCACCTGACGGCGAACGTTTTCAGTATCCGGATCGGCGGGGAGCTCCCTTACAAAACGGTTATCGAACTGCAGCCGCGTCATTGGGGTGGTGGTAGCGTCGTTGGGATTAAATTCTTGTGTAGTCATAGTCTCTATTACAACAGATAGCAGCCGGTGAAAACACCGGCTTATTATGTTGATATTGACAGACTAACTGAGGCGTAAAGTTCCTGGAAAGAACTCAGGACTTTAACCAAGCGCGTTACGTTGTTGTTGCAACTGACCTAATGACTGTTCGAGTTCAGCCAGTTTTTCACGCTCTTTGGCAACAACATCTGCAGGCGCTTTGGCAACATAGTTTTCATTGCTCAGCTTGCCAGCGGATTGTTTGATAATTTTATCCAGCTTACTGATTTCTTTATCCAGACGCGCAATCTCGGCTTCTTTGTCGATCAAGCCTTCGAGGGGGATCAAAATTTCCATTTTTCCAACCAGCGCGGTGGCTGCCGCAGGTGCTTCACCTTTGAGCAATTCAACCGATTCCAGATTGGCCAGACGGCTGATAAAGTCGTGGTTTTGTTGCAAACGTTGTTCATCGATCGCAGCAGCATCTTTAAGCAGCACAGGTAATTGTTTTTTCGGTGCGATATTCATTTGTGAACGAATAGAACGAATGCCATTAATAAATTGCATCACCCATTCCATATCCGCTACGGCAGCGCTGTCAATTTTGCTTTCGTCAGCGATAGGATAGGCCTCACGCATAATGGTTGAGCCTGTTTTACCGGCTAACGGGGCGATGGTGTGCCAGATTTCTTCGGTAATAAACGGCATAAACGGATGCGCTAAACGCAGTGTGGCTTCCAACACCCGAACCAGGGTGCGGCGGGTACCACGTTTGGCGGCGTCACTGGCTGCATCGTTATTTAAGACCGGTTTGGACAGTTCCAGATACCAGTCACAATAGTTGTTCCAGATAAACTCATAAATTGCCTGCGCCGCCAAATCAAAGCGGTAGCTGTCGATGGCACGGGTAACATCCTGTTCAGTCTGTTGCAATAACGAAATGATCCAGCGATCAGCCAGGCTTAACTCAACGTCAGCGTTATCAATACCCGTATCTTGGTCTTCGGTATTCATCAATACGTAACGCGCTGCATTCCACAGTTTGTTACAGAAGTTGCGATAACCGGCAATACGGTTCATATCAAAATTGATATCACGTCCGGTGGTGGCTAAAGAGGCAAAAGTGAAACGCAACGCATCGGTTCCATGCGGTGCAATCCCTTCCGGAAATTCCTTGCGGGTAGCTTTTTCAATTTTGGCAGCCAGTTGCGGCTGCATCATGCCACTGGTACGTTTGGCAACCAGTGATTCCAGATCAATACCATCAATAATGTCGATGGGATCCAAAACATTACCTTTGGATTTCGACATTTTCTGGCCATGCGAATCACGGACCAGACCATGGATATACACTTCCTTGAATGGCACCTCATCCATAAACTTAATACCCATCATCATCATTCTGGCAACCCAGAAGAAGATAATGTCAAAACCGGTGACCAATACACTGGTCGGATACCAGGTTTTCAATGCGGCATCATCAGCCGGCCAACCCAAAGTGGAGAAGGGCCATAAAGCAGAAGAGAACCAGGTATCTAAAACATCTTCATCCTGTCTCAGACTGATAGTGTCAGCCAACCGGTGTTTTTTACGGACATCGGCTTCATCCTTTCCAACATAGATATTGCCCTGTTCGTCATACCAGGCCGGGATGCGGTGGCCCCACCAGATTTGCCGTGAAATACACCAGTCCTGAATGCCATCCATCCAGTTATAAAAGGTTTTATCCCAGTTGGCCGGGACAAATTTGATTTTGCCTGACTGTACCGCTTCAACTGCGGGTGCTGCGAGTACATCCGCTTTGACATACCATTGATCGGTCAATAATGGTTCGATGACGGCATTTGAACGATCGCCACGCGGCACCATCAGTTTGTGATCCTGGATGGTTTCCAGTAATCCTAAAGCCTCGAAATCGGCAACGATTTGTTTGCGGGCTGCATAGCGATCCAGACCACGATATTTTTCCGGCGCATTGTCATTAATGGCGGCATCAATCGTCAGAATATTAATTTGTTCCAGATTATGACGGTGACCAACTTCAGCATCGTTGAAATCATGCGCCGGGGTGATTTTAACGCAGCCACTACCAAATTCCGGATCAACATAATCATCACCGATGATTGGAATTTCACGTCCTACCAAAGGTAGCGTGATGGTTTTGCCAATCAGCTGTTTATAACGCTCGTCTTCCGGATGTACCGCAACGGCCGTATCACCCAGCATGGTTTCAGGACGGGTCGTGGCGACCACCAGATGACCACTTCCATCGGTGAGTGGATAACGGAAATGCCATAAATGGCCAGCTTCTTCTTCGGATAATACTTCGAGATCGGATACGGCAGTATGCAGAACCGGATCCCAGTTCACCAGCCGTTTGCCACGGTAAATCAAACCTTCTTCATGCAGTTTGATGAACACATGTTTCACGGCTTCGGACAGATTGTCATCCATGGTGAAACGATCACGAGACCAGTCCAGAGAGGATCCAAGACGACGTAACTGACGGGTAATATTGCCACCGGATTCGCCTTTCCAATCCCAGACCCGCTCAATAAACGCCTCACGCCCTAAATCATGTCGCGTTTTGCCTTCGGCATTGAGCTGACGTTCTACCACCATCTGTGTGGCGATACCGGCATGATCGGTGCCCGGCTGCCACAATGTGTTATCACCTTTCATCCGGTGGTAACGGGTGAGCAAATCCATAATGGTGTTATTAAACCCATGACCCATATGCAAACTGCCGGTGACATTGGGCGGAGGCAACATAATGGCGTAGGGCGTGCCTTCACCAGAAGGTTTAAATTCGCCGTTTTGTTCCCACTGTTGATACCAGCGTTGTTCAATTGCATCGGGATTATAGGTTTTGTCCATGCGTCTCTGCGTTTGTCTGTTCGGAAAAAGAAAAGCGGGCATTATACCCGCTTAATGTGTGCCCGGTCATGAGTGAGCCGGATTGCGTTAATTGTTTATCTGATGCGTATCGAGATGATAACCACGATCTTTGTAAAACTGATAACGGACGCGGCCCTGTTTTTTGATTTCTTCATCACCATCAATAATTTCCGCCAGTCGTTCAAACTGACTGAAAAATAATGGCTGAACCGGATTTAAATTAATTAACACATCCATCAGTTTAGGTGGAGCCGTATTTTGATGACTGATCAAAACCGGTGCTTCTATTTCACTATCAGCGGCTAATATTTGATGGGGTACAAAACTGTCAGGCCGAAAAGCCCATAAGGCTCTATTCATGGCTTCACTCTGATTCTGATCTTCAGTATGGATAAACACCTGATGACCTTGTTGATAGGCTTTTTCCGCCAACCGGCAGGCAAATTGCTGCCGGTCAAGCGGATCGGTTGTGCCTAAAATGTAAAAACTGACTTTAGTCATGAATGTGCTATCAGTCTTCCAGACGATTCAGAATATATTGCATCAATAAAGGTACAGGACGTCCTGTGGCACCTTTTTCTTTGCCGCCATTCCATGCCGTACCGGCGATATCCAGATGCGCCCATTTGAATTTTTCAGTAAAGCGAGACAGGAAACATGCGGCTGTGACACTGCCAGCTTCTTTACCACCGACATTAGCGATATCGGCAAAGTTACTATCCAGTTGTTTCTGATAGTCATCCCACAACGGCAATTGCCATGCACGATCAAAACTATCGTTACCGGCTTTGAGCAGGTCATCTGCCAGCTCCTGGTTGTTAGCCATCAAACCGGAAGCGTTACTGCCCAATGCAACAATAATCGCACCGGTCAAGGTAGCGATATCAATGACGGTATCGGGCTCAAAACGTTCGCTATAGGTCAGCGCGTCACATAACAGTAAACGACCTTCGGCATCAGTATTTAATATTTCAATGGTTTGACCGGACATGCTGGTCACCACATCACCGGGCTTGTTGGCATCACCATCCGGCAGATTTTCAGAGCTTGGAATGACCCCGATGACATTGATTGGCAACTGCAATTCGGCAACAGCTTGAATGGTGCCTAATACGCTGGCCGAACCGCACATATCGTATTTCATTTCATCCATGCCGGGAGCGGGTTTAAGCGAAATACCGCCCGCATCAAAAGTTAAACCTTTACCCACCAAAACGATGGGTTTGCTGTTACCGCCACCACCGTAATTCAGGGTGATCAGTTTTGCAGGCTCTCGGCTACCGCGTGAGACAGATAAGAATGAACCCATGCCTAATTCGGCGATATCACTTTCTTCCAGTACATCAACCACCAGATTGTCTAAATCTTTCCCCAGCTTTATTGCTTGTTCTGCGAGATAGGTTGGTGTGCAGATATTGCCCGGCAAGTTACCGAGTTCACGCGCCAGATTCATGCCTTTGCCAATAGCTGCACCGGTTTTACAAGCTTTCTCCAATGCGTCAATATCGGCTTCAGTAGCCATAAATCCCAGTTTGGCCAGCGGTTTATCTACCGGTTTGAACTGACTTTTGGTTTGGCTGTAACGATATAAAGCAGCTTCCGTATTGATAATGGTTTGACGGATTTTCCAGGCAGTACTGCGATCTTTGACTGGCGTTTCAGCCAGACAACTGACGGCTTGTGTGGCAGCACTGTCATTTAACCATTTAGCCATTGTAATGCAGGCTGTGTTGAAGTCATTTTCAGTTGTTTTTTCGAATTTGCCACAGCCCACCAGTAAAACGCGAGGGCTCGAAATACCTTCGATATCTTGTAACAACAATGTTTGACCCGGTTTACCACTGATATCGCCACGTTCGACAACACGTTGCAGGGTTCCATTGCTGGCGGTGTTTAAAGTGGCTGCTGCTGGACTCAGTTGATTGCCTTCAAATACGGCGACGGCAATACAGTCAATCGACTGCGTTGGCAAAACATCTTTGGTCACAAAATACTGCATGGATTTCTCCTGTTGATGTAGATGGTTTAGACTGCGCTTTTTACTGCAGCGAACTGACTGCCTATTCTAACGAAGACCACTGAATAATGCCCGCCCTAAGACGATTATTTGTTGAGCGTTTCAGCCTGATAGACCGATATATGCTGCGAGAGTTTTTACTTTCACTGACAGCGGTTATCGGTGTGCTATGGCTGATATACGTGGCAACCCGCTTTGCCCGTTATCTGGCTCAGGCCGCTGTGGGTAATTTGCCAGCTGAAGTTATCTTTAATTTATTGTGGCTTAATTCGCTGGGCGCGCTATCCATTTTGTTGCCGATAGGCACATTTCTGGCGGTGCTACTCAGTTTGTCACGAATGAGCTCGGATAACGAACTGACGGTGATTGCCGCCTGCGGTATTGATGGTAACCGCATATTGCGAAATGTTGTCATATTCAGTGGCGCAATGGCAATTATCACGGGTGTATTAGCCCTGCTGATTGTTCCTGATGTCTTATCCGGGCGCTATGAAATTGAACAGAAAGCCAAGGTGGCGGCCAATACCACGGGGCTGGTGGCGGGCAGTTTTAAGGAAAGCCAAAGTGGTGACTGGACTTTTTATTCGCAAAAGCTCAGCGAAGATAAAAGCCATATGGAAAATATCTTCATTGAAATTCATCGTGACGAGAAGCCGCTGATCTTCCGAGCCGAGCGTGGACGATTTGAGATTGAAACTGAAAGTGGTGATAAATATCTGATTCTGGAAGATGGTTATCGTTATGAAGGCAATGCCGGTGATCTGGATTTTCGTATTGCCAAATATGCAACACATAGCATGTTAATTGAACGTGGTGAATCAGTACAGGTTCGCGAACGGCATAAGTCTTTACCCACAGCCGAGCTCTGGGAGCGTGGTGAACCGCAGGATCTGGCCGAAATTCAGTGGCGTGTCTCCAGCGCGGTTATGACTGTTATTTTGAGTGTCATTGCCATTACGTTAGCGCATACAGGTCCAAGGCAAGGGCGATATGCCGGCTTTTTCCCCGCAGTATTGGTCTATGTGATTTACAGTAATTTATTAGGTGTCACCCGGGCCTGGGTGGAAAAGGGCGATCTGGCTCCCTGGTTCGGGGCGATTTGGGTACATTTATTAATGATTGGCATTATGCTGATATTACAAAACCGGCAAAATCTCAAACGACTCTGGCATCAACGTAAGCGACCCAAAACAGCATGATTCTGCAACGCTATATCAGTAAAACGATTCTAGGCAGTACCGCTTTAGTTTTAGTGGTTTTGATGTCGCTGTATACCTTTATGGATTTTATCGCTGAGCTGGATGACCTGGGAAAAGGTGATTATCAGCTGAGCAATATTTTGGCTTATCTGGCTTTATCTATGCCAAAACGAATCTATGAATTGCTTCCTGTTGCTGCTCTGTTAGGCAGTGTTATTGGGCTTGGTACATTGGCATCTCAAAGCGAATTAGTGGCGATGCGGGCAGCGGGGGTATCCGTTAAAGATATCAACAAAGCAGTCCTGATGGTTGCTGGTATTTTGATGATCATTGCATTAATCATTGGTGAATTAATCAGACCCATGACCGAACAGAAAGCCATGCAGATTCAGACCGTGGCGCAAACCGGAACAGAAGGCAGCCAAACTCAATATGGCTTCTGGACCCGTGATGGCAACCATTTCAATCATATTCAGCGTATTCATCGCGATGGCCGCTTTGAAGGTGTCAAGGTTTATGAGTTTGACGACAAACATCAATTACGTATCGTTACCCAAGCCAGAGAAGCCCGTTATGAGAATAATGAATGGCTGATGCTTGATGTGGTGCAAAGCACCATAGATGAGGGTGGTATAGAAGTCCGATCGATTGAGCGAGCCAAATGGCGTTCCAAGCTCAATCCTGGCATGTTGAATGTGGTTGTAGTACCACCGGAATTTTTACCGGTATGGAGCTTGATTGAATATGTTTCCTATCTGAAATCCAACCATCAGGCTGTTGGACAATATCAATTGGCATTCTGGAGCAAAATTATGATGCCGATAAGCTCAGCAGTGATGGTATTTCTAGCCGTACCGTTTATCTTTGGTCCATTACGTTCTGCACCGATTGGTGGACGTATTCTGGTTGGCGTACTGGTGGGAATAGGTTTTCACTTGTTTAACCAGAGCTTTCAGCATATGGGGCTGGTATTTGGAGTATTGCCCTGGCTGGCAGCATCCCTGCCAACCATCATCTTTGCCGGTATAGGCATCTTTATGCTGAGAAGGGTGCGTTAGTTCAACGAGATATCCTGGATTTCTTTATCCAGATTATGTGCTTTGAGCAAGGTAGCAATCTGTTCTTTATGCTCTTTCACTTTTGCCTTCGCCAATTTGAATGCCTGTGGATCGTTATCGCGAAAAGCCACCATCAGATTGACAGATATATCCCTAAGTTCAGCAAAAATCGTGGTTAATGCTTTTTCAGGCCGCTCCGCCAGAAATTTGTCGTTGGCTGCTGCAATCAGCTGATTCTCAGCATTTATCGCGCTAAAGTTCGGTGTAAAGCCCCTCAGATGCCAGACATTAAATCCCCGAGGATCGTTTTTTTGTTGGTATAGCTGAAAATATTTATTGAGCAATTCCACCTGCTCGTAATAACGCTGACTCATCTGGCTGACATACTGAGAAAGATTATCCTCAGTAAGAATCTCAAATTCAGCAACAAAGGATTCTGTGTTTTCCTCATTTGCTTTCACTGATGGCATTAAAATAAGCATCGAAAACAAACTCAAAATCTGAATGAAAGTGACTCTGGATATAGATGTGCGAAAGAACTTACCTGAAGAAACTTTGAATGTCATGTCAACCACCATTGGAAACGTTGGTTGATTATCTGTGAGCATCATAGCGAAGTAAAGGAAGACAAACATGAAAAACAAAAAAGGCGGTGAGATATCTCACCGCCTTTTTGTAAACACCCAATAAATGTAAATATTGGTTTGCCTTAATATGGCGTCCCCAAGGGTGAGCGAAGTTTATCCCTCTATATCTATGGTTAGTTGTGTCCCATTTTGAACAATTGCGTAAGTGTTTTGATTAAACTACTCATTTCAATGCTTCAGTTCGTGCCTCTGCCAGGTTTTTTTCATAAATATCAGCGAACTCTTCAGATATTAAATTAATATCCTTTAAGTTCTTTGTTATTTTGCTTGCTCGTTTGATGTACGAATCAATGACCCAGGTACTATTAAGGTGTTTAACCAATTCAGTTGTAGTCACAATTATGTAGGAGTGTTCATCCTTGATTTCCATAAAGTGCGAAATTACAGGCATTGAAAAGTAATTTTCAGGGTTTTTTATATAAAATATTAGTTTTGAAATCTCATTTTCAGGATCAAAGAAACTATTTCCTAGTTGATTGCCTTGACAGTAATCATTGCAGGAAATTAAGCCGAAAACTGAATGAGCAAAATCAGTACTTAGAGAATTCTCAGGCTTCGGAATCAACACCTGGTGTATTAGTTTTTCATAGTAATCATAATGATATATTAAGTTATCTTCTATCTCTTTACGTATCTCTGTATTTTTTTGCAGCTTCAAAGAGTTGGTTTGATGTCTAATCGTGATAGCTAAAAAAACCAACGAGGCGCCTGTTAAAAGTGGCAATGTCATATTACCGAAGTAAGTGGCGAAATCAGCAAAATCTGTTGGATCTCCAATGGTCCAATTTTGAAAAAACCATAAAAATGCACCTATGACAAATAAAAAAACCAATAAGCATAAAGTAAGTGCAATATAAAGAGTGTGGTTCTGGTTTTTATCCATTATTTAAGTCCTTTTTGACAGATTTAAAATATTAAAACATTGAGTATCACACATCTTAGCTCACTGAAAATCCCACTTTATCGACGCTAAAACAGCGGTTAACCTTGTCATTTAACTACCCCCGCACCCCCAAACGAGTAAATTGGCGCGCAGCACCTTCGGCGACTGCGCTTAATTCGCTTCGCTCAAACCCTATAGAGGTATAACACTTCTGAATCGCGGATTGTGTGGATGGACTGGTTAAGTTGTTGATGTTTGAGACGTTTTTCTTTTCAGGTTTGTTGAAATCTACACCTTTTTGATATTTTTCTACGCACTTTAGCCATTTTCCTCCGCGCGCTCATTTTCGTTCAATAAGCCCTATATCTATCTATCTTGTTCTTTTTATTAAAAAAAGAGAGATATATAGAGTAAAGGCTGATCCGCAAGTCAGGAAGTATTCAAGCAGTGAAAATGAAATGAACCCCACAACTAAGATCGGCCCCCGCAGTTAAGTTGCGGATTTGTGCGGGGATTAATTTCTATATAAAACAGTTGGTTATGATATAATTGGTGCATATCCACGGGTCCGCAAGTTGCGCTGCCCCTGGTCACTTTTTTGGGGTGATACTTATGGATAATGCTGCCGTTATTAACGATTGGCTTAGATGGTTATCAATGTCTAAGGGGCGTGCAGATCAAACTATTAATAAATACCGTGGTTATCTTGTCGATTTTATTGCGGCACTTGATGGCCGTGATTTGTCATCGGTAACGCTGGAGCAGTTGGAGGATTACACTGGCCGGCAGCTTTTTGAACGGAAACTTTCCGTCAGATCTCGCACAGTGGTTGTTGCTGCAGTGCGTAATTTTTATGCCTGGGCCAAACGTGTAGGGCATATCTCATCAAACCCAGCTGATTCACTCGAATATCCAACCTTTGGGCGACGTCTTCCGAGACCAATATCGTTATCCGATGCTGAAAAGCTGTTAATGGCGCCTGACCTCGATTCATTCATTGGTATTCGTGATGCAGCGATGATGTCTTTATTGATTGGTTGTGGTATGCGTGTTTCTGGTTTGTGTAGCCTGAATCAATCCAGCCTCATTTGGGCGAAAGATCACAAAGGCCTGCAGCGATTAATCATTCGGACAATAGAGAAAGGTAAAAAGGAGCGGCTGATTCCCGCACCTGCAGAGTGCATGCTGCTAATTAGAGCCTACCTTGGCCACACCGAACTGGACTCTATTGACCGGCACCTTAGTGATGGTGACCAGGTGCTGTTTGTATCCACCAGGAATTACTTAGTTAAGAGGCATGAATACATTGGTGAGAAGCGGCGTATAGCAGCCCGAAGTGTTAACGATATGCTGGCCAAATATGCAGACAAAGCGGGCGTTGATCCGCGTGTGGCACATCCTCATGCATTCAGACATTTGTATGGTACGGAAGCGATAGAGAGTGATGTGAACATCCTTACTCTCAAGGCTTTGCTTGGCCATGAACGGGCAGACACCACCGAGATTTACACCAGACTTGCCATGCGTAAGCTGACTGAAGATGTTGACCGGGCTAATCCACTCGGCAAGATGCGCACACCAGTAACCGACCTGGTTAAACACCTGAATTCCTGATTTCCATGACGCATAGACAAACATCCCTATCTGGTCGTGCATGGTGCTTGGAAAAGTTATTGGCTGTGCCACGCCTATTTCATAAACCTAGTCTTAATGGATGCTGGCGAGTAGGTGCAGGGGTCTTCGGAAATCACCTTTCAAACGGCCTAAAGCTAATTGGTGCTGAGAAATAATTACTGCGTGTTATTCAATAAAGCGCAGTTATGAGGATGTATGACATGAACAAACAGGGGGTTAGCATGGCTCTGGATAAACAAAAGCGCAGTTGTATGAACGAAATGAAACAGAAAGATCAACCAAGTGATGGGGTGGGGGCTCGGAATGAAGGGGTCAGCCCTGCCCAGCAGGGAGGACGGTACCTAGATATCTGCACTGATTTTGAAGTTTCGGAAAAAAATTTTCGCGACCCACGCATTGACGATTTATCAAAAGTCGGCATCAATGGGAAATGGCGTGGTCTTGCTCAGCAACTCGGTTTTGATGTGTTTATAGTCGCTTGGAATCATCTAAGTATGCTCGCTGAAACCGGTGATGACGGTCATCGTGTATATGTTCCCCAATTTGAGGTTTTCATGCGGTTCCAGCGGAATCGTTACATCATGTCATTGCACAACGATGGGTATAAGCCTCGGCAAATTCACGATATTGTGGCCCGTGACCTTGGTGAGAATGTGCACACGTCCCATATATCGAGAATCATTAGGCAGAACACCGGTTAAAACGCCTTTTTCCCCCCTGTTTTGATTGTCATGCTGTGGTGTTATTGGCAGCATGGCAAAAAACCGTGACCCATTTTCACAGCTCAAAGAAGTGAATTTTTCCTGCTCAGATTGCAGACATAAATTCGCTGGCGAACCAGATCGCGTTTTAGACGCTCCAGGCCGCGGCCATCCTTACCAATATTTCGCTATCTGTCCTATTTGTGATGCTGAAGCTGCCCAGGCGAATTGGGAACAGGGCTTAATGGCGTCATATGGCAAACATACCGGCCCAAAAACACCGGAAGGCAAGTCTGCTGCAGCCGATAATATTGCAGGTCATCCAACAGCCGAAGAAACTATCCGAACTCGTTTTAATGCAATGAAACACGGCCTTAAGGCGCGTGTGGCCAAATATTTTCCAGCCAAACCTGGCAGTTATCCTCACTGCAATACTTGCGATATCGATTGGGATGAATGTGCTGCAAGTGTGGCTTGTATGCGGCGAACAGAGCTTTTTATGCGTCACCAGATAGCATTTGAGACACAGGATCCGGGTTTATTGACTGATATCCGGTCAGATTTGCAGGCAAGTATTCAGGCGATTATTGATGACATTATTCTGGCAATTACCAGTGAAGGTGTCGCACTCAGAAACCCAGCCTATTCATTCGATAAAGATGGTGGTTTCCATATCGCTGAATATGAAGATACGGATGGCAATCGTCGACTGATAGAGGAAGTCAGAGCTCATCCACTTCTAAAGGTCCTGTCCGAATTCATCAGCCGAAACGGTATGTCATTAACTGACATGGGTATGACGGTTAAAACTGCCGAAGCCGATCCACATAATATGGGGAACATATCCGGTGGTGATGAGAATAAAGCGTCACTGCTGGAATACCAAAAACAGCAAACCCGTCAACTGGAAGCACTTGCCGACATGATTAAAAACAGTCAGCGGCGAATAAATGAAGATCCTGTTGTGATCGAGTACGGAAACAATGGCTGAGCGAGTCAACGCCGCCAAACGTATTGAACTAACGCATGTCGCCGAGCGTGAAATAATGAGGTTCGCTGATGATCATGCTCTGTGGCATAAACACGTTCACAACGTCGAATTAGATGCTGCTCAAGTACTCAAATGTATCGAAATGGATCAGTATGCCAATACGATTGATTACTCCTGCAGGCGTACAGGTAAAACCGCTGTAAAAGAGCTTCACAACCTCAAATATATAGCCACTCATGCCGATCAGGAGTTGGGTATTGTTGCCCCTCGAGAAGCACAATCCATCATTAACCTGAATTATCACCTGGATGCCATCCGTCGTTCGCAAATCTTAGACAACTATCTGATGTTCAAGTCAGGTAGAAAGCAAATGTCCGATACCAAATTTCAACTTGCGAATCGTAGTGTTGCCCAAGCATACGGCATCATGGCGCAAATTGATGGTGCCGACATGACAGTCGGTAGTATTGAAGAGGTTGATGATTGTCCTGCAGACCGTCTGAATTCACGCTTTTTACTCACCATGGGTGCAACCCGTCGGTTAGGAGCCAGTAAAGATTCTGTGAATGAGCCCAAGATTCGTATTACTGGTGTTTTAAAGGGTGCAGATACGCTCAGTGATTTGATTGCAGCAGGGCATTATCACGTTTTGACGATCATTAATGCCTACCTTGGTATTGAAATGGGCATTCTCAACGAATCATTCATCATGCAGATGCGCTCTCAATTGGCGCCCGATGAATATCTTCGGCAGCTGCTCTGCAAAAATGTCACTGCTCGTAATTTGATATGGGAAAAGCATATTCGCCGGGCACTTACCGTGGGTTTGGCAGCCAATCTTCAACATGCCGAACCTTTACCTGGCATTAAGCGTAAAAAAAATGGTCTGCTGGCATTTGGTTACGATGCCGGTGGCCATGGTGAGGATCCACATTCATCCAAACACGCTTTGGTGGTGGTTGAGCAGATTGGCAATTTCGTCACATTTCCTTTCGTTAAAACATGGCCGGCCGGGGCTGATGATAATGTGGTGAAGCGTGATCTGATTGGTTTATGGCGTTACTTTGACCCGGATTATGCCATTGGCGATGCCTATGGTGTTGGCATGCTTACGCAATTGAATGATGAGCTGTATGGCGAAGGCCTTACGGATATCGACCGTCGTAGTATAGGTGACGGTGACAGTACTGCCAGCACCTGGTCACATTGGCCGTTTGCACCGCTGCGATTTGAAGGCATGACCAAACATGCCATGGCACAGCAGTTACGAAGCGTATTTCACAATAACCAGGCTGCTATTCCGTATTTCGATGATATGAATGTCCCGGCTGAGCTGCTTGATATGCAGGATTTTATCCGGCAGTTGCCCAATATCGTTCCAGTCAAAACCAAAACCAGTTATGCCAGTTATAAACGGGCCAACAGCAAACTTGGCGATGACCTTTTCGATGCTGCCATGGCCGGTGTTTGGGCGATCACTACCCGTGGTGCTACAGACGTGAAGACGGTCATCGCAACCCGAACTCAATCATATGATCAACTACTCGGCAACATGCCTCATGCCATAGGGATGAATTGATATGTCACTTATTCAAAGACTCAAAGACCACTTCAGCCGTCAAAATTCACCGGCTCAAGTCGACATCACACAATTACCTGGTGAAAACAAGCAAACCTCGGAAATCGGTACCAGGGCAACTCCAGAAAACAGCCTTAAATATGTTTATCGACAATTATGGGTGGATCCTGACCTTAGACAATCGATCATGGATATCCGTGAAATGGATCGTCGCGATGGCAGGGTCAAAAAGCTTCATAAGCGCATGGCCGCTACAGCAGTGAAAGGTGGCCTTAAACTCAAAACCGCTAGTAAAAACAAACGGATCATCAATGCCTGGAAGACATTTGAGCAACGAACACAGCTAAAAAATCACCAAAAGCTGCTCTCGGATGCACGAGGTCTTGCTATGGAAGGAAATTTACCGCTGCAGCTGGTACTGGATAAACAAGGGCGAGTATCTGGATTGATTCGGATGCCAGCTGAGACGGTTTTACCGTTGGTCCAGACTAATGGCCAATTCCATGATACACAAAAAGCTTACAATCAAATCGACCTAACCACCGGAACAGTGATTGCCACTTTTGCACTTTGGCAACTGCAACTTGCCAGACTTACTCCAGACAGCTTCGATGATAACGGTGCGCTTGGAAGGCCTTATCTCGACGCCAACCGTGAAGTTTGGCAAAAGCTGGTCATGACCGAAAAAGACCTGGTGATTCGTCGGCATCTTCGCGCACCTCTTCGATTAGCACATATCTTAAAGGGGGCTACTGAAGAAGAGCTCAATGATTACCAGGCAAAAGTCGAAGCTGAGCAAGGTCAAATAACAACTGATTATTATCTCAACAAAGAGGGCAGTGTTGCGCCGATTCAAGGTGATGCCAGCCTTGACCAAATCGCTGACGTAAATTATTTGCTCGATACCTTCTATGCAGGTTCACCTGCACCAAAAGGCCTGTTTGGTTATACCGGCGATCTGAGTCGTGACATTCTCGAAGATCTTAAGCGTGATTATTTTGATGAAATTGACTCGATGCAGGATGTTCAGGCCTCCGTTTATGAAAGCTCTTTCAAAATTGACCTGTTGCTGCAGGGGATTAACCCGCAAAGTTATGAATTCAGTGTGGTATTCAGTGAGCGTCGCACCGATACGCCAAATCAACGTGCCGATCTGGCACTCAAACATCAAGCTTTGGGTGTGCCGCGAGAATTAGTCTGGGATGTGGCTGGCATGAATTCCTCAGAAGTGTTGGCACAGATAAAAGCTGAGGCGGAGAGTGATGATCCTTATCCAGAGAGCGCAGCCAATCCTGATGGCCCTAACGTTAGGATTACACCTAATAACGCGCCCAAGGGTGAATCCGCCACGAGCATAAATAATGGCTGATAATCGCCGAACGCAGATAAAATCCAGCATAAAGAGAGCATCCACCGCCGTCAGAGCGGGTGCGAATCGACTGGACCGGCAGGCGTTAGATGAATTGACCGAGCTTTACCGCCGCTCTGCATATCAGATTGGTGAAATTGTTAATAGTTATGCAGATCGAGACGGAACGTTGAGGTTAGATGTCATGCGTGAGTTGTTGGGGCAAACTGAAGCTCAGATAGATCAACTCTCCGCAATGCGTAATCAGCTTCTCGATGAAAAAATGCTGGAAACTGCAGTACTGGCTACCACACCTTTTCAGCAAGTTGCCAGTGAGTTAAATAGCACTCTTACTCGTATTGCCAATGATGCCGTTGCCCAGGCAAAAAGATTCATGGATGCTGATGGCCTGCAGCTTTCAGATCGACTCTGGCGTCTTGATAATCATGCCAAGCGAGTCGTGGGTGATAATATTCAAACAGCCATTATTCAAGGCCATTCAGCAGCTCAGGCAGCACGTGAATTTCTCAGCCGCGGTGAAGGTGTTCCTTCTTCTGTTTCTCAAAATATACGAGCGGCCAATGCAAGTGCTGTTAGCCGTAAGGCATCTGCGGCACTCTTGACTGCAGAGGGCAACCCCTACAGTAATGCACTTCGGGTTTTCCGTACCGAAATTAATCGATCCCATATTGAGGCCTATCGTAATACAGCCGAATCTCACCCGGATGCGATAGGTACTAGGTTTTTACTTTCACCCAACCATCCAGAAGTAGATATCTGCGATATGCACGCACGGGCGAATCTGTATGGGCTTGGTCCAGGTGTTTACCCCTTCGGTAAAAGCCCACTGCCAGCCCATCCCAATACATTAAGTTATGAAGAAATTGTTTGGCGTGATGAAATAACGGTAGAGGATCGAGAAAATAAAGTTGAGCGATTGGATTGGCTAAAATCCCAAAGTGATAGCCGTCAGATACAGATTCTCGGTGTCCGCAAGGCCTGGATGCTTAAAGAGGGGTTTTTGCAACAAAATATGATTGCAACGCCCTGGTATGTGCTGAAGGCAAGGCTCGAAAAACAGGGCATCGATATTCCTAAAATTGGTGGAAACAGTACACCGGTGACATCGGTACCAAATTCATCAACTAGTTCTGGACCGTGGGTTGATAACGCTAGTCAGACTCCCTGGCATATAGCTTCATTTGCCCAAAAATCTGTAGTGCATAAAGCTATTGAGCGTCACGATGCCAATTTTGGCGGTGTAAATATTGTGAGAGGCGGGGCTTATTACGTTTCCGGCCGACAACAAATATCAATGTCTGAAACCTATACCACCGACCAACGACGGGCCCAGGGGACTTGGCGACATGAATACGGGCACTATTTGGATAATGAAATCGCTCGTAAGCAAGGTCTTCCAGTAAGATTTCGATCATCAATGGACGATTTTAGTGGTCCGATGCGTAGTGAAACTCGCTCTTTGACTAATTTGGCGGGTTTAGGTCGTGCCAGTACAAAACAGCGTGAAAGGTTTAATGACAATCGTGTTGCTATTGAAAATGTATCTGTCCGATTAGGGGATCTCACCGATCCACAATCTCGGCGTAATGAGATTGATCAAATGGCACGTAAGGTTGGTTTTACGCTAAATGAAATCGAAGATGCGATGGACAAGGATTTCATACTGCCACTAGGAACGGCTGAAGGTGATGTCCGCCTGGCGAGAATTATTACCGCAATCGAGCGACGCGATGTATATCAGTTAATGATAAATCTGATTCCCGATGACACCAATATAAGCGGATATCGTCGAAAGGTGCATGGTAAAGGGCTCGTGGGACATTTTTCCGATTTACTGGGTTCGGCATCAAAAAATAGGCTTGCTGGGTTTAGCGGTTGGGGACTTGGCGGGCACCAAAACTCCTACTACAAACAATTTAAAGAGAATCAATACACCGAAGTTTTTGCAAACTTCACTACGCTGATTGGGGGGCAAGAACCTTTTTGGGCTAAACTAATGGACAGGCTTATGCCTGCTACTACACAGCGTTACCGGGAGATCGTCAGCAATGAGTAATGAAAAGCAACAAGCTAAGTTGGATGACGTATTAGACCGGTTTTACGATAAGTTTGGTTTTTATCCGTTCTTTTCTGGGTTTGAAGAAACACTGATGGTTGAAGACCGTTTTATTAATAAGCTGGAAAATGCCATCCAAACTAATGACCCTGAAATCGATATCAGTGATTATTTTCCTGATGGAGAAAACCTTTAATGCAAGCAATCAGTAATTTACCCAAAAAGCAGGATCGTGAAACCATACGTTGTCCATACTGCGGAAAAATGATTTTTGATGGAGATGTAGTTAAAAGTCGCGTGTTAAAAGTGTTGGCTGATAGTATTCGAGCTAAATGTCAATGTAAAAACTGGGTAGAATTGCCTTTTATTTATCGTATATAGCTACATGCTATGATTATTACCGCCTAACTTATTACAGTCGGGATGAGAGAAATCTGAACGAAATTGGTAAAAAATGAGAACAAATTGCAGAATTCTTGTATTATCTTTTGTAACCATAATGGTTAGGTGTTAATGTGTCTGAACCCTTTTATGACTTAGAAACAGTACGACAACTAGCAAGCCAAGGGCATATTCAGTATGCCGGTAGAAGGGTTCAGCTGGATATTCAGAATTTAAATTATGAATTAAATGATGTTCTAAATTGTCTATGTAGCTTATTAGTTAACGATTTTTGTCATACGGTGAATTATGATGGGGAAAGACAAGATGTTTACAAAACACGCTACCAACTAGCAGGTAGTAATCAGCATGAAGACGAGCTTTACATAAAGCTTTTAATACAAAACAATCAAATTTGTATACAGCTTTGTTCGTTTCATTTGCAGAGAAAGTAAACAATTAAGGAGAAAAAGATGAGCATTCAATGTGTCCGTTGCAATCAGGGCAGTGTGGATGTTTTAACTGATACTGCGACGGTAAATTATAAAGATAAAACTTTGTCATACTCCATGCGTTACAGCTTATGCGCTAACTGTGGATATGAATTTATTAGTACAGATCAAATAAAGCAAAATGATCAAGCGTTCAAAAAAGCTAAATGTGAAAGTGACGGGCTTCTTACTCCGCAGGAAATACGTAATGCAAGAGATGCTTTGGGGATAAACCAAGATTTGGCTGCAAGTATTTTTGGTGGTGGTAAAAATGCTTTTTCAAAGTATGAGCGTGGTGAGGTGACTCAAAGTCAAGCCATGGATACCTTGATAAGACTTTGCCTTAAATATAATGGTCTTTTTAGAGAAGTTGCGACTATGAGATCTGTAGTAGATGACTTAACAATTATAAATAAAAGACCTTATATAACAGTTATAGAGGGACAAGGTTTGCCTAGGTCTAAAGTACGGATTAATTCTGAATCTGTGCAGGTGAATTATAAACCTAAAGGTCATCTTCGGACACTTGTGCCACAGACTAAATATCAAAAGGCTTCATAATGAATCAGGAGCTTATTCAAGAAGCTATTAAATGTGTCGAACTTATTGATATTAGGTTTAATGCAGGCTCTCTGGTTAGGGATGATGATTTTGACGATAAGTCGAATGCTGAAGATATTTCTCAGCAGACGCGATTTAGTGTTTCAGCTCAAGTAATGGAGTCAAGCGAACCTTCTGTTAAGGTTGATCTTGCTCGGGTAAAAGTTGAGTTTGGAGCCCGATATATTTCCGACGAATCAGAAACTGTCATGGCCGAGGTGATTGCTGAATTTATCGCGGTTTATGAAGTTGAAAAAGGTTTAAGAGATGAGGCTGTTCAAGAATTTTTTAAATTTAACGTTGTTCATAACGTTTGGCCTTTTTGGCGGGAGCATCTACTCCGTTTGACCAGCTCTGCTTGTTTGCCTAGATTTGTTGCCCCACTATATAAACAGCTGTCAAATCCTAAACCCGAAAGTTGATAGGATTTTTCATTCATCACCAATGAAGGGTTGTAACATGATGGGGCTAATTTTTTAACTAGGCGTGTAAGCCTAATTCCCCCCTGTTTTGCTTGACCCAATATTAGAAACTGCATACCGCTAGAAGGTATAACGCCCTGAAGCGAAAAGCCTGGCAGACCGAGCCCCTCGGTTTGTCAGGCTTTTTTTATGGACGATAGGTATGCAGAAACCACGCATTTTTAGATTAAGCGATAACGAACCACGCAAGATTCGTTTTATTTCCGATCGGGTGGATGCCCGGTTCCTTGCAGAGGATAAAACCTCGACGGTTGTCACTGTTACCCGTACTGGCAATTTTTTTGATCCACGCTATGGCAACTTTGATATCACCAAAGAAATGCTGCTCAGCATGGTTAGTAACTTCGCTGCTGGTGTTTTTGGCCAGGATATCGTGCTGGACGTTGGACACATGCCGCACCTAGGTGCTGCTGGCTTTTTCAAACGGCTTTTTTTGGATGGAAACAAGCTACGTGGTGAGGTCGAGCTGACCGAATACGGCATCGAAGCTATCAGAAAAAAAGGGCACGTTTACGTTTCTGCAGAGTTCGATGAAAACTTTATCGACAATGAACATCGCAAAGCACATGGCCCGACCCTACTGGGGGCAGGCTTAACCCCGAGACCCGTCATTAAGCACCTTGATCGTGTGCAATTATCCGAAGAGGCGCTGGATGGCGCACCGATGACGCTGGTATCAGACCGTATCTCCCGATTATTGAATGAGGATCTGAACATGAACAAAATTTTAAAAGCATTATTGGCGTCATTGGCCGCATTGAAGTTATCAGAAGACGTACAAAAACAACTTTCTGAAGCCTTTCAAACAGCCGCTAAACCGCTGGGTGATGATGAAGTGGCACTTAAAGCGCTTCAGGAATCATTTGAAGCTACTGGCAAGCAGTTGGCTGAGCAAATTGGCGATAGAGTTGTCACGCTTAGCATTCAAATGCCGACCCCTGCCACACCTGTCGTGACCCCAGACCCAGCTAATCCAGCGGCCAAAACATTATCTGAAGATGATGTTAAACGCATCTTGTCAGATGCTGCCAAAACTCAGCAGGAAGCTGATTCAGCTACTGCCAAAAAACTGAGTGATAACCAGGCATTGTTTGATAAAAAGCTGGCAGAAAACGAATCATATAAAGCTTTATCTGAACCAGCACAGAAAAAACTCAGCAGTGCTCGCGAATTGATCAATGCTGAAATGTCGGCTGATCAAATTACACGACTTGCTGAAAACCAATTGAGCTTGGCCGCCGATATGGCCGTTAGCACACAATTGGCCAGCATGGGTTATCAAGTCGCTGGCAATGCTCACATCACTGTCGATGACAGCAACAGTGTAAAAGCCCTGCAGGAAACGGTTGATCAACGTTTGGGTATTTCCACCAAATCTAAAGTAAAACGCTTCAGTAATACCGGTGGTGAGCTGCAGACCGAAAACAAAACGTTAGCCGAGAAAGCACTGGCACAATATGATCACGAACACGCGGCACAGCTGCGTGAAGAACACAAAATGCTGGCGGGCGGTGCAGGTAGCGTTTCAGACGTTAAAGTACCGGCCATTTTTGAACGTACTGTTATCCGTGAGGCGCTATATAACCTCGTTGGTTTACAGTTTGTTGATGCCGGCACATTGCCATTTGCCGCTTCAGCCATGATTCCGTACAGCTATCGTGATGATTCGGCTGCAGGTCGTGGTGATACCCGTCGTTATGAAGGACAAGGCATTCGTCGAGGTGGCATTATTCAAACGTCTGATAATGCGTATCCCATCCCACAAAAAATTGCTTTTGAAGTTTCTGATGAACTGCGTTACCTGACTGGTAGCGGCATCCTGAACTATGAAGCGGTTATGGAAAACGTCAATAACGCCGCCCGGATCGTTGGTGAAGATACTGAGCAGCTGATCTTTAATGAGATTCTGCAAAGCTCGGATGAGTTTGGCGCGATTCCCATCAATCAGGAAGTTATCGACACTGATGTTGATGGCACTAATAACGTGTTTGTGCTGGCACATTTCCCCGTCGTACGTCCGCGCCAAATCTTTGATCTGAAGGGCGCGCAAGTCGGCAATACCACTAACCCAGTAGTTATTGAATACAACTCTGGATCAGGCTTTACCGCAATCAGTGAATTCGACGGTACCGGTGAACAAGATGCCGGCACTTACTACTCGCTGGACTTCAACATGGGCGAATTGATGTTGGTCGACCAGGCTGGTGCAATCGTCACCCCGGCCGATGCGCACACTATTCGCGCCAGCTACAGCCGTGCAACCAACAGCTTTGCCTTTGATACTGATATGGGTAGTGCTGAGGCTGATGTGCATTGGGATGGTTTCTTATATCGCTACGGCTTACGTAAATCTGAAATTGAAGACAATCGTTTCCACCAGGCGAACTTTGGTCTCATGTCAGGTACCACTATGAATAGCGTCGAACGGGCTAAACAGTTTGGCGCCAACAATGCTCGGAATGGTACGGATTTAAGTGCCAACGGTAATCTGGGCCGCGTTAAAGATGTGCCTAACTACAAAACCTCGGCCCCTGGCCTACATATGGGCGACCAGCGTGTGGTCATTGGTGAGCGTGGGGTTACCCGCATGCGCATGATGAAACCTTGGGCTATGGGTGAGCTGGAAAATCAACGTGATGAAAATGGCCGCTTCACAGGCAAAAAAGAAGCCTACGGCGACCAATTCATTGTGTTGCATACCCCAACGCCGCTCAAACGAGCTTATAGCTCGTTGGTATTGTTCAGTAATACCGCGCGTGTTGCACGGGAAGCAGGCTAGATAAACCCGTCCCGCCCTGATGGCAGGGCGGGACACTTCTATTGAGGTGAGCCATGCAAGATTTAATTCCCATTGAAAATACCGGTAAGTTTCCCAAGCCTGTCGCCGGCCGAATGATTCCACCAGGTGAAGTACGCTATTTTCATGCGCGTGATTTACCGGCGCATTTAAAACCAGGTGCTAAACCAGCTGAAAAACCAATTGAAGTCGATCCAAATGCGGCCATTAAAACGCTGCTGACTGGTTCGGTTAAAGAAGTTACCGCCAAATTACATTTGCTGAGTAATGCAGATTTGGAACAAGTGCAGATCATTGAAGGCATGCAGCAAAACCGCTCAACGTTGCTGAAAGCAGCAAATGAAGAGCTGTTGCGTCGTGCCGAAATTATGAGTGATCCCGATCTATCAGGTTTTGAAAAATATCAAAAACTACACAAGATCAATGGTTCGAAAGTAACTACTGTCGACCAGTACATCTTAAATAACATTATTGATGTTCCCTTAATGCATGTGGCTAATGGTGAGCCAAGTGTTGGCTAGTTTAACCAGGCTAACCCCCGAAGCCCTGATCACCATCATGGAAGGTATGGGCTATCCGGTTTATCAGGGCGATTACAACTTGAATCTGGTCGGTGTACGTGCTGCCGACCACGATTCAAATCGTTTTAATGATGCGTTACTGATTTTGTATATGGTTGCCGGCCGCTGGCATTTGCATTTTTTCAGCTTTACCACCGACCCAGGCGAGCATTACCGAGAAAACCCGATTAATACATTGGGTACCGCCGTGCTGGTACCTGGTCATTATCCTGGATGCTGGCGTATAGGCACTCACCAGGGTAAATACAAAGCGTTAGTGCAGTGCAAAGAAATGACTGTCTATCGCGACAGCAACCAAGATAAAACACTGGATACCGAAAACGTACCAACCGACACCGGATTATTTGGTATCAACTTGCACCGAGCGAATGAAAACATGCCGTCATCAATAGTCGGCAAGTGGTCTGCTGGATGCCAGGTTATTCCATCGCCACTTGATTTTGACTTGCTGATGGCGCTGGCCGCTGTCTCGGTAAATCAGTATGGCGCGTATTTCAGCTATTCACTGCTAACGGAGGCACAACTATGTTTAACCTCGTAGCAGGCAGTTTGTTGGATATCGGCGGCAAGCTGATCGACAAACTCATTCCAGATCCAGAAGCCAAGGCCAAAGCCCAGCAGGAGCTGCTGGCCATGCAACAACGTGGCGAAATGGCCGAGCTGGAAACCCGTATGGCGGCCATTATGGCTGAGGCCAATTCAGCAGATCCATGGACCAGCCGTGCACGGCCGTCATTTTTGTATGTGTTTTATTTCATCTTGATTTCGTTGGTAATTATTGCACCGTTTGTGGGGGTGTTTTTCCCTGTGGAGATGCAACAGTTTTATGAAAATGTCAGCGCGGGATTTAAAGCTATTCCAGAAGAGCTTTGGTGGACCTTCACAACAGGGTTTGTAGGGTATGGCGGTATGCGAACTTATGAAAAAGCAAAGGGAGTGGCTAAGTGAGTGAAGATCTTAACCGGATTCGGCAAGAGATGAGCGACCAATTCAAGGCTATCCGCAGTGATATTAAAGAGATATCGACAGCACTGGTCGAACTGGTGCGTCTGGATGGAAAATTTAACTCAATCAGTGAACTGGTTAACAGAGTGGCCATAGAAACTGATGATCTTGAAAAACGGGTAAGAAGCCTAGAAAACAATGCCGGTGTGAACAACACCAGAATTGGGAATTCCGAACGCCTCGTATGGGTATTGGTAACCGCCACTTTAGGATTGGGTTTTGCAGCTCTAAAGGCGGGCTTAATTTGAACGGCTTAACGCTCACTGCATTACTGACCAGCCATAAGGCAGGATTAGGCGCGTCTGCGAAGAAGTTTGCAGCGGCCGACGATGCTGATTTGAAACGGCATTTTGATAAGGCCTTGCCGGGGTTTTCCAAAATTCGCCGGCGCACCTTGGTTGCTCATTTGAGTCTGCAAGCGGGTGTTGCAAACTATCCAGCGCCAAACGACATGTTGGCACCAACCATCAGTCGATGGGGTGTGCAAAAACTACAACCCTGGCAGCCGGGATACGGACCGCTGCCAAAAATAGGGCAGTTTGAACTGGATGGGCAGCAGATGATCAATCTGCATCCAGCCCCCACTATCGAACAAATCAGCTGCTTTGGCACTGAATATCCATTGTTTTATCTAGCATTGCATCGCCTTAGTGACGAAGAGGCTGAGAGCACTATACGTCCAGCGGATCAAGATTTGTTTTTGCTGTTGGCACTTATTGAAGCCATGACAGAATTGGTGGCTTCAGGTGTTACTGAACCCGTATCACTTCAGCGAAGCATGGGTGCAGTGAATTCAAACATGACTCCAAGCGCTGCCCTGACTGCATTGAACAGTCAACTGGAGCGGATGCGATGAGCAGCTTTACGATTGAGGTTCAAGCCAGAGCCGCCGCCCAGGCACTTATGAAAGCGGCCAGCATCGCGCCTCAACGGATCGATCAGGCCGTGCAAAGGGCTGCGATTGAGACCAGCGACAAGATCCGCACCGACAGCGAATTTCCAACGGCATTTGGACAGTTACGGAATAGTTTTTATCCAGAAAAACTGGAAGAAATGCAATGGCTGATTGCGCCTCACACGGACTATGCTGAATACGTTCATGAAGGCACACGTGGCGGCGGTTTTGCACCATTCATGGATTTATTGGCCTGGGTTAAGCGAAAAGGTATTCAGCCACGTAACCCAAACTGGTCAATAGAAGATCTGACCTTTGCGATTCAACGCAAGATTTTGCAGCGTGGCACACCAAAACAACCTTTTGTGCAAAAGATTGCAGACAGCGGCTTCCCTCAAAATCGGTTAAATGCGTTGGTCTCAACTGCCGCCGGGAAAATTTTGGCTGAGGCGGGCTTATGAACTGGTTTTTAGTTATGACTGCCATGCTCGCAGCGTTAAAAACTGATGAAAATCTTTCTGGCATAGGTATTCGGGCAGGTGCATTGGTACCGGTACCGACCGAACCAGAAGTTCGACTTATTCGTGGCCCATCCCAACCCAAAACCAATGAACCTGGCTCAGTTAATGAGCTGACGATCTGGGTTGAGTGTTGGGAAGTGGATGATGAAGCGGTCGATCCAATGATTGGTTATCAAAAACTTGCCGATCTGGAAGGCCGTGTTATCACAGCCATTAATCGTTTTGGTGCCGGTGATCAGCGAATTGACGGCAAGAAGATCCGTGTCCGGCCGGGGCGGGCCGAACCAGATGGCGATATCTTCCGCCCCATGGTCGGCAGCCGCACGGCTGTTGTTATTTCCTGGCAATAAAGAGGCATTTTCATGGCTACAAAAACCACTACAAAACCTGAAAAGGTAGAAGTCACCTTGGTGAAACACCACAAGCATGCCGGTGAAGACAAAGAACCGGGCGATAAAATCAAGGTTACATCCCGGCAAGTTTCATGGCTTCAAAAACGCGGAATCATTGATAAATCGGCTGCTTAATCAACAGCGGAAACATTGTTTAATTTAAATAGGAGTCAGCATCATGGCAGGGTTAATCGCAGAGGGCACTTTGTACCTCAATCGAAAAGTTAACGGGGTTGCACAGGGCATTGTGAGAGTCCCTGGTGTGACACGCTTTAGTATTCAACCAGCATCTGAACGGCTGGAAAACCGCTCAAAAGATAAAGGTAAATATGGACAGGTTACCGATACGGTCGTCTTACCACAGCCTACGGTGCTGGGTATCTCAATCGGTGAAGTTGATGGTGAGTCGCTGGCTATTGCACTGATGGGTGACTTGGAAACTATCGATGTCACGGCAGGAAGCGTCACGGATGAAGAAGTCACCACTAAAGGTGATCGGTTTGTGAAGTTGGATCATAAAAACATTACAGCCGAAAGTGTAGTGGTCACCGGCGCGGATGAAGTAACGGTGTTTGAAGAAGGCACAGACTACGAAATCAACTATTCACTGGGCCTGATTTTGGCGCTTAGTAGTGGTGCTATTACTGAAGGTGAGGTGGTCACTCTGGATTATGACCACGGACCTATTGCCGGGAGCCGAATCAATGGTTCAACACGGCCAGAAGTGCGTGGTGAATTCATCTTGGATGGACGTAACCTTGCCGATGGTAAAGAGCTTTCAATTACCGTTGATGAGGCAGTAGTGGCAGCTGAATCTGAAGTTGATTTCATGTCCGATGAATTTGTTCTGCTGGAGATGAGCGGCACGATGAATACGTTACAGGGTAAAAATGCGCCTTATACCGTGGATTATGGCTTAACAACTAGTTAATGGTATTCCTGCCAAGGATGGCGGGATTTTTTATGAGTTTAATCGTATCAGTCATCGCTGAAAATAATGGCCATAAAGTAATGATTCCGTGTATCTGTCGGGATTTGGATGACTTTTATGAGGGGTATTTTTTAGAGTTTGAAAACTCTGCTCCTGTTCGCCAGGGGCGATATTCCATGCCTGACGATCTCCAGACAGGCTATGCCGGTTATAAAAAGAAACACCAATTAAAACTCAAGGTAATGCTGTTTGAACGTCGCCAAAATTCATCTTTATGAGGTTATGTATGCAAACGTTATTAATACTATTGGCAACACCTTTTTTAGTTTGGGGGGCAGAGTTTCCAGATATGGGTCATCTCACGTGGGATGACCCTGTTTGGTACTCAGAAGATGGCCGTAAATGGCATCAGGCGAACTTCGTTCATTACTCAGTCACTACATCATGTCGTCAAGTTGAATCTGAGAATACGGAATTAATCCAACCAAGCATTTGTGATCAACAAAATCGCTCGGTTGGGTTGATCTGGTATGACAAACCTGATCACCCGGATAACCTTGTAATCAACTACATCCAACCAAATGATCCTACGCTTGAAGATCCTCCGGATAAACCCACTAAAGCTGAACTTTATGGATTATTAACCAGGCTGGAAAATTTGCTTAAAACGCAAGATCCAAGGTCAACCTTTAGCACTGCAGAGGGAATGATGAAAGATCGAGAGCTGCTATTGCAGCGAATTGAAGTGCTGCGTGAAATTTTAAAACAATGGGATGGCGCTATTTAAACCTGATTCACCCCTGATTTGCTTGTGTAAAACCAGAATACTGATGCCTGATCGATAAAAGGCATCGCACCACTAAAAGCCACGGTTCCTCTCTCAGCCGTGGCTTTTTTTTTGGACTGCACATGGCAAATAAAGTAGTTGAAATCTTACTCAGAGCACGCGATGCAGCCAGTGGCGTAATGGCCAAGGTTGGCAATGCCGTGCGCAATTTTGGCGATCGAAGCCGTGAAGCCAAAGCGCCCGTAGAAGACCTTGGCGATACAGCTGAAGCAACAGGTCGCCAATCAGAAACACTTTCCGGTGCCTTATCAGGCCTTACCAAGCGACTCATTGCATTTATTGCGGCGGGTTTTGGCCTGGCGAAACTTAAACAAGGTTTAACGTCAGTACTAACAACCGGTTCTCGGTTTGAATCTCTTAATACTCAATTAGAAGCATTAACCGGTAGCTCAGAAGCCGCTGATGAAGCACTTGAGTGGATTAAAGAATTCACTAAAAACACCCCTGCTCAACTGGATGATGTGGCTAATGCTTTCACCCGCTTGAAAGCCTTTGGCCTTGATCCGATGGATGGGACGCTGCAGGCGCTTGTTGATCAGAACGAGAAGCTTGGCGGGGGGCAGGAACGACTCAACGGCATCATTATCGCTGTTGGCCAAGCCTGGGCAAAACAAAAACTGCAAGCGGAAGAAACCTTGCAGCTTGTTGAGCGCGGCGTTCCTGTATATGACCTTTTGAGTAAAGCATTAGGCATTACTTCTGATCAAATAGAAGACATGAGCCGAAATGGTGAACTTGGCCGTGATGCAATTCGAGCATTAATAAATGAAATTGGAAGTTCATCGTTGGGAGCTGCTTCCAAACAGATGGAAGATACCCGTGGTTTAGTCTCAAACTTAAAAGATGAATTCGTAGCATTCCTCAATGAAATATCCGAGCAAGGTGCATTGGAATATTTCAAAAACGAATTACGAGATCTACGTGATCAGATAAAAGAAATGGCCCAGGATGGGCGTCTTCAACAATATGCAAAAGATATATCCGATCGTATTGTCCAAGCTGGTCAGGCGGTTAAACAATTCGTATCCCTCACCGTTAGTCTGAGCTCTGAGTTAATAGCTTTAGGCAAAGTTTTTATTGCGCTTAAGTTTGGCGCTATGATTCAAAACTTTTATGGCATGGCCACAGCTGCAACAGCTGCAGCTGCATCAACAAAAGCACTCACAGCTGCATTAGTGCGAACCGGTTGGGGTGCAATTGCCGTTGGAATTGGCTATGTTGCGGGAAAGGTTTGGGATCTGCACGAAGCCAACTCGGCATTATCTGTAAGGCAGGCTGAAGTAACCAAATATCAGGCTGAAACAGCCAAAATTTATGAAGAGCTTTCTGAAAAGCTAGGTGTAACGGTCAAAACATCACATGATTTACGCCAGGCCGTTGAAGATGGTTTGATCGTTTGGGATGAACAAAACAGAACTTTTGAGCGTGCTACCGAAGCCGTCGATGAATTGGCTGAAGCGGAACGTGAATATCAGTCTGAATTAGAAGGCATTGATGCCGATATCGACGCTCAAGCTCAAGCCTTATTAGCCAACGCTCAAGCGGCTAAAGAAGCTGCCACTCAGCTCGATAGTATGGCTAACAGTACGGATGGGTTATCAAAATCACTGGAGGGATTATCAGCTAATTCACTTAATGATCTTGTATCTGGATTTGATAAAGCTGTTGAAGATGGTTATATCGAACCGCTCAAAGCAGTGGATATGGAAAGTGCACTATTAGGAGAAGTGTTCAGAAGGTTAAATGTTGATACCGAAATATTCCGCAGTGGACTTAGTCAAGCTGGGGCCGACGCGATCCAATTGTTTGATACGTTATCCTCTCGATCAGCGACCACTTCTGAAGAGCTCCGCGCCTCATTCGTCTCTGCTTTAAATGCCATTGAAACAACAAAAGGTGTAACCGAGCTTAAAAACAGAATTACTGAATTAGGGAAAGAAGGACGTCTTTCCTCAGCGGATCTGAAAAACTCATTTGCAGATATCGAGATAGCGGCGGAATCACTCGATAAACGATTACAGGCAGCCAAAGCATTAATTAGTGACTTTGGTGGCGACATTAATACCTCTTCAACCATTTCTCAGCTTCAGGATGTTGGCAATGCTGCAGCATTAGCCTGGCAGGAGGGAAAACTCAGTGCTGAAGAGTACTTGCAGGTCATGTCTGAAGTCGACCGCAAGAAAAAAGAACTGATTGATACCACCAAAAAACAAGCTGAAGCCGAGCGAGAAGCTGCCGCTGCGTCTGAAGAAAAGGGCGATGCTGAATCAAAAAATGCTGTCCGGGTGGTTGCTGTAAGGCAAGAACTCGCAGGGGCGGCAAAAGAAGAAGCCGAAGCATTGCAGCTTGCCAGGGATGAGGTTAATAAATCTGACCTGGCCTATGGCTATGGAATGTCTCACCTGGTTAAGTATTTCAAAGCGGTAGAGTCAACCGCCAAGGAATATTTAAACGCTAACAGAGAGGCACAAGGGCTGGCGAAAGCGGTTACCCAAGTGACCACTGATGTAAATACATCCGAGCAATCACTTCAGTCATACAAAACACAACTTGAAGATGCCATTCAGAATGGTGATCGTCTTAACAATCAATCACTGAGCCAACTCCAATCAGCCTTGTCCGAAGTTAAAAGCCGTATTGAATCTATCAATAACGAAACACGATCTGCCCGAAGTGAACTGGCTGGGTTAGAGGGTGAATTAGCCAGCCTGCAAGGCGATCAGCAAAAACAACAGCAGCTGCAATATGAGCAACGTCGCCTTGATATTTTAGACAAAATAAATACTGCAGAGGCTGAGGGTAATCGAGAAGCTGTAGCAAACTATCAAAAATCGTTAGATTTACTCAGCCGGATTAACTCAGTTAAGCAGCAAAATATTCGTAAAACTGAGCAAGAAACACAGGCTCAAAGTGAACAGCCCGGCTCTGCATCCTCGCCATCAGCACAATCAACAACCAATACTCAAGCTAGTGCACCGGCCCGTGTTGTTAATTTGCAATTTACGGGACCTGATGGACAGACAGCGACTGTTATTGCTCCCGAATCAGAAGCCGAAAACGTCATCGATATTTTGCGTACCAGTGGAGCTCGTACCAGATGAGTATTTTTCTTAATGCGATCGAGCTGCCATCTGATCTGTTGTGGGTTGATGAATATGATTGGTCTCCCGTCGAACAAACCATCAATAAGTCTTTAACTGGTGCATTGATCATTCAAGAGGCAGCACAGCTAAAAGGTCGGCCCATAACCCTCGTTGGTGGAAACGATTATGCATGGGTTACTAAGGCGACCTTGGAATCGTTGCGACTGCTATCCCAAACAGCAGCTGAAAACCTGACGCTGAATTATCACGGAACGGATTACAACGTTCGGTTTATGCGTGATAGCAGCCCAGTGCAAGGTCGACAAGTCGCCGATTTTGCCAATCCTCAATCAGATGACCGGTATAGCGTAACTATACGGCTAATAGAAGTTTAGGAGCATTTATGCCCATTCAGTCTCAAGATATTAAGATTTTCGAATCCGACACCATGGCCGACGTAGAGGAAGGCGGTGGTGGAATGACAGGGAATGTCATCATCGATGGCGAATCAAACAATATTTTTGAAGATATCAGCACTTTGGACCGGGTTTATGGTGCTGTGCATATGCGTAAAGTCTTTCCCGGTGTGTTTACACAAACACAGGATAAATATTTTGGTGCCCATGTCATCATCAGCAAATTGCCTGGTGATCAAAAAATTGGTGTCAACCTATTTAATACCCAGGATTGGTTTGATCGCCGTCCCGTCGCCCAGAGCAGGGTGGAAAACTATCGTGCGAAAGGCGCGGATTACATCGGGTTTTTATGGGCTACGCAATACAAAGACAGCAAGGTCATCACGATTTTTCAGTCTGAAACGTCCCCTATACCAGGCATTGGGGAAGTGCTCTATTTAACCCAAAGCAATGACACCCAGAATCAATTCATCAAAATCGTGAGATTGGACGAAGAGGTTCAAACCTTTACGGATCAACAAGGGGTATTCAGAAGACGGATATTAACGATTGAAATATCCCAGCCGTTAAGTTTTGATTTCGTAGGTGCTCAAGTCACACGATATGACACGATTACGCCAACGGCCACCATCAAACAAACGATTGTTGCCAATGCTGCAAAGTATTTTTCAGCACGTCCGCTCGCTATTGATGCAGAAGTGGGTGACTTAAGCCTTCGAGTAGACAGTGTTTATTCGCAGGTCATACCCAGCTCAACACAAGAGTTGGCTATCACTGATGCGGATCCGAATGGGTATACCGCTACTCTGACGCCTTCGGCCAGTGCAAATGTTTCTTTTACAACCAGCTCGGTCTTTCAAGCAAATAGCGTTATTTATTTGGGTAATCCCTGCACACCAGGCTCGCTCTCTATCACTATTTCTGGTGGCACAATTACCGATGATAGTGGTCAGTTACGAATTGGCGCCAACACAATAGGGGTGATTAATTATGCGGATGGTACCTTAACGTTTGCGGCAAGCTCTCCTACCTATAGTGGAACGAAAACAATCAGCTTTTTACCGGCCGCATCACCGGTAAAAATTGCAGATACAGCCATGTTGGCGGTTACTGAAGATAACCGCGGGCTGGTCTGGACACATACCATCACACCGGCACCTAAACCCGGTTCAATACAGGTCAGTTATCGTGCCCTGGGAAACTGGTACACCCTATATGACAACGGTGGTGGTGGACTCGCTGGACAGGAAGCGGGGATCGGTTCAGGCAACGTTAATTATGCCACCGGAACACTCTCGGTCACATTTGCTGCATTACCCGATGCTAATAGCGAAATCATTATTACCTGGGGACGTGATGCCAGATATTTCAATCGGTCAGATATCGCACCCGATCCCTTTGCAATTAAACACCAATTGCAGCATCAAGGCGTAGCACCCGGCACGCTTACCATTGAATGGAGTGACGGTACCAACAGAACAATTACCGCAGCAAGCGATGGATCATTAAGTGGTTATGGCAGTGGTTATATAAACCATGCCACCGGTGAATTGGAGTTTTGGCCCAATACCTTGCCATTGGGCGGAACGGATTTTGAAATCAATTATCAATACGGCGATGCTTTTTCACAGACATTTAATGCACCGTTAAAAAATCCATCTGATGAACTGGTATTAGATCTCGACGTAGCCGATTTGGTACCTAACTCCATTGAGGTGTCATGGAATGTCACCGGTGATATTGAAGAAGTAAGCAGCACCATTGGCCTGTTACAGCAAAATGTGACCGGCAACCAAATTAAGCAGGATAACGGTTCAGGTGCTTTGCAAGGAATTGCGGGTTCAGTAGTGGATTATGCTGATGGCATCATCACATTTAAGCCTGATGTCACCATTGGTCTACCGATACCGGTTTATCAGAATGTGGTGGTTGGGGAAGAATACTATCAGATACCGCCATCCACTATTTGGACGGCTAGATTACTTTATGAGTCAAAGCTTAGCCACATTGTTAATGATAATCGGCCTGTGTATTTCCCTCAGGATGGCAGTGGAAGCGTCACCGTCAGATACCGACTGACAGACTCGCCACAAGCTGAGACGGAAACTATTACGTTAAGTGCAATTGAATTGGACTTGAGTAATGGCTATGCCGAAGCAATCGTTCCTGGCAGTGTTCGATTCAGATTTGGTGGTGATACCTATATCGATCGAAACGGGCAGCTGTATGCCAACATCAGCCCGGTTACGGGTGCAGGCACTTATGCCGGTACCATCGATTACTCAACCGGTAATATTGTTCTGAACTCATGGGCCACCGGATCCGTAAACGATATTGATTTACTTTCACTGACTACTCAGGTTGGTAAAGAACCCGTTGCTTCGATGGTGTTTCGTATACCAAGTGCTCCAGTTAGACCCCAGAGCTTCCAATTACGAGCCGTCCCCATTGATGGTGGCGGGCAAATCACAGCCACTGCAGATGAAACGGGTTACATTAATGGCACGGGTATGGTGGGTCGAATTACCTATGAAACCGGTGTTGTGTTTCTTCGGTTTGGTGAATGGGTGGTTGCTGCAGGTAATGAGGGTGAGGAATGGTTCGATCCATCTGCAGTAGATGAAGATGGGATGATTTTCCGGCCCAGCCATGTTTATGCTGACACTATCTTTTTCAACGCAGTAAGCCAAACATTCTTACCTCTCGATGCAACTATCCTAGGCCTCAATCCGGTCAGGCTGCCACAAGACGGACGCATTCCTGTTTATGCGCCTGGTGATGTAGTCGTAATACTGAATGATCAGACTACTGTTGGTACATTCACTAATGGACAACAAACCGATTTAGGGCGCATCAGAATTGCCAAACTCTCAATCCGAGACAGTGCTAATCAAGAGCTGGAAGCCAATCGTTATTCCGTCGATCTCAATACGGGCTTAATTGATTGGGTTGATTTGTCAGGCGTGTCTCAACCATTAACGATCACTGATCGTATTGAAGATATGGCTGTTTTAACAGATGTTCAGATTACTGGTCGACTTGGGTTATCTCAGCCGTTAACTCACGATTATGAATTGGGCGAAACCTTAGTCTCAAATGCGATCGTTTATGGCGACATGTTTGCACGAACCAGTGTTCCATTTGATCAGCAAACCTGGACGGGCGTTTGGTCTGATCAGCGAATAGGCTCAGATACCGTCGGTCAATATAACAATGGTCAATATCCCATTGAAGTAGACAACGCGAGTGCCATTCAAGAACGCTGGGCATTAATTTTTACCAGTGCGAACACGGTAAATGTCGTGGGTGAGAATGTCGGTCAGATTTTGTCTGCAGTTTCAATCAGCTCGGATATATCGCCCATAAATCCTAATACATCACAGCCCTATTTCACATTGCCAAGCGAAGGCTGGGGTGCGGGTTGGTCAAGTGGCAATGTGTTGAGGTTTAACACCATCGCTGCAAATGCACCTGTCTGGATCATTCAATCTATCGCTCAAGGTGAAGCCACTGATGATAACTATACTTTCTGCCTCGAAATCCGCGGCGATATCGATACACCATAGGATCTGAGTCATGGGTATCGGTTTATCAACTAATCTCAGAACCGCAAGAATGTCGCTTTTAGCGAATGCATTAAATGGCGGCCTCATTGAATTCTATTCTGGCACACGGCCATCAACTGCTGCAGCAATAACCGATCAAACGCTTTTAGCCACCTGCATGTTCAGTGACCCTTGTGGTGATGTTGAGAATGGCACGCTGACATTTGATGAAATTCAGGATGATATTGCTGCAGATGATTCTGGCCAAGTGACCTGGGCACGAGCATATGATTCTGAAGATGGATTTGTGATGGATCTTGGCTGTGGCTTAACAGGATCTGGTGCTGAAATTATTTTAAATACCGTGGATGTATTGGCTGGAGGGGTTTTGAGGGTATTAGGCGGGACAATTTCAGAGGGCAATTTATAGTGGCTATCCCAACAGTTGGTCTGAAGGCCTATTGGAATTTCGAAACCATAGTCGGCAATACAGTTACAGATGAAGTCGGAAGTTTCAACGGGACAAAAACTAACGCCGATCAAGTACCAGGTTGGTTTAACAACGGTATTCGATTTTATAGCGTCCCTAATTCCAAAATGGAGACTAATGCTGGTCCGTCTGATGATATAAGCATGTCTCTATTCTTTAAGCGAGATGGGCTTCCGTCCGCAATCGAAGTGCTTTGGTCGCAACAACAAACTTCTGTACCAAACTCAGCATCATATAGAGGGATGTTATTTATTAATGACCGCGTTCAATTTTTTGCCCGTAATAACACTGGGGCAGGTGTTTCAATTGGAACTCCTGAAGGGTCCTTAATCGATTACTGTGATGATAAGTTCCACCATGCCTGTCTTATTGAAGATGATGATGGCTTTCGAGCCTATATAGATGGTGAATTGATTGGTTTTCAGGATGGTTATGTAAGAGGGACTTACAACAATAACTTAAGATTAAGTGGCCGCATAAGCTTAAACGATTTACCGTTCGATGGTATTTTGGACGAAGTGAGATTGTATGAAGTAGGTCTCTCAACAGCACAAGTTTTGGCGCTGTTAGATGAATTTACGTATACACAAATTAATGGTGTTATCGACGAAAACTTAGCTGCAGAGAATTGGAAAATACATTGTCACCATGCCATTACGGGGGAGTTGACAAGCTTAATATCAACTACAGAAACTTCATTTAACATTCAAGTTCCACCCAGTCGTCGTGGGCCACAAATTTTAACCGTTCTCCCGGATTATGGTGATCAATGGCTTCCTGATAATGACTATGTTTTGGGTGAATTTTGTTTTCCCAATGATCCCTCAACAACTCCCTATTATTATCGATGTATTGTTGCCGGTACGTCAGATGAGACGGAGCCACTTTGGCCATCATCACCAGCTGGTGCAACTTTAATTGATGGCGATGTGCAATGGGAGTTGGTTGAGAGGATGGTTCAACCAATTACACATGGGCCGCTTATACCTACGGCTATTTAGGACCGGGTAATGGACTATACGCCGGGCAATACTTTCGATTTTGTAAGTGGATCATATTCTCCCACAACAGTATTTGATTTTACTGTCGAAACCCCGGATGAAACGCTCGCAACCATTACTGCGGTATTGGATGGCCTGTCTGCATGTATCCAGGCGGAACATGTTCGGTTTTTTGCAGAGATTGGGGCAACTCTTGAGGATATGGTTGGTGGTCTCCTTGCAGAGTATGACGTTAATGTTCAGCGGTTTATTACTACGCGCCCAGAAATACGCTGGCAAGATGCCACTGCAGGTGTTGGGCTTCAATCGCTCTTAAGCCGAGACCAAGCCACACGCAATGATCATAAGGCGATCAGCGTTCAGCAACAGACGGTACCGGCGAATATAAAAGCAGTGCTCGAAACCGACCAGGCGATCCGGATGGATGGCCAATTACAAATCGATATCGAGCAAGCCACAGCTGTGCGGGGCAAAACTGAATTGGTTCGGGAGCAGGGCACTCGAACTGAACGTAGCCTATGTGCTCGTAATGAATCAACCCTGGTACGAAATATCCGTAATGCAGTCGTGCATCAGCAGATGACAAAGGTGTATCCCGATCGTTGGCTGGTGCTTTTGCAAGATAGCAGCCGTCATCAATTTGATTTCACTCGATTGGTATGGCTGGAGCCACCCCCGGAATATCGCTACACACCTAATACCAGCTTCAGCTTTGAGCAACATAATTATGATCTGCAGCCGGAGTATGCCTGGACATTTGGACAGACGACTTATCTGGCCAGTGGACACAATCTCGGTGTTATTCGTAATGAATTTGATAGCCATTGGCAGCCTGCAGCCTGGCAGGAAATAAAATTGTGTTCAATCATCGAAATAGCTCGCCGACCACCGCCAGGTAAAAGCCCCTGGATTGATCCACCACGTCCAGACCCAGAACCAGAACCACCATCCGGTGAGACTTATGAAATACCCATTCGGGAGACGTACGCCATGAAACATACTATCAGCGTGACATTGGAAGACCTGACGCCAATTGACCTGGCTGACATAAAATTAAATTTTGATGCTGATAGTTTTGCCTGGTCCTTTAGTGCAAAGCTGCTCGATGTCACTCAAAAGCCATTAGTCAAACCGTTACCCAATGGCGATAGTGTCAAACTCATTATCACCATCAATGGTTATGTCTGGCATATTCTGGTTGAATCCGTAAAAGAGCGTCGGCGATTTGCATCCCAGTCAGTGGATATTTCTGGTCGTAGCGGCAGTGCATTGTTATCCGGGCCATATCGACAGCCCGAAACAGGCACACAAGGCGATTTGCTGGCCATACAACAACTGGCCGAATTACATTTACCCAATGGCTGGACATTAGATTGGCAAGCCGTAACCTGGAATGTACCTGGCGGGGTCTATAGCTACCAGAACCGAACCCCCATTCAGGCCATTGCTGATATTGCGGATGCTGCAGGTGCGATCGTGGTTCCTGCTAGAGATTCGCAAACGATTAAAGTGATACCGCGTTACCCAGTATTACCTTGGAATTATGAAAACGTCTCACCAGATATCACGGTAACAGCGGATCCACTTCTTGAAGTCACTGACCGACCAACGACACGAGTAACCGCCAACGGTGTCTATGTTCATGGTGGTGAATTAGCCGGGGTATTAGGTTTCTGCCGTTTAAATGGCACAGCCGGTGATGTGTTAATCCCCACAGAAAGCAATGAACTGATGACCGATGTGATTGGTGTCAGGGCAAAAGGTGAACGTTTGTTAGCTGGCCAGTACATCCAACCCGATATTGAAAGCTTTCAATTGCCCATGGATGGCATTGATATTCCCCTCATCGAAGTCGGTTCATTTGTGGCCATAGAGATTGGCGAAGGTGAAACCAGAGGCATCGTGAACAGTATCGAGGTGTCATGCCAAGGCCCTGAAGTATTGCAGACACTGTTTATCGGTGAAGAAACCAACAACCAATGGTTAGCATTCAGAAGTTTACTGCCTAAAGATCCTTTACTGATCGGCACACTAATCAGCACTGCAGGTAATGCCAGCGTGATGCAATTGATTGATGGCGGCGTGATGAATGTGCGAGGCACAGGAACGGTTGGGGAAGAATATTATATTCGCACTGGGCAAATTCAAGGTGAAGCGCCGAATTTGGTTCAAGAAGAGGTAGTGATTTAGTGTTGAAGAAAATCTTCAAAAGTAAAACTATCACCATATAACGAGTTATATTTTATGATTATTCTAGTGGCTTTAAGTGCTGCTTTTGCTTGGTTACGCATCGTTCTCATATCTTCATCAGATAAATTTTCAACTAATTCTGGTGATGGAATAGACAGCTTCATTATGCATATCTTCTCATTTGCAGAGATAAGTTGCTCTTTTGCTAAAGACTCAATAATTCGGTAAGGACGTCGAATATAATTTGTATGAACTGCCTTTAAGAGTTCACCTACATCTTCAGAGTCGGTATTTTCCATAAAAGCTGATTGTATATATCGATCCATTCCTGCGACATCTAGATTAAATGGGATTATTTTATTTTCTTTTGTATATTCAAAATAAGCCTTATCAATTTCAGCAGGTCCCAACCCGTTGTTTATAATTCTAATTTCAAAAAGTTCATTGTTTTTAGGATCTTGTGTAGGAGAATGTATCAGCACTTGTAATCTAGGTAGCATATTAAGTTTATTGTGCTTAATGCTGTTATTTAGTTGCCAGACTGTTACGACTAGAGCACAAACTGCAATAACTATACTTGGGGTATGTGAGCTAAACTCTATATTGAGAGTAAGGTTTTTAAATGTGGGCGAAAGATATACCAATATTCCACCAAGAAAAATTCCAAATAGCGTTAGCAATATGGCATTTCTTCTAGATATCATCAGTAGTAAGAATCTCTGATGAATTTTTTATAGGCTTTCCAACCAAATATAATGGCAATTCCTAAAAGCCCCAACGGGATAAAGTAGTAGACCCATATTAATCCACCTTCTAACACACTTTTGACCATAGTGTTATTTGTTTGCTGAATAGATTGGGCGTAATTAAAAGCGTAAATACTACCCATCACAAAAACAAATGAGATAAAAGCACCAATTTTCCAACTTAATGCTGATATTTCTAACAACATGTCCATGATGTTATCGACCAATTTATTATTTCTTCTAGCCATAAATACTCCTTTTAGCTTTACTCGTTTGATTGTTCTGGAGTTGATTCTAATTCAGAGGGTTTTATTGGTACTAACTCTTTATCAGCAATGTCTATCTCACCATTTACTTCGGGTATAGTAACTATCTCTACCGGAGTTATGTTTGAAGGAAGCTGGATTGGAGCAATACTAACTGTATTTTTATTAGCATCAGGTTTTAAATATGAAGAAAGTGGCAGCCTAGCCCATTCATAATTGTGCTCAATGAACCCAATACTAAAAAGGGTTACAACTAATAGCATAGCTCCAAGTGTTCTGAAAAAAAACAAACGAAATTTAGCTGCCCAATCAGCTCTTTTTTCGATATCAATTTCCTTTTGCTTATAACGTAATTTTTGTTCGAGCTCAGATGTATGCTGCTCAAAATCCCGCTTATGATTTAGCAGAATAGATAAGGCATCTCTATTAACCTGAAAAAACCTATATTCGAAGTTGTCATCATTGTCGAGCTTTTGTTCTATTATTCGAAGGTTATCTATTAATACTTGTATTTCTTCCTCATTGATAGATGCTAATCGTTGTTCATAATTTACCTCAGTTCGATTCCTATCAAACTTTTTAAATACATTAGTTAATGTGTTTATAGGAGACACAGACTGAAGGTTAGCTATTTCAGCTGTGCTGTTGAAAAGACTCTGATTTGACTTAGCTAATTTTGCGAAGTGATCAGAAATACTTTTGGCTGGTTTTTTAGGCAATGTGTCATTTTTTAAATCACTGATAGATACTTTTTTTGAACTACCCATTTCTTCATCTTTATCCATGAATCACACCTTTTATTGGTATTCGATTGGAAGGATAGACTGTCGATCGACGAATTCCAAAATTTTCCCTGCATCATTAAACCGCACTAGTTTTTCATTGAGCACATAACCACCAAAGCTATTCGCTGCTCTGAATCGGATATGGCTTTTATAGGTGAACCCACTCGTCACGGTTTCTACCCATTCGAGGTCTTTAAGCGAGTCGGGATCTTTCAAGTTTGTACGCAGGTAGCCATTCAGGGACTGAATCATTTCATCTGTTGGTTCTGCAGTTGACCAGCGAGCAAGCTCTTCTTTGGTCTTGAGCTGGTCTTCTTTTTGGGCGAAGCTTGGTTCAGCATTACTGGAACGGGTCTTATTCTCTTTGGCAGCATTAGCCTCTTGCCTTTCCCTTTCTGCCCGTTGTTTATCGGTTTCACGCTGCCATTCGGTAATTTGCTCAGCATCACACGGCAGTCCCTGAAAACTGACATTCCCAGCAGCATCGGTACACTTATACATTTGAGCTTGAACAGAAGGGGCGAGGAGCAATAAGCATGTATAAAAGATTCCTTTCATAATCTAGCAATCCTTATCGAAGATTCCTTGTTATGCCTTGAACTAGCTTCTTATTATCATCGGTTAATAATCGATAATTTTTCAATAAAATCTCTTCATCCATAATTTCAGATGATGGATCATTAACTTGATACATATTTGCTGAATTATTTAAGTCTTTAGCCTGATATTGATGATTCATTGCCTTACGTTTTGATATAGGGATGATTTCAGCCCTATCCAAAATGGCCGAGGGTTTACGTTCGGCGATCCAATACGTTCCCACTTGACCCGTTATGATCTTATCCAGTGTTTCAGCTTCAATATCTAGCTGTTTTAGTATGGTGGCTTGTGAATAGGCAACCTTTAGGGTTTTGTCGCCAGCATGAGGTAAAACTTCGAGCAGTGTGTAGTCAATAAACCCAATGCGAGGCCGCTTGTGCTGGGCTGGTTGGGTGAGAATGATAGCTTTGTCATAACCATCATTAGCGATATATACCGTCCATTGTTCATCTTCCAACATAAGTGAAAGCAGCTCACTGCATTCATCATCATTATGAATATCGGCAACGGTGAAAGGGGGGCCAGCATCCTCTTCAAGCCATGAGCGTGACACATTCTCACAATGCACTAAGGCTGAAATCAACGCTTCAGACTCTGTTTCAACACCGGATTTTATATCCCCAATCGTCTTTTTAGATATCCCAAGCCCCATTAACCACGGGTAATAGGGCCGCGTGAAGCGAACAAAATCAAGCTTTTCTAAAATGTTGGGCATAAATAATACCTAAAGTTGTTGACACCCATTTATGATAGGTATAGATTGTCCCTAAAGATTAAAACAATAATTAATAAATCCGTTAAAAGTAATAGAAATATTAAATGAATAATCGCCGATTATGGAGACAATCATGTCAACAGTCCAGAAAATTGAAGTTCAGAGGTTGCAAGCAGATTTACCTAAGCCGTTGATGAAACGTCTAAAAATGCGCGCAATTGAAGAAGAAACGACAGTGACAAAAATAGTTACTGATGCCGTTGTAAGCCACTTAAAAAGCCAATCTCACAAATTATCAGCATAGGGAACTGGATAGGACGGCAACCCTATCCAGTAATGAGGCTGGCTTCGCACACCTTTCCTCTGAGCTATGCTCAAGGTCAATACTAGCCAGCCCCTTAAACATACACCAGTCGAATTTAGGGGCAAAACGACATGTACGATCCAATAGAAACTGCAGCATATGACCTGGTACATGATTACCGTGGTGGGGCCAAAGCGCTCGCTTCAAAGACCAATATGAATGCTGGAACGCTCCAGCATAAAGTTAATCCCTCAATGGAAACCCATCATCTGACCCTAAAAGAAGCGGTCATGTTGATGTTGGTTACCCAAGATTTCCGTTTATTACATGAGATATGTAGCTTGCTCGATCATGCTTGCCTGTGCTCAAAACAGTACACCGGTATGGCAGATGCTGAGTTTCTGAATCATTTCAGCCATGCAGTAAGCGAGTTTGGTGGCATGGCCTCAGCCATCCATCACGCCCTGGAAGACGGCAAAATCACCACCACCGAAATCAGAACAGTCCGTAAGGAAACGCTCGAAGCCATTGCAGCAATGGCTTCTATACCTGCACGTCTGGAGGGTATGAGCGATGGCTAAAGTATTTTTGATGCTTAATCCCACACTCATGATGGGCATGGCCAAGCGTGTCTGGTTGGACGTTGGGGATGTTATTCAAATAAGCCAGGCTCATGAAATCCATATCAGCCGTATCCGGTTTGATGACATCGACCAGAGTGAAAACCAGCTCGTTTTAACCGAATTACTGCACGGCAAGTCACAGCACGAACATATCGTTAAAAACGGTCGTTGGCTGCTTTTACCTACCCGTCGAGGTTATATCGAGATAGTGCCTAAAGCTATTTCATTTAATGCGAACGGCAACGTGGACAAGCTGTTGGTGGATATCAACGAGACACCTGCAGCGAATCTCACACACAACATTTCAATAAGTTTTTAGCCGGCTGTATTCAGCTTCGCAGTCGGTTTTTTTGTGTACTGCAGGAGGGCGTTATGACAGAACACACATTATCAAAAACGATAGATCGCTATTTAACCGTGAAGGAAGAAAAGCAGCTATTCAAAGTGGTTGGTTCTATAAAAGGAAATTTGGCTGAACGCGATATGGCCTGGATGGAGTTATTACGTTATACCGCCATTCGTGTTGGTTCACTGGTTGGTATATCCGTTCAAGATGCTAGACATGCCATTGCCATCGGTCGGCTGGAGCTTAGAAGTGAGTTTGCAAAGCGTGGCAAAGGCTACAGCATTCCACTCACCAAGAAAGCCAAGCATGCTCTTAAAGAACTGTTGAGAGTCCGCGTAGCAATGGGTTATGCGTTGGAACCAGATGCCCCTTTGGTCATGAGCCAAAAGGGGAAAGGGATCAGCATACGTAGTCTGCAAAGCCGATTACGTCATTGGGTGGATATGGCCGGGCTGGACGATATTACACCGCATTGGTTTAGACACACCTTAGCCATGCGGATCATGAATCAATCTACTGCTGTAAATAAGCTTGGCGTGGTTCAGGCGGCATTGGGGCACACCACTGCAACAGCCACCATGATCTATACCCGTCCCAGCAAGGAAGACATTGCATTAGCTATGGAGGAGGCGTCGTGAAAGCACACATTAATTTCGCGTTATTGAAAGTTCAAAAATATTTGGAAACCTGCTTGCCTGGGAAAAAAATATATGTTGCAGCGAGAATTTCACCAAACGCGTCAGGCTGCAGCTATCACGTTGTCATTGATAACAATCGTGGTGGTGAGGCTTATGAAAGCTGGGCTGATTTTAGCGATTTAATTGATCAAGTCTTATTTGAATATGGCATCACCCGCGTTGATGCGTACCTCCTCACTAAACCGAATCAGGCAATGCAGGTGAGCCAATGACCGAAATTACCTGTTTCACTGACGGCAAAGCCATCTACTGCCGGTCGGCACGAATTTTTCCATCTGACGTGCCAGGCAAGTTTGTCTGTCGGATGCAGCTGCTGATTGGCAAGCAGGAAATCATGGTTTATTTCAGCGAACCCGAAGAAATGATCACCTATTGCCGACGGCATTTATTCCCAATCGATATTAACGGTTATGAAGCCCAACCGCTTCAATCAGAACCGATCATAAAGGAGTGAACAGCATGCTATTCAGCCTGATTTTTGGAGCCTTCGTTATCTACCTGCTGGTTGGCGGAATAGTAATACTCAGCAGTGATTTGGAGTTGCGAGCGGTGTGTAGACGGACCTGGTCAAGTCGGTGGTTATTTTCACTCGCCTTACTGATTTGGCCCCTTTTTATGATGTGGTTGAAGTTGAAATGGCGACTGAAACAAAGCGTGTAAACCTGAGCCGGTTGCCACCAGAACGTAAACAAAAAGCGTGGCAATGGCTTCAGGAGACAAGGCCAGCTCAGGCTGAGCTCATTCAATCAAAAGCAGTACAGGAAATAATCTCGGCATTTGATGGCGAGATCATTATCGAGGTGGAGACCAAGCAATGCGAAAACTAGAACAGTTAAAAGAACAGGCCCTGCAGCTACTAAAAGAAGAGGGTGCACTTCATACCCATCAATTGGCATCGATGTGCACAACCGTGGTCAGTATCACTGAAATGAATGAGGCTCTGATTGAACTAAATAATGAAGAGCTCGTGGATTTTAAAGTGCGGGTTGGTTGGTATCTCCAAAAGGATAATGACGATGCAGACAATGCCTAATAACCTAAAGATGCAACCATCTATTCTGCTGCGTAATGGCAAATATTTTGATTTTCTTCGACCACAAACATCTGACTTCACAATTTTGGAAATAGCACATGGATTATCAAATATCTGTCGCTTCGCTGGCCAATGTAAAGATTTTTATAGTGTCGCCCAACATTCGGTTTTAGTTTCTCGCGTTGTATCGCCACAGTTCGCTTTGCAAGGTCTTCTCCATGATGCTGCAGAGGCTTTCATCGGCGACATCCCTACGCCGCTCAAGCAGCTCTTACCTGATTATTGTTGGTTAGAAAAAAATATTGAACAGGTGATTTTCAGTAAGTTCGGTCTTCCTAATCACCTAGACCATTCTGTTAAGCAGGCAGATCTAAAACTTTTAGCTACTGAACAACGTGACCTGATGCCAGCACATGATGATGTTTGGCCAATTTTGAAAAACATCCAGCCACTCAGAAATACTGTTTTCGCAGTTGATTCACACACTGCCAGAGAAATGTTTCTTTGGCGTTATATGGAAATCACCGGTGCCACAGGGGAGATACCAAGTGGCGTCAATTGAAGAACTCAAAGCCAGAATCGATCTGCATGAACTGGCTGACCGGCTTGGGCTTGAACGTCCAGGCGGTCGGGGCAATTATAAAAGCCCAAACCATGATGACAAATCACCTTCGCTATCTATATTTGAAAAAGCCGGTGGCTGGTATTGGAAAGATCATTCAAGTGGAGAGGGTGGTGATTGCATAGCGTTAGTGTCTTACGTAAACAGCATGGACACCGCTGAAGCTATTTTTTGGTTACATGAACAATATGGCTTTCCATTAGAACGGCGCCATGCAAATGAACCAGCACGGCCCAAAACATTACCAGAGATTATTGCAGATAAATCCTTCATTGATCCTGAGCCGTTGGTGCCTTACCTCATTGGCAGAGGCATTGATGAACAAGTCATTCGCGAGGCCATAAAACGGCGTTCAGTTGGTTGGAATAGCTGGTCATCAAATAAGGTTGAGCCGGGCAATTTTGGTTATGGCGGACCTGCTGCAGCATTCGTTGTGCGAACGGTTAACCCTGGTCGAATCGTAGCTGTTGATATGCGTTATCAGGATCCTGCTCTGAATGGCGGTACCAAGACACAATGCCAAGGTGAGAAATATGGTTATCCCTGGTATGACGATTTGGCTGAGCTCAAAAAAGCACACACGGTTTATGTTGTCGAGTCACCTATTAATGCGTTATCCGTTAAAACTGCCGATATCAAGGGCGCGACAGCCATTGCTGTGCGCGGTACCAATGTTGAAGCCATCGATTGGACCTTTTTGATAGGCAAGCGAGTTGTATTGTGTTTCGATTTTGATCAACCCGATAAATTTGGGCGGTGTGCCGGTCAAGAAACAGCCTGGAAGCTGCACGAAATATTATTAGGCTTGAATGTTTCGGCCTTGATGGTAGACCAATGCGAGTGGGCCGAGGGTGGCTGGAACGATATTAATGATGTGTTGAAACAGGAAGGACCATTATCAACACAAGCAGTTTTAAGAAAACTTGAACCATGGATCATTCCTGGGTTACCTGGTCGTGATAATGTTGGGAAAAGTCGTGTTTTTCTCCCGGCTCATGATTATGGCCAGTACTGGAGATATCGCGCAAAGGAAGACTTCACCACTTTTGTGAAGTCCGTTGACAAGGATGACAACGGAATGGAAAAAGAGACCTTTACGGATCTGTCTGGCTTTCGGGTGGCCGGTTTATCTCGAGTAAATATTGCCAGCGTCACCGCGACTATGACTGGTGAACAGGATGCCCAGCCCAATACCGTTTTTGCTGTTTCAGTTCAAACCCCTCGCCATGGCTCTCGCCTGGTAAGGCGAGTAGTCGAAGACGAAAAATTACACAATCTCGATCAGTGGGGAAAGTTTGGGCCCATTTTTAATAAAGGCTCATTTTCTCGCATGCTCAATATACTCGAGCGTGCTTCTCATATTGGTGCTCGTAACGCGGCCAATTTTGTAGGCCTATGCTGGCGAGATAGCAAGTTAACCGTTAATGAAGGGCCAGATTGTTATTTCATGGACCCTGAAAAACAATGCCCGTATCACAACCTCACGTTCCCAAGTGGCACCGTTTACGAAGCTCGGCAAGTTATCGAGGCGTATCAACAAACCTTTAACCAAAATGCGGCTGCAATCATGTTGGTATGGTCGCTGGGTGCCCATTTAAAAGTATTGCTTGGTTTCTGGCCACATATGACATTACAGGCCGACAAAGGGGCCGGTAAATCAACCATCATTAAACGCTTGGAACGTTCGATTGCTTTCACCATGTTCTCTGGGCAATCACTTCAAACAGAATTCCGTTTGCTTACGTCAATATCCCACACATCACACCCGGTTGGTTGGGAAGAACTATCCGCTCGCCGGCAGGATGTGATTGATAAAGCTGTGGCCATGCTGCAGGAAAACTATCAATACACCATTAGCCGCCGTGGTGCGGATATGACGGAATATTTGCTATCCGCACCGGTACTGCTTGCAGGTGAAGACGTTCCCGTTCGATCGCTGCTGGGCAAGATTGTACGTAGTGAGCTAACAGGCAAAAAAGGAGCCATCCTGCCGGAAGAGTTACCCCGTTTTCCCGTGCGTCAGTGGTTAGAGTTTCTGACCACCAAAAGTCGGCATGAAGTCGGTGAAATCTATAAAAAGGCGCGTCAGTACTGCTTAGAGCATAGTCGGGCGAAAGGTGAAGATGATGGTGCTGTGCGTATGGCCGGTAATTATGCGGCTTTGCTTTGTGCCTGGAGCCTGTTGTGTGAGTTTTCGGATTTACCCAAAGAGACAGGCAATTTTGTTACCGACGTTATTGCAGAAATGAATGGCCATGTCGGTGAAACAAGTGCCGATCGTGAACCGTGGGTTTGGATCCTAGAAACCATCTTCTCTGAAATCGATAGCGGTCAGTATCGGCACCCCAAAAAGTTTGAAGCAATCCGTTTGATACCTGGTGAAGATGAAAAATGGTGTCTGCTAATTCGCACCGGCCACATCATGGATCACATAAGCCACACCCCAGCATTACGGGATAAATGGAATGCCTTGCCGGTGAAATCTGACCGAGTTTTTAAACGTCAGTGTCATCAAGCCGGCGTCATCGTTAAAGAAGAAATCGAGCGGGTTATTAATGGCAAGCGAGTCAGCCATCTGGTCGCGTTAGGGCTCGAAGAATTGGCCAGATTTGGCCTGTATACATCACCACCTGAATACGAAGGGGTGCAGTAGCAAATGAACATCGTTACCCAAGCCGGTAGTGGGGCTAATAACACCGGCCGTGTGAGAGTGCGCTTCCTTTAAAGATTTAACTGCATGGGGATCACACCGACTAGCCGGCGCAAGCGGCTAAACCGGCCAATAGGGGCCACAAAACCAACCAAGGAGAGAAGGTATGTTGATTTTAACTAGAAGAGTAGGCGAATCGTTAATCATCGGTGATGACGTCACCGTTTCGGTATTAGGGGTTAAAGGTAACCAGGTACGCATTGGGGTCGAGGCTCCCAAAGATGTCACCGTACATCGTGAGGAAATATATGACCGTATTCAGGCTGAACGTGATGATGAGGATGGTGAGTCATGAGCGAATTAAAAGCCATTGAAAAGACAAAAGACGAAATCATTAACGATTTAAAAAACCGCGTTATGACATTGCACTTTGATAATAAATACCGGAAAAACTCGGTGCTTTATGAGGATGTGACATATCAAGAGTATGCCGATGCCATTATTCATTTGTTTAAGTTAGCAGCAACCGATTGCGGTGGTGCCTACTATGCGTCTCAAGTGCTGTTAAGCCTATACAACGGTAATGAATTTCATGTGGACCTTGCCCGTGTGGCATGCAACCTAGACAGTCATTATCTCAATTCAGTCATGGTGGCCATTAAAGGCCGAGGTCAATTGATGACCGAACCACACAATGTCATTGAAGATGGCTCCAAACACTTCGGCGAATTATGGCGTCAGTGCGAATCACTACATGTTCGTGAGCGCTACCAAAGCTATTACGAAGGACGGTGAGTCATGGATAAATTCAAACTCTGTCCATACTGCGGATCCTCACGTATTCGAAAAGACGTGCATCAACATACGGGCGATACTGGTGAATTTGATGTTGATGTTATCGAGTGCCTGGACTGTGATGCTGTTGCGCCTGAGCGAACTTGGAATTGTCGGGTGGATAAAAATGAACTTTCCAGATAAAAAATACCACGCGATTTATGCGGATCCGCCTTGGACGTATCGAGACAAAGCGAATAGTGGCCAGCGTGGAGCTGGCCACAAATATCCTTGTATGACGTTATCGGATTTGATGCAGCTGCCTATCAATCAAATTGCGGATAAAGACTGCGTTTTATTTATGTGGCATGTGCCACCGATGCCGATGGAGGCATTAAAACTGGTCGAAGCCTGGGGTTTTAAATTCAGCACAATGAAAGGCTTTACCTGGATAAAGCTAAACAAGCAGTTTGCTCGGGTGGTTAAACAGTATTTTGCGATTGGCCATGATGAATTGATGCAAATGACCGATCACAACATCACCAGGTTAATGCTCAGCCTGACGAAAATGGGGATGGGTAACTTTACCCGTACGAATTCAGAAGACTGCTTAATCGCCGTTCGTGGCAATGGCCTGAAGCGAATCAACGCCGGCATTAAAAACACCGTGTTCACGCCTTACACCACGCATTCACAAAAACCGGATGAAGTCAGGCAAGGCATTGTGGAATTGATCGGTGATGTGCCTCGTATTGAGCTATTCGCTCGGCAGAGGGTAGAAGGTTGGGATGCATGGGGGAATGAATTGTAATGATGCCAACTGCTAACAGAGGAATTAAGGAATCACGTCCGCCCACTGAATCTGAACTTATAAAGGTTTGGAACCTGCTTCTCGAATACGAACGCGACCCGAACCATAAAAATGACTCTCTTTACGCTGCTCTTAGGTCTGTAAGAGGTATGGCCCCAGCTGAGGGAGTAGGCCAATGAACTGTTCATCGATGACTTGGATTGTTGAACGTGATGAGCGGCTTAAAATTATCAAAAACCTTGATATTCAGGCTGCAAAAAAGATGCTGCCGACCAATATGACTGATACCGGGTTACTGATTGCGCTGCATAAATTACGATATGAATCCCCGCAAATAGAATCAGAGCTGCGAAATAAAAGCGGCAAGTTTTTACGGGCGAATGGCTTTTGCCGAATCAATGGTTTGCCGTTGCTGCCAGATGGTGAGTTGCCAGAGTGAATAACGTTATTAGCCAGGGCAATGAGCTTTAACCATGGCCGATTCACAGCACATCGATGTCGAAACCGTGGGACAAATCGACGTAGATTCTGCGGTGGATGTGTTATTTCCTATGTTGCTCAAGCAGCTACAAAAACAACAAGAAGATGATCAACAACAGAGCCGCCGTTTATCTCCGATCAAGCAAGGATCGCAGTGATGTAAGTATCGCTGCCCAGCGTCGTGATCTGAATGATTTGGCCACTGAGCGTGGCTTAATTATTGTTGAAGAGTTTATCGATGCCGTGGAGTCTGGAAAAACGGAAAATCGCCCAGGCTTTCAATCTCTCTATGTCAGTATGAAGTCCCGTCAACGTGGCTGGAGCACTTTACTGCTGCTTGATACTAGCCGGCTTTCTCGCCGGCAGTACATTTCCCATTTCTTTGAACATGAAGCCGAAAAGCAGGGGATCCGGATCGTTTATAAATCACTTCCGGATGCAGACCCGATTAGCTCCATGATGTTGAAAACTATCTTGCAGGCTATGGACCAATGGCATTCGATGATCAGCAAACAAAAAGGACTTGCGGGTATGGCTGAAAACGTTAAACAAGGTTTCCGTGCGGGTGGTGCTGCCCCGAAAGGTTACCAGCTTGAGAAAATAGCAACAGGTGCCATTCGTGATGGCCAGGCTGTAATGAAATCCCGACTTATACCTGGTAAAGAAGCCGATAAGGTGTCCAGTTATTTAAAACAGAGGGCAATGGGGATCGGTCGGCAATCAGTACTTACCAGGATGAATTTGAATTGGTCTGCAACCACCGCTTTATCAATGGAGTGGAATGCTCTGACATACGCTGGCCATACTATTTGGAACGTTCACGAAGAAAGGGTCGAAGGTAGAAGTAAAACCGGCAAAAAGCGACGGCCACGCGACCAATGGCACATAAATAAGGATACACATGAGGGACTGATTACCGAAGATGAAGCTGAGGCAATACTGAAACAGCTTGAAGATAACAAGCATAAATCTGTTCGCAGTACTTCAAGTAAATACCTTTTGAGTGGGCTTTTACGTGATGAAAATGATAATAAATGGTCTGGTGATGCCAGTAAGTATTATCGAGCTGCTGGTGGCCGTGGTCGACGTATGACAGCAATGTTTTTAGATGAGTTATTTCTGAGCCAGCTTAAAGCCGATCTGCAGTCTGCGAAGTTTACCGGGTCAATATTGCGACGAGCTAAAAAGGCTGGCCAAACCGATACCACAAAACAACGTGCGGCATTGCATCGACAGATTGACCAGGTTGATACACGCATTCAACGCCTGGTCGAACTGGCCTCCACGTCAAGTGCTCCAGATGCATTTCTTCGTTCGGTTGAATCAAAAGAAAATGAACGACGGCAATTACTGTCTGCCATTAACGAATTGGATGAGCAGAGTAGTGCTGAAAACTATCTGGCATCACTCACTGAGTTCGATATCAAACGTGCTTTGGACCAATTATTTAAAGAGCTTCATGCGTTGGATAGAGAGAGTCTGAAAGACTTCATATGCCGGATTGTTGAGCGGGTAGTTGTTGCTGCAGATAAGAAAAACCCCCGGATGGTTATTCATTACAGAATACACATCCGAGGGTTTAATATGGCGTCCCCAAGGGGATTCGAACCCCTGTTACCGCCGTGAAAGGGCAGTGTCCTAGGCCTCTAGACGATGGGGACCTAAAACTGTTTTCTTTCGATTCTTGGTGGAGCTAGGCGGGATCGAACCGCCGACCTCTTGCATGCCATGCAAGCGCTCTCCCAGCTGAGCTATAGCCCCCGAAAGGAAGCGCATACTATAGGGATTGAGTTTTTCTCTGTCAACAGAATATTTGAAAATATTTCCATGAACTGCTGATGGTTCCACGGAGAATGTGGTGGCTGTGAAGCGAGCAGGAATGCCATAGTAGAGCTAAGTTATTGATGAATGGTCAATATATTGTTTTTAGCTATCTTAATTAGATAGGGGATTTGATGAAAGCACATTTCTGTGCGATAAATTGGCAGTTGTTTATTGAATGGAGATGGCCGATTTTTCGACCATCAAGGCTGATCGGGGATGTTGATGCGCAAACTGATAATGTTATCTGCAGGTTTTGTTTCCTGTTTTGCTCCTCTTGTTTCCGCAGAGCCATACCATGTACCTAGTCATTGTCCCCGACCGGCTGCTGATTTTTTTCTCCCCGAAGATGCGCTCACTGCAGAAAGTGACGTTGATGTTCAAGCTGACACTGCTCAGCTGGTTGATTTGGGTACTTCGGTATTTACCGGCAAAGTAGATGTTCGTCGCGGTGGGCAACAACTCAATGCCAATCGTGCAACTTATAACCAAACCACAGGTAAGGTCACTGCTCAGGGTGATGTGCGGTTGCGTGATAGCCAGATGTCGATATTCGGTGATCAGGCGGAATGGAATCTTGATGAAGATCGTGGCACGCTGATTGATGCTAAATATCAAATGAAACAGATGAATGCACGCGGTGAAGCGAGCCATGTGAACCGGCAGGGTGTGCAATCAACGCAGTTAAAAAACGCCACCTATACAACTTGTATGGAAAATGACGATTTCTGGAAATTAAAAGCCGGAGAGGTCGATCTGGATCATGAAGAGGGCGTGGGCCGGGCTTATGATGTTGTGCTTCGCATGATGGATGTCCCGGTTTTTTATACACCCTATATCAGCTTTCCATTAAGTGATGAACGTAAATCTGGTTTTTTAATTCCCTCAATTGGGAATTCCAATGAAACCGGTTTTGATGTCAGTACTCCTTATTACTGGAACATTGCACCGGATATGGATGCGACCCTGACACCACGTTATATGTCTGATCGAGGTTTGATGCTCATCGGGGAATATCGTTATTTGACTTCGCAGTCGGAAGGGATAATTGATGCTGGCTTTCTGGGCAGTGACAGCTTGCGACAAAATGGGGATGAAATTAATCCCAACTATAACCAAAACAGAAAACATTTCTCATTTCAGCAGGATGGTCGCTATGCAAATCGCTGGCGCACTCAGGTCGATTATAACTATGTTTCTGACAGGGATTATCTGGAAGATTTCAGCAACAATCTCAGCTTAAGCAGCACCACGCATTTAAATCGCTTACTCAATGTGAATTATTACGGTGATATTTGGAATTTTGGTGCCAGGGTTCAAGGCTATCAAACGCTGTTGCGAGAAGTTGAAGAACCTTATCAACGTTTACCACAATTAACACTTCGAGGTCTGTTACCTGATCAGGCATATGGTCTTAGCTATGAGTTTAATTCCGAATTTACAGCTTTTGATCATGACGAGTTGGTTAAAGGACAACGCTTAAATATTGAGCCCGGAGTTAGTTTGCCAATGGGCACAGCTGGTTTTTTTGTCACACCAAGGGTGGCGTTAAAACAAAGTTACTATTCTCTTGATAATTTAAGTGGGCAATCTCAATTTGAAGAAAGCAGTATTAACCGCACTTTGCCGGTAGTAAGCCTGGACAGTGGTTTGGTTTTCGAAAGACCGCTGAATTTTGCCGGTAACAAAATGATCCAGACACTAGAGCCAAGAGCCTTTTATCTTTACATTCCATACCGTGATCAGGATGATATTCCATTGTTCGATACTAATCTTCGTACTTTTGGTATGGGGAGTATGTTTAGTCATGAACGCTTTACTGGACCTGACAGAATCGGAGATGCCAACCAGGTAACAGTTGGCTTGACCAGTCGTTTTATTGATGAAGAAACCGGTCGTGAGAAGTTAAGTGTGACTCTGGGGCAAATTCAGTATTTTTCTGATCGCCGAGTCAATTTAAGGCCAGATGTGCGAGAGACTTCGTCTGATTCTGATTACATTGCCGAGGCAATAGCAAGCATTAGTGAAGAGTGGGCTTTGGCGGGTCAAATTCAATGGGATCCGGATACTACACAGTCAAGTATGTCATCGTTGCAATTACGTTATCGTAATGAGGATGGTGGCGTATTTAATATTGCTCATCGTTATCGTCGCGATGATGGAGATAACCAGTTTCCGCTAGATCAGATTGATGTATCCGGCAGTGTGCCGATTAATGACCAATGGAGTGTTATTGGTCGTTATTATCGATCATTAAGAGACAGTCTCACACTCGAAACATTAGCTGGAGTTGAATATCATAGCTGCTGTTGGGCTACCCGCATTGTTTACAGAGATTATGTTAAAGACACTAATTTTATTGGTATCGATAATGATGAGTTTGGTAATGAAAACCGTACTAAAGCTATCTTCTTCGAAATCGAGCTAAAAGGTTTGGGGCGCTTTGGTAAGAAGTCAGATGGTCTTCTTGAAGACAGTATTCGCGGGTATGAATAATTTTCGTCCACTATATTCAACTTTCTAACGGAATGTTTTGTCTTTAATCCAGAAATCTGCAACGAAGGTTCTTTAGGCTTGAGGCCATTTGAACCGCTATAATACCGACCATCAATTTACGGAGTTTGAATAGTTCATGATTAAATATCTGCTTGTCGGCTTATTGCTTGCTAACAGCGTTTTAGCAGCACCGTTGGATCGCATTGTTGCTGTCGTCAATAACGAAGTCGTATTAGACAGTGAACTGGTTGAAATGGAACAGACCGTCCGTCAACAACTTCGCCAACGTAATGCCACTATTCCATCCTCGGACATTCTCCGTCGTCAGGTGCTTGAAAGAATAATCATGCAGAAATTGCAAATTCAGCGAGCTGAAATGGGTGGGATTCGGGTGGCTGATGATGCATTGAATGCGGCTATCAGACAAATCGCTGAAAATAATAATCTTACATTGCGGCAATTTCGTGATGCTCTGGAGAGCGACGGATATGATTTTGCTGAATTTCGCGAAACTATTCGTGAAGAGATGGTGATAAACCGCCTGCGTAAAAGCGAGATTGAGGATTCGATTGTGGTTTCTGAACGTGAAGTAGATAATTTTCTGGCAACGCAGAACCTGCAGGGTGATTCCGAGCAGGCTTTTCGCTTGCTGCATATTTTAGTCGCTTTACCCGATGCGCCTGCACCGGAACAGGTTCAGGCTGCAGAGCAGAAATTAGCTGAAATTCAGGATTTGCTGGATCAGGGGGGAGATTTCTCGGAGGTTGCAGCTGGTTATTCTGATGGTCAAAATGCCTTGGAAGGTGGTGAGCTGGGTTGGCGCAAACAAGCAGAACTGCCTACCTTATTTGCCGGTGTCGTACCAAACCTGGCTGTCGGTGAAGTTAGTGATGTTATACGCAGTGGCAGTGGTTTTCATCTGGTTAAACTTGCTGAAAAACGCAGTGAGGAAACACACTTGGTCAAACAGACCAAGGCACGTCACATTTTAATTAAAACCAATGAGCTGGTAACCGATGAAGCGGCGGAAAACAGACTTCAGCAATTGCGTGAGCGAATCCAGAATGGTGAAAGTTTTGCTGAGTTGGCCAGAGCGCATTCTGAGGATACCGGCTCTGCAATAGACGGCGGAAGTCTGGGGTGGACCAGTCCGGGCGTGATGGTGCCGGAATTTGAGGAAGTGATGAACTCATTGGCTGAGGGGGAAATAAGCGACGTTTTCCAAAGCCGTTTTGGCTGGCATCTGATTCAGGTGGAAGAACGTCGTGAACAGAATATGGCTGATGAATTCAATCGGAATAAAGCCCGGGAACAACTCAAGCAACGTAAAATTGAAGAAGAAATGGAAAGCTGGTTAAGAGCCATGCGTGATGAGGCTTATATTGAGTACCGTGACCTTTGAGTGACATTCGCCGGATAGCGCTGACAGCGGGGGAACCTGCTGGTATAGGACCAGATCTCTGTATTCAGTTGGCTCAGACTGCTCAGCAGAGTGAAATAGTCGTTATCGCCGATCCCGTTGTTTTGCAGCAGCGTGCCGATACGTTAGGCCTGCCGATAAAATTAATTGAATTTGACGCTAGTCAAACACCTGAGGCCGGTATTGCAGGCAATATTGTCTATCTTCCTTGTGAAGTAACCGGAAAAGTCGTTGCTGGAGAGTTGAATACGGCTAATGCTGTCTACGTTGTAAAATCATTACAAATTGCGTTGGATGGTTGTCTTGATAATACATTTGATGCGGTTGTAACGGCACCAGTTCATAAAGGTGTGATCAATGACGCGCACATACCTTTCAGTGGGCATACCGAGTTTTTTGCCGATGGTGCTGGTGTCAATAAAGTCGTTATGATGCTGGCAACGCCTGAGCTTCGTGTCGCCTTGGCAACCACCCATTTACCTCTACGTGAAGTGAGTGATGCCATTACTCAGGAAAGCCTGCAACAAATTATGCATATTCTGGTTGACAGTTTGCAGCACAGTTTTGGATTAAAACGGCCGCGTATAGCGGTTTGTGGTTTAAATCCGCATGCAGGTGAAGGCGGCCATTTGGGGACTGAGGAGCAAACTGTTATTGAGCCGGCCATAAACTACATGCAGGCAAAAGGATATGATATTACCGGTCCCTGGCCCGCCGATACGATTTTCGTGAAGTCCAGGCTGGCAGACTATGACGCCGTGCTGGCTATGTATCACGACCAGGGATTACCTGTTTTAAAACATCAAGGCTTTGGTGATGCCGTTAATATCACACTGGGTCTTCCATTTATTCGTACCTCGGTTGATCACGGTACAGCTCTGGATCTTGCCGGCACAGGAAAAGCCAGTGCGACAAGTCTGCAGGCAGCAATCTATATGGCTGAAACAATGTCGCAAAATAAAAATATCCCATGAGTGAGCAACGATCTTATCCAAAAGCCCGTAAACGTTTTGGTCAGAACTTCCTGCATGATGAAGCGGTAATAACCGATATTATCGCCGCGATATCCCCGCAAAAAGATCAGCACTTAGTCGAAATAGGGCCGGGACGTGGCGCGTTAACCGCAGCTTTACTGGCCGATTCTGCAAGATTGGATGTGATCGAACTGGATCGTGATTTGGTGCCAATACTTAAAAATCAGTTCAGTGAGTCAACGAATCTGTGTATTCATCAGGCTGATGCATTGGAATTTGATTTTAAACAGTTGCAACAGAACGATGAAAAATTGCGAGTGATTGGCAACCTACCTTATAACATCACCACCCCTCTATTGTTCCATTTACTTGATCAGGCAACATTGATTGAAGACATGTGCTTTATGCTGCAAAAAGAGGTTGTAGAGCGCATTTGTGCCGCACCAGGTAATAAAAGCTATGGTCGTCTCAGCATAATGATTCAATATCAGTGCATGGCTGAACAATTATTTATTGTGCCACCTACTGCCTTTGACCCTCCACCTAAAGTGGACTCAGCAATCATTTATTTACAACCAAGGAAGCAATTTGTTGGGGGCGATGTCTGCATCAAAACCTTAGGTACTTTAGTCACTCAGGCATTTAGTCAACGTCGAAAAACCATCGCTAACACTTTGAAAAATAGTGTTTCCCTCTCTGAGTTGGAGAGGCAGGGTATCGATCCCAAACAACGTCCGGAAACCTTGTCTGTTGAGCAATATGTTGCTTTGGCCCAATCGGTTGGTGCTTAAAATAAGCATAGACTATATGAGTAAAGGCTTAAGTACTGATTTAGCATGAGTTTAGAGGTGGTTCACAAAAAATCGTCCATGGCGAATGATGCTAATGTTTTACTGTCTTGACACACTGTTTTTGCTGTAGTTAGATACACACAACCAATGAGACGCGCCGAGGTGTTGTGTGTCCTTTGGGACTTGAACACATAATATATAAACGACACGAGGAATTAAGCTGTGAATAAATCTGAATTAATCGATGCAGTTGCTGCGGCCGCAGACATTTCAAAAGCAAAAGCGGCTCTGGCTGTTGATGGCGTGACTTCTGCAGTCACAAAAGCGTTAAGCAAAGGCGATCAAGTTACTTTGGTAGGCTTTGGTACTTTTTCTGTTCGTGAGCGTGCTGCTCGTACTGGCCGTAACCCACGCACCGGCGAAGAAATCAAAATTGCAGCTGCTAAAATTCCTGCATTTAAAGCTGGCAAAGCGCTTAAGGATGCTGTAAACTAGTTTCTTTTTTCTGGGGTGCTTAGCTCAGCTGGGAGAGCATCGCCCTTACAAGGCGAGGGTCGGGGGTTCGAACCCCTCAGCACCCACCAGGAATATCAGGAGCGGTAGTTCAGCTGGTTAGAATGCTGGCCTGTCACGCCGGAGGTCGCGGGTTCGAGTCCCGTCCGCTCCGCCAATACAAAAGAAGGGCGCATTCTATGCGCCTTTTTTTTTGCTTAAATTAACCCACACTCGTGAAGAAGGTTCACTGCTATGTTGCATTTCATACGTGATCGCGCCCAAGGTTGGATTGCTTGGTTTATTGTTGGTTTAATCAGCATTCCCTTTGCACTTTGGGGGGTGAATTCTTATGTCACCGGACCAAGTGATGCGGTAGTAGCGAAGGTAAATGGTGAGGAAATCACCCGCTCTGAATTATTACAGGCAGTTCAGCGTTATCGTGAACAAATGCGGCAAATGATGGGAGATGAATTTAATCCCGATATGTTTGATGGTGCTGAAATACGCTATGCAGTCATAGATGATCTTATTGAGCAACGCTTGATTCGTTCAGCCTCTGATAAGCTGGGGCAACGAATAAGTGACCGTCAAATTGCCCAGTTTATTCAGCAGACCCCGGCTTTTCAACGCGATGGAAGTTTTGATACCGAGCAGTATCAAATGGTGTTGGCTCGTGCTGGATTCAGTCCGGCATCCTACGAAGCATCTTTGCGAAATGACCTTCTGGGGCAGCAACTTGTCCAGAATATTGAAGGCAGTACTGTAGTGTCTCAAGTTGAAGTTGAAAGACTGTTGAAACTTGAAAACCAGCAGCGTGAAATCGCTTATGGTGTGATAAAACTTGAAGACTTCCTGAGCGAAGTAGAAGTTGATGAAAGTGATGTGCGTGATTTTTATAACGCCAATCAATCAAGCTATACCACTCCGGAACAGATCTCGGTTGATTATCTTGAATTGTCACTTGATACGGTTTCGTCACAGATTGACGTTAACGATGAACAACTACAGCAATATTTTATTGATAATAAAACCCAGTTTGTCGGCCCGGAACAGCGTCGCGCAAGTCATATTCTGATTGAGGATAATGAACAAGCAGAGCAAATCCTCGCTGAAATTCAAACCAAGTTTGAAGAGGGGCAGAGCTTTGAAGAACTCGCAGAAGCTTATTCTGTAGATGTCGGTTCAGCATCTTCTGGTGGTGATCTGGGAACCATTCAACGTGATGTGATGGAAGCGACGTTCGAAGAAGCGGTATTTGCTTTAGAAAATGTAGGAGATATCTCCGAGCCGATTAAAACAGAGTTCGGTTATCACATCATTAAACTGACTGATATTGATAAATCCAGCAATGTTGATTTTGCTGATGTTAAAAATGAAGTAGCCTTGCAATACAGACGTCAGCAGGCTGAGCGTCAGTTTTATGATAAAGCTGAAGAACTGGCCAATCTTACTTATGAAAATCCTGAGACCCTGGATGTTGCTGCAGAAGCTTTAGCATTGGAGATTAATACCTCCGGTTCATTTACGCGCTCTGGTGGGAGTGGTATTGCTGAAAATCAGGCAGTTATAAAAGCCGCATTTTCTGATGATGTACTAAATGAAGATTTGAACAGTCAGGTTATTGAATTATCTGACACCCGACTGGTTGTGATCCGTAAGAACAGCTATGTGGATGCGACGTTACTGCCATTTGATTCTGTCTCTCCCGCAATTACCGAGCAAATTCGTTATCAACGTGCCAGTGATTTGGCATATATTCAGGGCGAAGCCAGATTACAGGAATTAAAATCAGGGGCCCCGGCAAACGAGGTATTTGTTGATAACTGGCAGCCGGCCGCATTTTATAGTCGTGATAGTCAGAACATCAGTGCCCAAATCCTCAATCAGGCATTTACGTTACCTAACGCGGAGTCAACGCAATATGCGGGCTTTACAGCAGATAATGGTAATTACGTTGTGGTCGCAGTAAGTGATGTGCAACAGGGGGCAATTGACGATATCGAGCCTGAAGTCCGTGATGGTTTGGTTTCAAACTTAACACGCCTGAATGGCAGTGCAGAAATGGCCGCTTTTCTCAGCGCATTACGCAGTGAGGCGAAAATTAAGATTTACGAATCGCGTGTAACCTCTGCCGATGAAGAATAATTATTACTTCTGGAATGAGTAAAAAAAGGCGCTTATAGCGCCTTTTTTATGACCAGTGTATCAATGACTTTGGCGCCGACACTGTCACCCCATATATTGACGACGGTACGAAAGCGATCCAGAAACCAGTCTACTGCCAGTAACAATGCAATACCGTCCAGAGGCAAGCCTACGGCACTGAGTACGATTACCATCGTCACCAGACCCGCTTCCGGTATCCCCGCTGCCCCGATTGCAGCCAGCGTTGCAGTGATAAACACAATCACCTGCTGGGTCATGGTTAAATCAATTCCATAGGCTTGTGCAATAAATAATACGGCTGCTGCCTCATAGAGTGCTGTGCCGTCCATATTTACTGTGCTGCCAAGTGGTAATACAAACTTGATGGCCTTATCGCTGACTTTATTTTCGCGAGCATTCTCCATTGTTAATGGCAGGGTAGCGGTTGAGCTTGCCGTACCAAAACCGGTAAATAAGGCTCGGCTCATGCCAATCAAATAGCTAAAGCCTTTACCGGCAATAAGTTGAAGTAGTAAGAATAGAAAACAAAAATGAATAAATAAGCCAGTCAATACGGTGACGACATGCCAGCCTACGGCTTGAATTTCTTTGTAAAGTTCTTCACCACCACCCGCCAGACCGATGCGCGCAGCAATCAACGCAAAAATCCCGATGGGAGCAAAATACATGATCCATATCACTAGTTTCATCATAGCTTCATTAATGCCATCAAAAACCGCAAATACCGGTTTAGAGCGGTTGCCAATAGTCGTTAGTGCCATGGCAAACAATATGGCAAAAACAATGATTGGTAATAATTGCATTTCGGTAGCTGAGGCAAACAGATTGGGTGAAATCAGTGACATGAAAATATCGGATATGCCGGTCCCCTGTTTTTCAAGAATACGCTCTGGAACTGTGGCATTGCCAAGCTCTATTCCAGCACCAGGTTGGATAATATTGACCACTACCAAGCCAATAAAGACAGCAACAGCCGTTGTAAGACCATAATAAAAAATGGTTGAACCACCTAAACGGCCCAGCTTTCTGACATCTCCAAGTGCCCCAATGCCGCTGATGACCGAGGCCACAATCAGAGGAATAATGATCATTTTAAGTGCATTGAGGAATAAATCGCCCATCCAGCCGATTTGCAATGACAACTCACCAAAAAACCAGCCAAATAAAACACCACTAATGGCACTCAAGATGATTAGAGCTAATAAAATGACGGCATGTGAGTGAGGCATGAGCTGTCCTTAATTTGCAATGGTTAAAACAAAAACAGGGCTTAACGCCCTGTTTTTATTAACTAAATGTACATCGGTTAGATTACTTGTCGCCAATGCCAACGATGTTGTATCCACCATCAACGTAGGTAATTTCACCAGTCACACCGGATGCAAGGTCTGAGCATAGGAAAGCGGCAACATTACCCACTTCCTCAATGGTCACATTGCGACGCAGCGGTGCATTACGTTCGCCATAAGCCAGCATCTTGCCAAAATCGCCGATCCCCGCTGCAGCTAAAGTTTTGATAGGCCCGGCGGAAACAGCATTGACTCGAATACCATCAGGGCCTAAAGAGTAAGCCATATATCTGACAGTCGCTTCCAAGGCTGCTTTGGCGACGCCCATAACGTTGTAATTATCAATGGCACGTTCGGCACCCAGGTAGCTTAAAGTCAGTAATGATCCATTTCGGCCGGCCATCATATTTTTGCCTGCTTTCGCCAATGCAGCAAAACTATAAGCACTGATGTCGTGTGCAGCAGCAAAGCCTTCGCGAGTCACGCTGTCAACAAAACTGCCCTGTAACTGTTCGCGTGGGGCAAATGCCACTGAGTGAACAATTGTGTCGAGACCATCCCATTGTTTGGCCAGATCATCGAAAACAGCATTGATCTGTTCATCGCTGCTGACATCGCAAGGGAAAATTAATGCTGGATTGGAGCCACATTCTTCAGCGATTTTTTCAACACGTGATTTGAGTTTGTCATTTTGGTAGGTAAAAGCCAGTTCTGCGCCTTCACGAGCCATCGCATGCGCAATACCGGCAGCGATAGAACGCGAGCTGGCCACGCCAACAATCAATACCCGTTTACCTTGTAGAAAACCCATGAAGTACTCCAGAAATTTAAAACCGATAAACTTACCTGATTTTGGCTGCTACTGGAAGAGGCAGGCAACGTACAATCCCGTTATACTCGCTATTTAACTGGATCCAACCTGGAATGTTATGTGCCGATTTACTGTATTGCTCTACACACTGTTATTTGCATTACTGTCAGGGTGTGACCTATCAGCTATAAACTCTCCATACCCGGCTGCAGAAAGTGAAGCAACTGTCAGTTACAGTTCATTTATGCTGCGTCCAAAGCATCTGGATCCTGCCCGTTCCTACGCAGCGAACGAAAGTCTGATTACTGCACAAATTTATGAGCCACCTTTTCAGTATCATTACCTCAAGCGCCCATATCAGTTAGAGCCTCTGACTGCAGCGATGATGCCTGAAGTTGAGCTGCTTGATAAAAATGGTGAGTTGATACCGGCATCACAACAGACTGCAGAAAATGTCGCCTTTTCACGTTATACCATCACCATTCGCCCGGGAATCGCTTATCAGCCGCATCCGGCATTTGCTCGCGATAAATCTGGACAATTGCTTTACCGGGATTTGGATGAACAAACTGCCCGCAAGATAACCACCATCATGGATTTTCCCATTCAAGCGACTAGGGAATTGAAAGCTTCTGATTATGTTTATCAAATAAAGCGTCTGGCTCATCCTGAAGTACATTCACCTATTTTGGGCTTAATGAGTGAACATATCTTAGGGCTGGGGGATTTTGCTGCAGAACTTGGCAAAATGCATCAAAAAAATCAGCCCATTGATTTACAAGCATTGCAGATTAGTGGCGTACGGGCTATTGACGACTATCGTTACCAAATTACGGTTTATGGCCAGTATCCACAACTGAAATATTGGCTGGCAATGCCATTTTTTGCCCCCATCCCTTGGGAAGCAGATGTGTTTTATCAGCAGACAGTTCTACAAGACAAGAATATTACTTTGGATTGGTATCCGGTTGGCACCGGTGCTTATCACATGATTGAAAATGATCCTAACCGCCGCATGGTGATGATTAAAAACCCTAATTTTCATGGTGAAACTTATCCCAGAGAAGGGAACCCCGGTGATGCTGCGGCCGGTTTGCTGGACGATGCTGGCCTGTCCATGCCGTTTATTGACAAGATTATTTATACCCTGGAAAAAGAAAGCACCTCGTACTGGGGAAAATTCATCCAGGGATATTACGATGTCAGTGGTTTAACCTCGGATAGCTTTGAACAGGCCATTCAGGTTTCTTCAGGCGGGTCCTTTGGACTGAGCGATGACATGATGAAAAAGGGCATAGATTTACAGTCTGCAGTGGGTACTACAACCCATTATATTGGATTCAATATGCTTGATTCGGTAGTGGGCGGTGATAGTGAAAGAGCTCGTAAACTACGACAGGCAATTGCTATTGCTATTGATCAGGAGGAATTCGTTTCTATCTTTTTCAACGGACGGGGGATCCCCGCTCAGGGACCCATTCCACCAGGTATTTTTGGTTATCGTGAGGGCAGGGAAGGCTTGGATCCCTACGTATACGAATGGCGGGATAATGCGGTACGAACCAGATCGGTTGATTATGCCAGAAGCCTGCTTGCCGAAGCCGGATATCCAAGAGGGCGTGATGCTGAAACAGGCCAGCCTTTAGTGCTATATTTTGATGTTGCTGCAGTTGGTCCCGATGCCAAGGCGCAACTGGATTGGATGCGCAAACAATTCCAAAAACTCAATATTCAGTTAGTGATTAGATCAACAGATTACAATCGCTTTCAGGATAAGATGCGCAGGGGACAAACGCAGATATTTAAAATAGGCTGGAGTGCGGATTATCCTGACCCGGAAAATTTTCTGTTTCTATTGTATGGACCAAATGCCAAAGCCATTCATAATGGTGAAAATAGTGCGAATTATCAAAACCCGGAGTTTGATAAGTTATTTGAGCAGATGCGAATAATGCCTGATGGGGAGCAACGTCAGGCGATTATCGACCAAATGGTGAATATTGTCCGGCATGATGCCCCTTGGGTCTGGGGCTTTCATCCCAAACAATTAACCCTTTTTCATGCGTGGAATAAAAATATTAAGCCCAATTTGATGGCCAATAATACGTTAAAGTATCATCGGATCGATCCGCTATTACGGGACCAGTTAAGAGCTAAATGGAACACACCAACCATCTGGCCGATAATTGTCTTGTTATTCATGTTTATTATGGCAATGCTGCCAGCGATTATTATTTATCGCCGGAAAAAACATCAACGGGCTGTGAATACTTGATACTGTTGATTTTGAGTATCATCCGGTACAATTAGTCTCGAATTTATTCTATGACTTCAGGCATGACTTAAATCAGGGAGAAAAGCACGTGGATTTGGCTACTTTACTGGGTTTTTTAATCGCCTGGAGTCTGATTATCGCCACCATTGCTCTCGGTGCTGCGGCAAGTACATTTATCAATACCCCTTCATTCATGATCGTCATTGGCGGCACTTTTGCTGTGGTTATGATGCGCTTTACGCTTAAACAGTTTATCGGCTCAATGAAAACAGCGACCAAAGCGTTTTTGCATAAATCTGAAGACCCTACTGAAATTATTACCAGTGTTGTGCAATTGGCAGGTATCGCCCGTAAAGAAGGCCTGCTGGCACTGGAAAGACAGGAGGTACAAAATCCTGCATTGGCATTGGGTATCCGCATGCTGGTCGATGGACATGAACCTGCTGTGGTCAGAAAAGCGCTGAATACTGAAATGAATGAAACGGTGAATCGCCACAGTATTGGTCAACAGATTTTCCAGCAAATCGGCGATGCTGCGCCGGCAATGGGCATGATAGGTACGTTGGTCGGTCTGGTACAGATGCTGTCAAACATGTCCGATCCAAAGTCAATTGGGCCGGCGATGGCTATTGCGCTACTGACAACGCTTTATGGTGCCATGATTGCCAATATGTTTGCATTACCTCTGGCCGATAAACTGGCGCTTCGTAGTAATGAAGAATTGATGAATAAAAGCATCATCATTGAAAGTGTGATGGGGATTCAGGAAGGACAAAATCCGAAAGTACTGGAAGAGTTACTGAAAAATTACCTTCCGGCCTCCAAGCGGGATGCTGAAGCTCCGGCTCCGGCTGAAGCCTAAATCACTCCCTGAAGCCGACTTAAATTATGAGCGAATCTGAAACGCAAAGTTTCAAAAAGCAGCAAAAAAGGGGATTGCCAGCCTATATGGCGACATTTGCCGATTTAATGTCGTTATTAATGTGTTTCTTTGTCTTGCTGTTATCTTTTGCCGAAATTGATGCTATCAAATATAAAATGGTGGTGTTGTCATTGGAAAAAGCGTTTGGTGTGCAACGTGACGTGGTGGCCGAAGCGATACCGAAAGGTACCAGCATCATCGCGCAGGAATTCAGTCCGGGTGAACCGAAACCCACTCCATTGAATATCGTCAGACAGGAAACCACGGATGAAACTCGCGATGTATTAAAAGTTACAATGGATGCTGAAGCAGTCGCAGAAGCTCAGGCAAAGCAGGTGGCTGAAGAGGTCGAGGAGTTCAAACAAGCGCTGGTATCTGAAATTGAACGTGGATTGATTGTTGTTGAAAATCAGCTGAACCGCATTGTCATTCGTATACGTGAGCGAGGCTCATTCCCTTCCGGTGATGCCACATTGAATCAGGACTTTGTGCCAATACTGAAAAAAATCAATGAAGTACTCACCCAGACGGATGGATTGATTGCTGTGGCCGGGCATACAGACAATATTCCGATTAGCACATCTCGATATCGTTCCAACTGGGAATTATCAACGTCCAGGGCAACGTCGGTGGTTCATGAGTTGCTCAGGTACAATACCATTCCGCCTGAACGGTTTGTGCTGGAAGGTTACGCCGATACCCGACCATTGGCACCCAATGATTCTGCTGAAAACAGGGCGACTAACCGTCGTGTCGAAATTGTTGTGTTAAAAGGCTCAATTGACGCGGACTTCACCCAATCTATTGATGATCTTATTCAACAGCATGATGTGATTGAAAGTGAAATTCAACCTGTCCGATAGAGCCATTTTGTCTACCATAACAGAGACGGTTGTGAACGATAAAAAGTCTCAAACAGAATGTCATCAACCAAATATACCGATGCAAACAATGGTATTATTTGCAGGTTTTAATGACCAAATATATCACGTGCCATAACATCGCCACATGCGTCATAGAAGATTGAAAAGCCTTAATTTGAAAAATAAAACGGATGCCAAGGCAAGACCTGACCATCAAAAGGCACTGCGATAAGAAAGTAAGAGGTGAACATGCAAAAAATTTCCGTGGAAACCGGATTAGTGATTCCTTTGGATCGGCCCAATGTCGATACAGATGCCATTATCCCCAAACAGTTTTTGAAATCGATTAAACGCAGTGGCTTTGGCCCTAATCTGTTTGATGAATGGCGTTATCTGGACCATGGCGAACCTGGACAGGATTGCAGTAATCGCCCCTTAAATCCGGATTTTGAATTGAATCAACCACGTTATCAAGGCGGTACCATATTATTGGCGCGTGAAAACTTTGGTTGTGGTTCAAGCCGTGAACACGCGGTTTGGGCATTGGAAGATTTTGGTATACGGGTGATTATCGCCCCGAGTTTTGCTGATATCTTTTTCAGCAACAGCAGTAAAAATGGCATTCTCGCTATAAAACTTGATGAAAAACAGGTTGATAAATTATTCCATCAGGTTGAGGCTTCACCGGGCTATAAGTTGACGGTTGATTTACCCGAGCAAACTATTCTTTTACCTGATGGTGAAAAATTTCATTTTGAAATTGATAGCTTTAAAAAACACTGTTTGCTTGAAGGCCTGGATGATATCGGTCTGACTCTCAAACATACTGATGATATTAAAGCTTACGAAGCACGCCGCCGTGAACAGGCGCCGTGGTTATTTTCCTAATAATAAATTTTAAAAGTAATAACATTCATGACAAAAAAAATTGCAGTATTGGCCGGCGATGGTATCGGCCCGGAAATCGTTGCTGAAGCCGTCAAAGTTTTAAATGCTTTCAAGCAGGATGGTTTAGATATTGAACTGGAATATGGTTTGATCGGTGGTGCCGCCTATGATGAAACCGGCAGCCCACTGCCAGATGAAACCCTGCAGATGGCCAAACAGGCTGATGCCATCTTATTAGGCGCCGTTGGCGGTTATAAATGGGAATCATTGGATATCAGTGTACGTCCCGAAAAAGGTTTATTGGGTATTCGTTCACAATTAAACCTTTTTGCCAATTTACGTCCGGCCCTGTTATATCCACAATTAGCTGATGCTTCCACTTTGAAGCCCGAAGTCGTTGCTGGTCTGGATTTAATGATTGTGCGGGAATTGACTGGTGGTATTTATTTCGGCCAGCCAAGAGGGATTCGTACCCTGGAAAATGGTGAAAAAGAAGGCTACAACACCCTGGTTTATCGCGAAAGCGAAATTAATCGTATCGGTCGCGTGGCATTTGATATTGCACGCAAACGCCAAAGCCGCGTGTGCTCGGTAGATAAAGCCAATGTACTGGAATGCACGGAATTATGGCGTGAGACCATGACAAGCTTGTCTAAAGACTATGCTGATGTCGAATTAAGTCATATGTATGTTGATAATGCGGCAATGCAGCTGGTACGTGCACCGAAACAGTTTGACGTTATGGTGACCACCAATATGTTTGGCGATATTCTGTCTGATTGCGCGTCGATGCTGACGGGCTCGATTGGCATGTTGCCGTCTGCTTCACTGGATGAAAACGGTAAAGGCATGTATGAACCAATTCACGGATCAGCGCCTGATATTGCTGGACAAAACATTGCTAATCCGCTGGCAACCATTCTGTCAGCTGCTATGATGTTACGTTACACGCTTGATCAACCGGCTTTTGCAGATCGTATTGAAAAAGCGGTCAGTAAAGTTCTGGATCAAGGTTTGAGAACAGCAGATATTTTTTCCGCGGGCACGACTCGTGTGACCACTGCTGAAATGGGCGATGCCGTTGTGGCAGCGCTGTAACAAAAGAATTTAGGTGAATTGTGACTAAACAAGTTGATATTGCTGTTGTAGGGGCGACCGGTGCGGTAGGTGAAGCCATGCTTGAGATCCTGCATCAGCGTAAGTTTCCTGTAGGTAAAGTCTATGCCTTGGCCAGCGAACGCTCGGCTGGCTCAACCGTACAGTTTGGTAACAAATCGTTAATAGTTGAAGATCTGGCCCAGTTTGATTTTTCCAAAGTGCAGATCGGTTTGTTTTCGCCAGGTGCCAGTGTTTCTGAAATTTATGCACCCAAAGCGGCCGCCGCAGGCTGTATCGTTATTGATAATACTTCACAGTTTCGATATGACGATGATGTACCCTTGATTGTGCCGGAAGTGAATCCAGAGGCTGTGGTGGGGTACAAAAAGAAGGGTATTATTGCCAATCCCAATTGCTCAACTATTCAAATGCTGGTGGCATTAAAACCCATATATGATGCGGTTGGCATCAAACGTATTAATGTCTGTACTTATCAGGCAGTATCCGGAAGTGGTAAACCGGCTATGGACGAATTGGCTAAGCAAACAGCGGCGTTGTTAAATGGTCGACCTGTTGAAGCTGAAGTTTATCCTAAACAAATCGCTTTTAATGTGATTCCGCAAATTGACGTCTTCATGGATAACGGCTACACCAAAGAAGAAATGAAAATGGTGTGGGAGACTCGGAAAATCATGGGGGATAATGATATTCAGGTGAATCCTACCGCGGTTCGTGTGCCAGTGTTTTTCGGTCACTCAGAAGCAATTCATATTGAAACCAGAGATAAAATTACGGCTGAAAAAGCCAAGGAATTGCTCTCAGCATTTGAAGGCATCGTAGTGGTTGACGAGCATAAAGATGGTGGTTATCCAACCGCTGTCACAGAATCTTCGGGGCAGGATCCTGTATATGTAGGGCGTATCCGGGAAGATATTTCACATCCAAACGGTTTGAATTTATGGGTCGTCTCAGACAATGTCCGTAAAGGGGCTGCACTGAACAGTGTACAAATCGCCGAACTTCTGGTCGATAAATACCTCTAGGCATTGCTGAATTGTCAAGGAAGGGGAGTTAAATGAAACAGAAAACGTTGGCCAGTTTGTCGGTAGCTACGGCACTTGGTTTATTAACTCCCTTAACCGGGTACGCTTTTGGACTTGGACAGATAACCCTGCATTCAGCTCTGAATGAACCTTTCAGAGCTGAAATATCTGTCAATGCGCTCAGAGAGGATGAGCGTGGTAACTTACAAGTCAGGTTGGCTTCCACTCAGGATTTTGAACGAGCCGGGCTGGATAGAAGTTTTCTGCTAACACAACTGAATTTTGAAGTGGTTGAAGAGGCCAATTCGACGCGAATAATGATCACTTCTGATGTGCCAATTAAAGAACCGTTTCTGGGTTTTTTATTGGCAGCAACGACCGGCCAGGGAAAATTACTACGCGAATACACAGTTCTTTTGGATCCGCCTAAAGAGTTGTATCGTAATCAGGCAAGTCGTGCGCCATCAGGTTCATCTCTTTCCCAGCGAAGCCAACCAACACCTGTAGCGTCACGCCAGGAACCAACGGCATGGACAGCAAGCCGTGATAACGTGTCTGAGTATAAGGTACACTCGCGTGACACCTTGTGGAGCATTGCAGAGAGAACCAGGCCTTCAGCAAATATTACAATGCAGCAGATGATGTTAGCTCTGCTTAACGCAAATCCCCGGGCATTTCAGCAAAATAATGTTAACAGTCTCTATGCGGGCAGTACGCTTAGAATTCCTTCAACAGACGAAATTACTCGCATTTCTGCCAGCGAAGCAAAACAGACGGTTGATCAGCAAAATGCTACATGGCGAAACCGTTCACAGGCCGTTACGCCAGTACCAACCGCAAATGAAGTAGCACCATCAATATCAGTAAATGAGGAGGCTTCTCCGGAAATTGATGCGGAAGCTGATGATAATGCTGTAGCGAATCCTGATGACGAATCAGCTTCATTGCAAGCCGATGAGGAAGATGCCGCTGCAGAGAGTGCCCGTTTGAAATTAATTGCAGCTACAGAAAACAGCCTGCTTGATGCTGATCCAGAGATTAATGGTGACCCTGATTTACAAAAAATAAGTGAGCAACTGACTCTGGCCCAGGAAACAATAGAGGCCCAATCTCAGGAAAATATTGATTTTAAAAATCGTATGGATGCGATGGAACGCCAGCTGGATACCATGCGGCGTCTTATTTCTCTGAAAGATGCAGATATGGCAAGACTGCAGAGCTTGCTAGAGCAGGATGAATCGCAGATGGATTTAGCCACGCTCGTCGATGAAGCTAATGCCATTCTGGAAGGCAGTGAAGCTGACAATATCGCAAATCTGAATACTTTATCCGAAGATGCCACTCCTAAGAGTGATGACGATAATGATTGGCAACCTGTTGAGATTAACAATGGCGAATCTGTCTCAGGCATCTTAGGTGAGGGTGAAGCATTACCAGAGTTGAATGAAGACTCTTATGGCGTTATAGCTGAAACTGATGAAGATAAGGCTGCGGAACAAATGGATACGCAGCTGGATGAAAGTACCGCTGATCCAACAGAATTGGAAACAGCCTCAGCAGAGGTTGATGTTGCCATTGATGAAGCTGCCCAGATGCTGGATCTTGACCAGCAGCAGATGGATTCTCTTTACCAAAGGGTCCAGGCTTTTGTCATAGCCCATAAGGTTGAATCCTTGCTTGCGGTATTACTGTTACTGTTAATTTTGTGGATGATCTTACGTCGCAGCCAGCGTGAAGTCAGCTGGGATGATGCCGTCAGTAAAATCCAAAAAAATAAACCTGTCAAAGCAGACCCCGAAGCGGGCACTGTCAATATTGTCGCGCCATCAGTAGATGAGATAAACACCTCGGTAGAAAGCAAAACCAAAACAGTTGAAGAATTGGTCGAACAGGCAGAAATGTTTGTCGGTTATGCGGACTATGTGCAGGCAGGGACCGCACTTGAACAGGCTCATCATCAAGCTCCCGACGATAACGATATTGCTGCAAAATTGATGTTTGTGTACTACAAACAGCAAAAATCTGCAGATTTCATTGCCTTGTTGAATACCACTGGGATTGATGAAACCCATCCTCAGTGGCCAGAGATCAGAAACTGGGGCAATCAGTTACTGCCACATAATCCATTATTTGCTGAGCAATCAGAAGCAATGGATGAAGAAAGTACAGTGCAAGAGGAAGCCAGAGTCAATATTGAAGAAGACAGCGCTACAGAACAACCACAACCACTGGATTCCTCTGCTGAGACGGAAGAATCCGATCATATAGACTTCAATCTGGACGATTATACAACCGATTCGGCTCAATCTTCACAGGGTGATGAAGTGTATCAGCGTGATGAGGAAGACTTGTTGCCATTTAATCTCAATGAAGTGGCAGAAAAAGATACAGAAATTGAAACCGAGGAGCCGGATGTTCAGTTTGCTGAAGATGACAACGATTTACGAATAGATTTAGATCAGGATAATGTCTTGCAGCCTGATTCATCTGCCCCCGACATTCTGGATTTGGCTATTGATGAATCTGAAGAAGATGCAGAGCAAGTTGCCTCAGATGAGTCTGAGGAAGTTATATCACTTGATTCTGACGAGTTGGATTTATCTGCTTTTGAAATTGAAGATGAGCCTGCAACAGAGACTGATGATGTTATCGAAGATTATTTGAATCTGGATAGCAGTTTAGACGATGAAGAGCTGGACTTTGATCTCAGCGACTTTGATTCAATAGATGAAGCCGAAACTAAATTAGATCTGGCAGAGGCATACAAGGATATGGGCGATCCTGAGGGTGCAAGAGGTATCCTTGAGGAAGTCCTTGAGCAGGGCACTGATGAACAGAAAAAACGAGCGCAAGAACTGCTCGATTCTTTGATATAACGGTTCATCTGTGAGGATAGCCCTAGGTGTCGAATATGACGGCAGCCAGTTTCATGGCTGGCAGTTTCAGCCAGGACAGCGCACCGTTCAGAGTGAGTTGCAAAAAGCAGTTTCATTGATCGCTGATGCACAGACGGAAGTTTTTGCTGCAGGCCGGACTGATACTGGTGTCCACGCATTAAATCAGGTTGTTCATTTTGACACCGAGGCGATGCGCGAAGACCGTAACTGGTTGTTGGGACTGAATTCCAACCTTCCACATGATATCTGTATTAAGTGGGTCAAGCCTGTTCCTGAAAAATTCAATGCCCGTTTCAGTGCAAGCAAACGCCGCTATCGTTATTTAATCCTCAATCGTGACAGTCGTTCCAGCGTACATCATCAGCGGATGTGGTGGGTTTACAAATCTCTTGATGAACATAAAATGCAGCTGGCTGCTGATTTGTTGCTTGGACAACATGATTTTTCTGCCTTCAGAGCACAGGAGTGTCAGGCGAAAAGTCCGGTTAAAACCTTGGATAAATTAATTGTTACTCGACGTGATGACTGCATTGCTGTGGATGTTGAAGCAAAATCATTCCTTCATCATATGGTACGTAACTTATTAGGTGTACTGGTTCCGGTAGGTGAAGGAAAAAGACAGGCAGAATGGGCTTTGGAAGTGTTACAAAGCCGGGATCGGAAAATGGCCGGTGTCACCGCACCACCTCAAGGTCTTTATCTGACAGATGTGGTTTATCCCGACGAATATTTATTGCCGACAGTGTCAGGTTTTCCAGTGCTCTGGTAAAGTATCAGGCTAACATTTGGAAAGCTGATAACCTCAGATGAGAACCCGCGTTAAAATATGTGGCATTACGCGTCGCCAAGATGCTGAATTTGCTGTGAAAAGCGGGGCGGATGCTATCGGATTGGTTTTTTATGGGCCGAGTCCCAGAGCCGTGACAATAGAGCAGGCCGCCGCAATTACAGCGCAGTTACCACCTTTTATCAGCAATGTGGGTTTATTTGTTAATGCAACTGCTGAGGCAGTCTGGCAAACGCTTGAACAGGTACCGCTAGGTTTATTGCAATTTCATGGTGATGAATCTGCAGAGTTTTGTGCGCAGTTCAAAATGCCGTATATCAAAGCAATACGTATGCAGTCAGTAGCAGACTTGCAACAGGCGGATAAAAGATTCCCGGAAGCATCCGCCTTATTGCTGGATAGTTATCAACATGGTGTGCCCGGGGGAACCGGTCAGACGTTTGATTGGTCAATGATTACGGCTGTTAGCAAGCCATTGATATTGGCGGGTGGCCTGACAGCTGAAAATGTTGCACAAGCTATTCGGCAGGTTTCGCCTTATGCAGTGGATGTGAGTGGCGGAGTAGAAGAGTCGAAAGGACTTAAAAGTAATAATAAAATAAGCGCATTCATGCGAGAGGTGGCAAATGCCTGAGACACAGATTGATGATTACTTTAAACATTACCCGGATGAGTTAGGTCATTTTGGGCCCTATGGTGGTCGCTTTGTAGGCGAAACCTTGATGGGCGCTATTTATGAGCTTGAAGAAGCCTACAAACAATATAAAAACGATGCAGCTTTTCAAGCTGAAATGGATAAAGATCTGGCCGACTTTGTTGGTCGGCCTTCACCAATTTATCATGCCGAAAACTGGACACGAAAGTTAGGCGGCGCGCAGATTTATTTAAAACGCGAAGACCTCAATCATACCGGTGCGCACAAAGTAAACAACACAATCGGCCAGGCGTTGCTGGCGAAACGGATGGGCAAAACCCGTATTATTGCTGAAACCGGTGCCGGTCAGCACGGTGTTGCTACGGCAACGGTTGCTGCGCGACTGGGAATGGAATGTGTCGTTTACATGGGCGCTGAAGATGTTGAACGTCAGGCACAGAATGTCTATCGCATGAAGCTGCTGGGGGCAGAAGTCGTGCCTGTTCAGTCAGGTTCTAAAACACTGAAAGATGCTTTGAATGAAGCCTTGCGAGATTGGGTCACGAATGTTGATGATACTTTCTATATTATTGGCACGGTTGCCGGGCCGCATCCATATCCGGCCATGGTACGTGATTTTCAATCTGTTATCGGGCGTGAAGCGCGTCAGCAAATGATCAATACTACCGGTAAGTTACCGGATGCATTGGTTGCCTGTATCGGTGGCGGTTCAAATGCTATTGGTCTGTTTTATCCCTTTATTGAAGATAAATCAGTTGCAATGATTGGTGTCGAAGGCGCTGGTCATGGTCTGCAAACCGGCCAGCATTCGGCTCCCTTATCCGCCGGTACACCGGGTGTTTTACACGGCAACCGTACCTACCTGATTCAGGATGCTGCGGGACAAATAACTGAAACACACTCGATCTCTGCTGGACTGGATTATCCTGGTGTGGGGCCTGAACATGCGTGGTTAAAAGATATTGGTCGTGCGCAGTATGTCACCGTGACGGATAACGAAGCTTTGGATGCATTCCATGAACTAACGCGTACCGAAGGGATTATTCCCGCTTTGGAGACCAGTCACGCATTAGCATATGTTTCCAAGATAGCCCCAACGATGTCGGCAGATCAAAGTATCCTTATAAATGTTTCAGGACGTGGTGATAAAGACATGCATACGGTTGCAGCCATGGCTGGTCTGAATTTCTGAGGAATATAAAATGAGTCGTATTAAAGAATGTTTTGAAAATCTTCAGGCAGATGGGCAAACGGCACTTATTCCCTATGTCACGGCGGGTGATCCAGAACCATGGGTAACGGTACCATTGCTACATGCGCTGGTTGAAGCTGGCGCTGATATTATCGAGTTGGGTGTACCCTTTTCAGACCCGATGTCAGATGGTCCGGTGATCCAAAAAGCCTGCGAGCGGGCATTGAAGAATGATGTTACGCTGAATTCAATTCTGGATATGGTGAAACAATTCAGAGAAAAAAATAACCATACTCCGCTGGTATTGATGGGATATGCCAATCCACTTGAGGCGATGGGCTACGAAACGTTCGCCAAAAAAGCACAGGCGGTCGGTGTGGATGGTGTCCTGACAGTGGATATGCCGCCAGAAGAGTCGGACGAGTTCAAACGTTTGATGGATGCACACGATATCGACACTATCTTTCTGGTTGCACCGACGACCTCTGCTGAGCGAATGCAGAAAATTGCTCAATATGCCAAAGGCTTTATTTATTATGTATCCATTAAAGGTGTGACCGGTACGGCTGCGCTGGAAATTAATGAAGTAACTGCCAAACTCGAAGAAATTCGTAAATACACGTCGTTACCTGTTGGCGTTGGCTTTGGTATCAGAGATGGTCGTTCGGCAGCGGCAGTAGCCCAGGTCGCTGACGCTGTAGTCGTTGGGAGTACTTTGGTACGCTGTATTGAAGAACATGCCAATCGTCCACAGGAACTGCCTGCTGCAGTTGCAAGTATATTAGCCGAAATGCGTCATGCAATTAATGCGCGTGATTTAGCAAGCGTCACGGCTTAATGAGAGATAAGGTGACAAAATGAGTTGGTTTGAAAGATTACTTCCGTCTAAAATCCGCACCAGTGGTCGCAGTCGTTCTGTGCCGGAAGGTGTCTGGTGCAAATGCCCGGCATGTGACAATGTGCTTTACCGGGCAGAACTTGAGCGAAATCAGATGGTGTGTCCAAAATGCGACCATCATCAGCGGATTAATGCCCGCGTTCGACTGGAAAGTTTTCTTGATGAAGCCAACCGTCAGGAAATTGGTACTGAAGTAAAACCCGTTGACACGCTTAAATTTAAAGATAGCAAACGGTATCGTGACCGTATCACCCAGGCACAAAAAACAACGGGTGAAAATGATGCTCTGTTAGCCATGCAAGGTACCTTAAAGGGGTTACCTGTAGTCGTTGTTGCATTTGATTTTGGCTTTATGGGGGGGTCAATGGGGTCAGTCGTCGGCGAAAAGTTTGTCCGTGCGGCAAAGGTTGCACTGGCCAAAAAATTGCCGTTAATCTGTTTCGCTGCCAGTGGCGGTGCACGCATGCAGGAAGGTCTGTTTTCGTTGATGCAAATGGCCAAAACCAGTGCGGTTTTATCACAACTTGAAGATGCCGGTATTCCTTATATTTCTGTAATGACTGATCCGACAATGGGGGGCGTGTCAGCCAGTCTGGCAATGCTTGGCGACATCAATGTGGCTGAGCCGAAAGCATTGATTGGTTTTGCCGGGCCGCGTGTTATTGAACAAACTGTCCGTGAAAAACTACCTGAAGGTTTCCAGCGCAGTGAGTTTTTGCTGGAACATGGTGCCATCGATATGATTATAGATCGTCGCGAAATGCGGGATCGTCTGAATAATCTGTTGACCATGATGCAAAACCGAATAGCTGTATAAATACGGTTTATGCGATTCAATAGCTTGCCAGAGTGGCTGGCATGGCAGGAACAGCTCCATTTCACTGAAATAGATCCCGGCCTGGATCGCATCCGTGCGGTCTGGCTGCGTATGTATGCCGATAATAAACTGCCGTTCCGAATTGTGACGGTTGCTGGTACTAATGGCAAAGGATCCTCGGTTGCTTTATTAGCCTCTATTCTCTCAGCTGCTGGCTATCGTACAGCTTGTTACACCTCACCACATCTGTTGCGTTATAACGAACGTATTGTCGTGGATGGTCAAACAGCTACTGATACACAGATTTGTGAAGCATTTGAGCGCATTGACAAGGCGCGTGCTGAAATTTCACTGAGTTATTTTGAGTTTGCCACATTGGCCGCCGCTGATATTTTCTGTCGACAGAATATTGATATCGCAATACTTGAAGTTGGCATGGGCGGACGGCTTGACGCAGTGAATCTGTTTGATGCCGATATTGCGTTGATTACACCGATAGGGCTCGACCATACTGTGTGGCTGGGCGATACTCGCGAGCAGATTGGTGTTGAAAAAGCCGGCATTATGCGGGCCGGGCATCCAGTTGTCTGTAGTGAGTCTTCTCCACCCAGCACCGTTGTTGAGATCGCGCATAAATTAGGTGCGTCAGCCTATATTGCGGACAAAGATTTCAGTGCTGAATCGCATGACAAAGCCTGGCATTGGCACAATACCCGCCACAATCTTCAGAACTTACCACTGCCCGCGTTGCTGGGGTGTTATCAAATTCAAAACAGTGCGGCGGTATTACAAGTTATCAGTCTGCTGAAAGATGCCGGAATGGAAAAAATTAACGAAACGGCAATTCGTGACGGTTTAGTTCAAGTCAGACTTGCCGGCCGCTTTCAGATGATTGATGGACCCATTATTCATATCTTTGATGTAACACATAATCAGCAAGGTGCTGAGAACCTGGCAAAACTGTTACAGGAAATTCCATGCCGCGGCAAAACCCATGCAGTTATCGCCATGTTGCGGGATAAAGATAGTCGGGCGGTTTTTGACGCACTGATTCCAGTGATAGACGATTGGTTCATCGGCGGACTTAACGGAAGCCGGGGGCAATCGGCAGAGGATTTGGCAGCGGGCCTGCAGGGTAAAATTACTGATGACAGGGTGCATGTAGCTGAATTGGTAGAAGAGGCCTATAACCTTGCTCTGGAAGACGCTGTAAACGGTGACCGAATATTGATTTTTGGTTCATTTCATACTGTTGAAGCTGTTATGCGGCATATCCCTGAATTTATCAATGAACCTTTATCTGCATCAGCTTGATGCTGCTTTATACATAGTTTCAATTTCGTTTTTAAATTGTTCCAGCACCATAGCGCGTTTTACTTTTAAGGTGGGGGTTAACAGGCCGTTTTCGATAGTCCATGGCTGCAAGGTCAGATGCACCCGTCGAATTCGAGCATAAGCCGGAAACTCGAATAACCATTGTCTGAGTAACCGGACAAAATGCTGTTGTAGCACTTTACTGTTCAGACTATCGTTAGATAGCGGATCCAAACCCAGCTGCTGGGCAATTTGTGGCCACTTCTCTCCATTTATGACCAGTAAAGCTGCTAAATAAGGCTGGCCTTCACCAACAATTAAAGCCTGTTCAATCAGTCCGTTACTGATGATGGTGGCTTCAATATCGGCAGGTGGTACTTTCTCGCCATTATTGAGTACCAGAATATCTTTGATTCGACCGACAATGTGGATGTGTCCACTTTCACTGATATGGGCTTTATCCCCAGTGTGAAGCCAACCATCAGCATCAATGGTTTGTGCTGTGGCTTTATGATTATTCCAGTATCCCAGCATATTCCCCGGACCTTTAACTTGCAGTTCATCATCCTTGCCGATACGGACTTCAACGCCTCTTATTGGTCTGCCAACGCTTGACGGATCATTGCTTGAAGGTTCATTGACACTGATAACCGGACTGGTCTCTGTGAGCCCATACCCCTGGAGCAATGTTAAATCCAGACCAATGAACATTTTAGCGGCATAGTTGGGAAGCGCTGCGCCACCGCTGACCGCTAAACGCAAACGACCACCGAGCCTCTGGTGAAATTTATGAGCTACCAGCTTATTCAATAATGGCGATAACAGAAACAATGGAGACCAGGAGTTTCGGCCCTGGTGGTAGTGAAATTTTTTCCAGCCAACGTTCACCGCCAATTTGAATATAAACCTACGCAGCACATTACTATCAGAAAGTTGCTTTTGAACACGGTCATAAATACGTTCAAAAATTCTGGGCACTGCGATCATAATGGTGGGCTGAACCTGTCGCATATCATCGGCAAGCAGGGGAATACTGCGTGAAAAAACGACTTTGGAGCCAGCCATCATCGGTAGATAATAACCACCAGTGCGTTCCAAGGTGTGTGACAAAGGTAAAAAGGATAAGAATATATCTTCAGGCAGAATTTCAAAGAACTGTAATGAGCCGTATGCAACTGACAACATATTCCGGTGACTGAGCATTACGCCTTTTGAACGGCCGGTAGTACCTGAAGTATAAATAATCGATGCCACCTGATCCGGTGCGGACGGGGAGATAACAACTTCGGTATCAGCCACATCCAGCCATTCGTGCAGCTGGGTATATGGCAGATCCGTTTCCGGGGATTCCTCATTGAAAATAATGATTCGTCTGAGGCTATGCTCTTCAGGTAATACGGCCCTGATTGCCGACCATTGCCTGGCGCTATTGACTAACAATAAACGCACATCGGCATCTTGCAGAATGTAGGCAACATTGTCAGGCCGATCATCAGGATAAAGCGGCACCACAACCAAGCCCAGACTTAACGCTGCCAGATCGAAAAATATCCACTCCTTGCTATTACGCAGATTGAGTGCAACCCGATCACCTTTGCGCAGATTTTCCTGTTGCAAGGCTTGTTGCCAGAGATGGACTGAATCTGCAACCTGCTGCCAACTGAGGCTTAACCAGCTTTGATTCTCGTTATCAAAATAGCCATAGGCCTCTTTATCAGCGCTGCGTTTTACCCGTTCGGAAAACAAGCCATAAAGCGTTTGCGCCTCATCAGGTGAAATGTAATCGCTACTGCTCATGATTAATCAAAATACCAACGTAACTGAACACCTACAATATCAACAGAATTTTTATATTTGCCCAGCAGCTGATTGCCGTTTGAATCGGTATCGTCTATGTTGGTGTCTTTCATAAATATATGACTATAAGCCGCATCAAGGACAATGTTGTCGCTGTATTGATAACTTGCCCCAACGGCGATCCATGTCCGGTCACTATCCGGGATTCGGGGCGTTCGGCGTTGTGCGTTAGGAATTGGGGTTTCATCATAGGCAACACCTGCACGCCATGACCAGCGGTCATTCGCCTGATACTCCAGACCAAGACCATAACGCATTGAATTATCCCAGTCTTCTGCTTTGACTGAATTAAGACGATCAACATCCGAATTAATTCGTAACTCTTCAAACCGGCTCCAGCGTGTCCATGTCGCGTCGGCCATCAACGCTAATTTTGGGGTTAACTGATGAAGTAACGCGACAGAGAGGGTTTCGGGTAAAGTGACGCCACCATCAATTTTGCCATCTTCAAAACCAAGTGCTGAAGCAGTGGCCTGGGTATTGTCAGGAATACGAAACTCACCATCGCCTTTTAAATCATGAGTGATTTTAGAGCGATAACTCACTCCCATGCGCGTGGCTTCTGTAAATTGATATGTCATACCAAGATTGTAACCCCAACTCCAGTCATCCGCCGTTAACCGTACTCGACCATCATTCTGTTGTGGTGTGCCTGTTAAAACACCAAAATTGGCAGCCTGAGTTAATTCCAAATCGATATATTGCAGGTTTACCCCAAACCCTAATGACAGTTTTTCAGTTGCTTTAAAAGCGATGCTGGGGTTGATATTGATGGTTAACAAATCGGAACGGATGGCATGGTAACGACCTTGCCAACTATCGCCATAATCTGTGACCAGGCCAAAAGGAGCGCCTACGCCGATGCCCACCACCGTATGATCATTTAATGGCTGAGCATAATAAAAGTTAGGTACGGCTGCCAGTTCACCGGCATTATTGCCATCACCGCCAATTAATGGCGTGCCATTGACATTCGAACCACGATCAGAAAACTCTGCACGGGGACCAATCAGGTTTAACCCCATATTCATTTCTTTACGGGATAAATTGGTCAGACCGGCCGGATTGAAAAAGATGGTACTGGCATCATCCGCCACAGCAGCACTGCCTGAAAAAGCTCGTCCCAGGCCGGTAATACTTTGTTCAATTAAGGCATAACCTGCTGCACCAGCAGAGCTGCTGGCCGCCCCGAACAAAACATAAAAACTTAACTGCGTTGAACGGGACATAGTCATGGCGGCTTTACCTGTAAGAAAATTGAATAGTTAAATGGCGAAACTAGCTCAAGCACACAAATGAAGCAAGTTTGTCATAATTAACGGCGTTGAAAAAGTAAATCCCAGACACCATGGCCCAGGCGATGGCCACGTTGTTCAAATTTGGTCAGTGGACGAAACTCCGGGCGTGGAATGTAATCACCGGTAATACTGGTATTGATGAAATCCGAACTTGCTGACAGATCCTGAAGCATTTGTTCTGCATAATCCTGCCAGTCGGTGGCCATATGTAAAAAACCACCCGGATGAATTTTGTGTGCCAGTATTTCAACAAAAGCTGGCTGAATAATACGGCGTTTATGATGACGTTTTTTATGCCATGGATCGGGGAAATAGAGCTGTACCCGTTCCAGAGCATTATCAGCAATCTGGTTTTTAAGTAATTCCACCGCATCGGTACAGGCTACCCGCAAATTGGTCAGATGGTTTTCTTCAATGGCTTTTAACAGTTGACCGACACCCGGACGATGTACTTCAACACCAATAAAGTTGCTATCTGGTTGCTGCAAGGCCATTTCAACCAGTGAAGCACCATTTCCAAAACCAATTTCAAATATTACCGCCGCATCACGGCCAAACAGGTTTGCCATATCGATTTGCTGACCATCAGCTTCTATGCCAAATTTCGGCCATAAAAAATCTAATGCCTTTTGTTGGCCGGGTGTTAACCGACCTTCGCGTTTTACAAAGCTTTTCACCTGACGGAGGCGTTTACCTTCAGTCATTTTCTTTACCTGACTAATTAGAGCGATACATCATCGATAAAACGATGAAAAATAGCGTCACATGATACCGAAGCTCTGCTGGAAAATCCTCTTGTTGTCATGTTTTGCTATCGCATTCTGTAAGTTTGTTTGTTTCGGAGTATGAATCAGGTCGTGATAATGACCCATGGTCATCTGGGTTATCTTCCTGCCAAATTGGCGTAAATCTGCGATTTGCGAAGTAATACACGCAGATATTGGAATGCAGAGAATTGATTAATAAGATGATAAAAGCCCGTAAACAGTGCGAAAAAGAGTGATAAGGACTATAATGCTTTGTCTGAATAAAAAATTTCTGATGGATTAACGCTGCTGCAACCACGCAGCCTCGAATCCCGCTACTTCGACATTACAAGTAAACGAAAGAGAGACTCATTTTATGGTTCATCCGGTTTTAGACTCGCTCACTAACGAAGTGATCGAACGAAGTAAAAAAACACGTACGGCCTATCTTGCCCGTGTTGACGAAGCTGCAGGTCAAGGACCTCATCGTCTGACATTAGGCTGCGGCAATCTGGCGCATGGCTTTGCTGCCTGCGCTGCCACAGAAAAAAGTGATTTGGCAGGCAACAAAAAAGCCAATATCGGCATTATTTCTGCTTATAACGATATGCTCTCAGCGCATCAACCTTACAAAGACTTTCCACCGCTAATTAAAGAAGCTGCCCATGAAGCCGGTGGTGTTGCACAATTTGCCGGTGGTGTTCCGGCCATGTGTGACGGTATTACTCAGGGCTACCCGGGTATGGATCTGTCATTGTTCAGCCGTGATGTTATTGCGATGTCCACTGCAGTTGGCCTTAGCCACAATATGTTTGACGCGGCAATGATGCTGGGTGTCTGCGATAAGATCGTACCGGGCTTATTGATTGGTGCTTTGAGCTTTGGTCATTTACCGACGATTTTTGTACCGGCTGGTCCGATGCCAAGCGGTTTGCCGAATAAAGAAAAAGTTCGCATTCGTCAGCTGTTTGCTGAAGGCAAAGTCGGTCGTGAAGAACTGCTTAAAGCAGAATCAGAGTCTTATCACAGCCCAGGTACCTGTACTTTCTATGGTACAGCGAACAGTAACCAGATGATGGTTGAAATCATGGGGCTGCATTTACCCGGCGGAACGTTTATCAATCCCAATACGCCGCTACGGGATGAACTGACCAAAGAAGCAGCACGTCAGGTACTGAAATTTACTGCGCTGGGTGATGATTATCGTCCAATCGGTCATATGATTGATGAAAAAGCGATTCTGAATGCCATTATCGGGCTACTGGCCACCGGTGGCTCAACCAATCACACCATGCACATTGTGGCTATTGCCCGTGCCGCCGGTATTCTGATCAACTGGGACGACTTCGATCGTCTGTCGCATATCATTCCTTTATTAAGCCGTGTCTATCCAAATGGCAGCGCTGATGTAAATCACTTCCAGGCTGCTGGTGGTATGGGCGTGTTGATTCAGGAGTTGTTATCCCAGGGCTTATTACACGAAGATATTATTACTGTCGGTAATGAAAAAGGCCTGAAGCAATACAGTCAGGAGCCAAAAATAATCGATGGCAAATTGATTTGGCAGGAAGGTCCGAAAGAATCATTGGATAAAGACGTTATTGGCACCGTTGAGCAGCCTTTTGCCAAATCCGGTGGTGTACATCTTATTCAAGGTAATCTTGGACGTGGCGTATCCAAAGTATCAGCCGTCGATATCGAACATCGTGTTGTAGAAGCTCCGGCATTGGTATTTGACGATCAGGATGATGCGGTTGCAGCCTTCAAGAATGGTGAACTGGAGAGAGATGTTATTGTGGTTTTACGCTTCCAGGGACCAAAGTCCAATGGCATGCCGGAGCTGCATAAACTCAGTTCACCGCTTGGTGTCTTGCAGGATCGTGGCTTCAAAGTCGCTTTGGTTACTGATGGTCGGATGTCCGGCGCTTCCGGTAAAGTCCCATCCGCGATTCAAATGTGTCCTGAGTCGGCTGATGGTGGCCCACTGACCCGAATCAAAGACGGCGATATTATTCATCTCGATACTGAAAATGGCATTATGAATGTGTTGGTGGATGAAGCAGAGTTTAATTCCCGCTTATCCTGCATGATGGCCAATACTGAACATCATTACGGTAGCGGCCGTGAATTGTTCGACAGCTTCCGTGCCGGTGTTTCTTCAGCTGAAGAAGGCGCCATTAATATGTTCAACGTTGAATAATCTATCCAACAGAATTAGGGATATCTTTTTTTATGAGCAAAACGATTCACGAAATTATGCAAGTTTCACCGATTGTCCCGGTGATGGTTATCAACAATGTTGAACATGCGGTGCCGTTAGCCAATGCGTTGGTGAAAGGTGGTCTGAAAGTACTCGAAATTACCCTGCGTACTGATGCAGCACTGGAATCCATTCGTCGTATTAAAGCGGAAGTGCCTGATGCGATTGTCGGTGCCGGTACTATTATCAATATTGAAACCTTAAATGCCGCGATTGATGCCGGTGCGGAATTTATTGTCAGTCCGGGCACAACAGATACGCTGATCGAAGCCGCTTTAAAAACGGGCGTGCCATTATTACCGGGTGTTGCTAATCCAAGTGAAGCCATGCGTTTATTGGAACGTGGTATCACGGCGATGAAATTTTTCCCGGCCGAAGCTGCTGGTGGTGTCCCAATGTTGAAATCAATTGGTGCGCCGATTCCACAAATCCTGTTTTGCCCAACCGGTGGTGTCAGCCAGAAAAACGTTAAAAACTATTACAGCTTGCCAAATGTCGGCTGTGTAGGTGGTTCATGGATGTGTGCTGCGAATCTGGTTGAAGCAGAAAACTGGGATGAAATTACCCGTTTGGCTGCGGAAGCGATTGAGCTTGCTACCAACTAGACACTGAACTTGTTTCATTGACAAAAAAAACCGGGCTTGTCCCGGTTTTTTTTGTGTTCAAATTTACATTGATTTTGTTAAATGACAATCCCGCGTTCCAGCCAGTCCTCAATCAACTGTTTTGCCCCTTGTAAAACAGTTTCGGGCTGAGGATGCTGCAATACGTCAGCAATGGCTTCAGCAGCTTGCTGGCCAGTCTGACCACTATCAAGTAGATCAAGTAACCGTGCACTGACGGGGTTAAGCTCAATAAATTTCACTTGATCATCTGCATTTCGATATAACAGCAGAAAAAACGGCATCTCAGCTGGTTTGTCCGGCAGATTTTCCGGCGCGATTTGATGCACAGGATAATCGTAGGCAAATGTCCAGCTAAGGGGAGAACGCTGCAGAGAAAGTTGCAGCGCATTTTCCTGATCATTGAGCTCGCGTTTTGCAAAATCCGGACTGGCAATACTCAACGCCAGTTCAGCCCATTCATAATGAGCCAGTTCTGCGATAAATGGCATGGTTTGATATTGCTGAGGATGCGCTTCCAGATAACTGACAAACTCACGCGCAATATCATTAAATAGTGGTGATTTGCAGCGATGCTGACGAATAAAATCAGCTGCCAGGTTGTGCCAAGCCGTAACTCCAAGGATTTGTTTTAAGACCGGACAGGCACTGCTTAGAAAACTTTCGATATTGTTATAAATCAGACGTCGATAGATTGCCATCCGTCGAGATTCAACATCGGCCGGTTCGGCAACCGACTCCGGATTCCGAATGTGGGCGGTAAATTGTTGCTGAGTTACTTTGAAATCAGGCGCTTGCGACATGATCAGACTGATATTGTGATTGCATGTTGCGAATGTGAGCGACTTCGTCAAATAAGGTGCTGAGCGAAGGAATATTAAAATCGCGTTCCAGCAGGGTGGGGATAACACCATGTTGCTGATAAGTATGATCCAGTAATTGCCAGACCGGATCGATCACATCCGCGCCGTGGGTATCAATGATCAAATCTTCCGCTTCATTGTAATGCCCGGCAATATGCAGATAGGCGATACGGTCAGTGTTAATGGCTTCGATATACGCTCTGGCATCATAACTATGATTAATGCTGTTCACATAGACGTTATTCACATCCAGCAACAGCTCACAATCCGCTTGTTCAAGAATCGCATTGATAAATTCAATTTCGTCGATCTGCCGCCCCGGTGCGGCATAATATGAAACATTCTCGATAACCAGTCGGCGCTGCAGAATATCCTGCACCCGGCTGATCCGGTCAGCAACATGCTTCACTGCCTCCTCAGTAAACGGTATTGGCATTAAATCATACAGATGACCATCATCACTGCAGTAGCTCAAATGCTCGCTGTAGAGACGAACCTGATGTTGATCGAGAAATTGTCTGATACGTTTTACAAACGCTTCATCCAATGGCGCAGGGCTACCAAGGGATAACGATAGTCCATGGCATAACATTGGAAAGCGTTCACTGAAGGCACGCAGTTTTTTGCCCAGTCGTCCACCCATTTCCATCCAGTTTTCCGGTGCGACTTCAATAAAGTCGATAGGCGGGTGATTCAGCTGCATGATTTCGTCGACAAAGCTTCGCCTTAACCCCAGACCAGCCCCATCAACGGCGTAACCTTGTGTTCTCATGCTGTTACTCTTTTTAGATTGCGATAATAAACAGACGTTTTAAAACGCAATTTGTTACAGAAAAACATCGATCAAACTCAAGGTTATTCCGGAATCTCGAACATCGATCTATCCACCCCGACATTACCCGTTTTAGCATCGTATAAATACACAACGGCTTTGTAATGACCTGGTTCAGTAATCCTGGTTTTGCCGCTGAACATGCCAGTTGGGCCAGTAAAATCCAGTGTAACTTCATCTATGTTTTCATCATCACGCATGATGATAGCCTTCGCTTCATAATTATCGGCTTGCCATAGTCCGTCTTTGGTAATTGGACAGCCACATAACAAAGAGGCTTTGGTATAAATATCCACTTGGCCGTCTTCCAGTACCCGAGTCCAGGCATCCACAATAAAGCCGGTCATAGTAATAACAATGCCATCACCTAAAATATCCTTACCGGGAACCACCCAACTGGTGACGCTGGCTTCCTGATAGGCTTGTTGATAACCATAAGGACCTATCAGTTTGAAACGTAATAATCTTGGTGCATCAATCTTCACATTGGCTAAAAAGCCAGCTGTTTTATCATTTGTCAGTGGTTCGCCGCGTTTTATCGGGTTTTCCATTAACACTGCGGTATCGCCTGTACCACCATTTATCCATCCCTGATCGAGAATTTCAGCCGTTTCGGCATCTTCTACAATGACTCGAATACCACCAACACTGGTGCCAATAAATTTCGAATCCACGGCTTTAGCACGAACCATGATCTGCGTATCAGCTGCAATGGCTGACAAGCTGACCATCATTAAAGTGATAATTACCCAAAAGCGTGTGTACATGTTTTCCCCCTCCAAACAATATTCTCTAATTTCTATTCATCATCATACGATGCGGCACTCCAGGCATCATAACCTCCAATCATTGAGTACACATTGGTATAACCAAGCTGTTGCAATGTTGCGGTTGCCAATGCACTCCGTCCACCAGACTTGCAATATACGATGATGGGACGCGTTTTGTCCTGAAAGTCAGGGTGGCTGGCAATTGAAAACTCCAGCATACCGCGTGGAATATGTCTGGCATCAGCAATATGGCCCATCGCAAATTCATCCGGTTCCCGAACATCCAGTGCAATACTGTCATCGTCCAGCATTTGTTGCGACTGAGAAACGCTGATTTGTTGTATAGCAGCTTTAGCTGCCTGAACGAGATCCATTGCTGTTTTTGCCATGCCACTCTCCTAAATTGCTTAACGGTGTGACCATAGTAATCATTAATAGTTGTCAAAGAAACCAATTGCTTCATAACCCAGTTGAGGGTTGCGCTGTTACAATGTTTTTCCTTTAATTTGTAACCTGACTGAACCAACATCTGTCAAAGCCATAATCCGTTATGACCTAATCCAGAATGTTTTATCAGTGTCTGAGGCAATTATGCTGGCCTATATTATCCGTCGTATTTTGTATGCTTTTCCCATTTTACTGGGCGTTAATGCACTGACATTTGCGTTGTTTTTTATGGTCAATACACCCGACGATATGGCACGAATGCAGTTGGGGGAACGCTATATTACCGAGCAGGCCATTACTACCTGGAAACAGGAGCGCGGCTATGATCGGGATCTGCTATGGAATGACTCGGCTGAGGGTATTGAAAAATTCACGGATACCATCTTCTTTGATAAATCATTGGCTTTGTTCAGCTTTCAGTTTGGTCAGGCTGATGATGGACGTGATATCGGGCAGGATATCAAAACACGCATGTGGCCAAGCCTAGCGATTGCTATTCCGGTATTTATTGTCGGCTTGCTGGTGAATATCACTTTCGCGCTGATGATGGTGTTCTTTCGTGCCACTTATGTGGATTTGGGTGGGGTAGTGCTGTGTGTGGTGCTTATGTCGATTTCCAGTCTGTTTTATATCATCGCCGGGCAATTCTTAATTGGTAAAGTTATGCAACTGGTGCCAATATCCGGTTTTGGTGAAGGGCTTAATACCCTCAAGTTTCTGCTGTTACCTGTCGCCATTGGCATTATTTCCGGTATAGGTTCGGGGTCACGCTGGTATCGCACACTGTTCCTTGAGGAAATCTCCAAGGATTATGTACGAACCGCCAGAGCCAAAGGCTTGTCGGAAATTCGTGTGTTATTTCAGCATGTACTGAAAAACGCGATGATCCCGATTTTAACCGGCGCTGTGGTGGTGATACCGACCTTGTTTATGGGCAGCCTGATCCTGGAATCTTTCTTCGGCATACCGGGGCTTGGCAGCTATACGATTGATGCCATTCATGCCCAGGATTTTGCCATTGTGAGAGCCATGGTTTTTCTAGGTTCAGTCTTGTATATCTTAGGGCTACTTTTGACCGATATTTCTTACACCTTTGTTGATCCAAGAGTACGAATGGATGGCTGATTCAAAAATTGATTTACGTGCACGGGCTTTGGAATGCCTGTTAATTTGTGATGCAACGGAAAAAGCTCGTCAAACCAGACAATTGGCTGAAGATTGTCGTCAGCACGAATATATTATTCATCATACCTCTCTGGATGTTCCTGCTATTCCAGGCAGACCTGAAACACCGCAACTGGTTTCGCCACGTGCTTTACCGCGGCGACGTAATAATCAGCAAACCGGCCACACCACGCTGATTCATGCCATTTGTCATATCGAGTTTAATGCGATCAATCTGGGGCTGGATGCCATCGCCCGCTTTAAGGATATGCCGGAGGATTATTATCGAGACTGGTTGCAGGTTGCGGATGAAGAGGCCAAGCACTTTTCCATGTTGTCAGCACATTTACAACAGGCCGGGTATGCCTATGGTGATTTTCCAGCCCACGATGGCTTATGGGAAATGGCACAGAAAACACATCATGACCCGTTAACTCGTATGGCTTTGGTACCCCGGGTTCTGGAAGCACGGGGGCTGGATGTGACGCCAGGTATGATGAACAAACTGCGCGCCAGTGGCGATCTGGCTGCGGTGGAAATTCTCGAAGTGATTTTGCGAGAAGAAATAGGGCATGTAGCGATAGGCACCCGTTGGTTTAATTATCTCTGTGAACAACGTGATTTAGAACCGACATCAACTTTCACGACATTATTAAAAACTTATTTTAATGGTGAGATACGCGGGCCATTTCATATTGAAGCCCGCAAACAGGCGGGCTTTAGTGATGCTGAATTGGAATGGTTAGAGCAGAATTAATCATTGGCAGCTTCAGCGGCTTTGTTTTTCTTTTGCATTTCAGCTTTTTGACGGCGTGATTCTTTCGGGTCGGCAATCAAGGGTCGATAAATTTCTATTCGATCTTTGTTACTGAGCTTGGCATCCAGCTTGCAGATTTTGCCAAAAATACCGACTTTATCGCTATCCATATTTATTTGTGGATAACGTTCCAGAATCCCAGACCGTTTAATAGCCTGTTCGACCGAAGTATTATCCGGTACTTCAAGCGACAAAATCACTTGCTCATCGGGCAGTGCATAAGCCACTTCGACGGTAATCAATTCAGCGTTAGCGTGTTCCATAAATTTCCCTGGCGCGTACACAAAAAGCTTCGACCAATGAACCGGATATCTGTGTAAATACCGGGCCCAAAGCCAGATCCAATAGACGGGTGGAAAATTCAAAATCCATATCCAGCTGCACACGGCAACCTTCATTATCCCCAATCGGGCTGAACTGCCAGAATCCTTCTAAATGACGAAAAGGACCATCAATCAGCTCAATACGAATGGACTCACCATGTTGCAGGGTATTGCGGGTAGAAAACTCATGGTGAATACCCCCTTTAGCTATATCCAGCGTGGCACAAATCACTTTATCGTTTTTACTAATAATTTTACTGCCACGACACCAGGGCAGAAAACTCGGATAAGCCTCTACATCGTTGACCAGATCAAACATCTGATCCGGCGTATACATTACCAGCGAACTGCGCGTAATAGTCGTCATTTAGTGTTTCTGTTGACCTCTAATGAAAATAATCAAAAGATGAAATCCAATACACCTGTCAAACTCACGAACACGATAAAAATCGCTATTGGCGTAACATAGCGAACCAAAAAGCGCCATTCGTGATAAATCAGGTTGGATTTAATCCCCAGCTCTTCCTGAGTACTGCGTTGCGACATGATCCATCCGGCAAAGATAGCAATCAGCATCCCGCCCAAAGGCAACATAATATTGGCAGTCAGATAATCCAGCAACTCAAATGCGGTCATATCCAGCCAGATCCAGTCTTTTAATACGTTGAAAGAGAACAGACTCAACAGTCCGAGTAACCATACCAATATACCCACCCAAATGCAGGCGTTAAGCCGTTTTATCTCAAAGTTTTCCACTAACCAGGTGACCACTGGCTCGACTAATGCAATTGCTGAACTCAACGCAGCAAAAACCAGTAATAAAAAAAACAAAGCACCAAAATATGCGCCGTTATCCATATGTCCAAAAGCAATGGGTAACGTTTCAAAGATTAAACTTGGCCCGGCACCGGGAGACATTTCATTGGCAAACACCAGTGGAAAAATGGCCAATCCAGCCAGAATGGCCACGGCTGTATCCATAAAAGAAATCGCCAGTGAGACTTTAAAAATAGAGGTTTTTTTCGGCAGGTAAGAGCCATAGACCATAATGGCTCCCATTCCGAGACTCAACGTAAAAAACGCATGTCCCATTGCAGTTAATATGCCTTCAGTTGTAAGTCTGGAAAAATCCGGTTTGAAAAGAAAGTTTACAGCCTGATCAAAATAAACCCCCGTTTGATAAGCGTATCCTACTAAGACCAACAAAATCAGAAATAAAGCAGGCATCAAAAACCGTACTGATTTTTCCAGGCCGCGTTGTACACCACGACTGACAATCAGCATAGTCAGCATCATAAAAATGGTATGCCAGGCCAACAGTTTTTCCGGATCCTTAACCAGTGCCAGGTGCAGATTGCGCGCCCCATCGGGTGTGACACCCTCAAAAACGCCAAATAATAAACGGGGAACATAAGCTATTGCCTGACCGGCAATCACACTGTAATAGGAAAGGATTAAAAAGCCAGCTAATACACCGCCAAAACCAAGATATTTCCAGAGGGGAGAGGCTTTTTCTTCTTCGGCCAGACTGGCCAGACTGTTAAATGGATTTTGTCGACCCCGTCGACCAATGAGAATTTCCGCCATCATAATCGGAACACCGATGGCAAAAATACAGGCAAGATAAACCAGAACAAATGCACCGCCGCCATATTCACCGGCGATATAAGGAAATTTCCAGATATTTCCCAGGCCAACCGCTGCGCCGGTAGCTGCAAGAATAAAGGCCCAGCGTGATGTCCACTCTCCGTGAATTGATTTTAACGGTCTATCCATATCACACTCATAAGAGATAAATAGTCTCGATTCTGGGCGAAATTACAAAAATGCTCAAGCCAAGTAGCAATATGCACATGTATAATGCCGCGATGGCCACAAAGAATAAACCTCAACAAAACGACAATACTATCGCTCGTAACCGGAAAGCGCGTCATGAATTTTTTATTGAAGAAAAATTCGAGGCGGGTTTGGTGCTCGAAGGATGGGAAGTCAAAAGCTTACGTGAAGGCAAAGCACAGCTCAGTGACAGCTATGTGCTGATTCGACATGGCGAAGCCTGGTTAGCGAATGCCTTAATCACCGCATTAAAAACGGCTTCGACTCATGTTGTTCCAGAACCGCAACGCGATCGAAAACTGCTGCTCAATCGTAATGAGTTAAATAAGCTGATTGGCGCAGTTGAGCGAAAAGGTTACACCTTGATTCCGCTGAATATGTACTGGAAACGTGGCAAAGCCAAGATCGAGATCGCTTTGGCGAAAGGTAAGCAAATGCACGACAAACGCGCCACCATGAAAGAACGTGACTGGCAGCGTGATAAAGAAAGACTGTTTAAAAATATTTAAAGAGATCGTCACGGAACTTTAAAATCCGTATAATGACTAACGTACAACAAACCTTTGGGGGCGACCTGGCTTCGACGTGGGTTACGAAACCTAAGGTGCATGCCGAGTACTCCAGTTCTTCTCGTAAAAAAGATTGGAAAAATATAGTTGCTAACGATAACAACTACGCACTAGCTGCTTAATAACCAGTGAATGCCGTCCGACCAGATCCGTGCTTGTGCGTCTGGTATCGGGCGTCGACTCTCACAAGATCGTCTTGACGTATGCTTGGTACTGATAGACTAAAACCTAACAAGATCGCTTCTAGTTTTCCCTGTTCATCGGGTAGCTTGAAGTTAAATTAATAGATGAAATAAGCATGTAGAGCTGAAGGCAGAGGATTCGCGGACGCGGGTTCGATTAGTAAAATGGTCGCCATGGGGAGTGATCCCCATTGGAAAAAGAGAGCTCATACGGTGGACGCTAAGGAACAGGGGTTCTATGCCAACGCCGTCCGGTCAATGGGAAACCAGTAAGCCGGCTAGAGACTCATAGGTTCCTAAAGAGAGTTATCTCAATGGAATACTAGGGTGGGTAGAAGATAAAACCGATACTCACAAACGCTCTCCATCTGATAGCGATATCAGATGAAGGAATAGTCCAGGCCTGAATGAAAATTCAGGAGTCACTGTCCCGCCGCCTCCACCATATAGTCAAAACAACCACCTTCGGGTGGTTTTTTTGTTTCTGGGCTCTGAGCTTGAATTAAAGGGATTTAACTCATTATTATGCAAAGCATGTTAATCAGTTTGGAGAACCAAGGATGGCTATCTATAAAACGACTAAACAACTTACCCCACCGATCGCTGCCTACATTGCTGGACTGATTGATGGTGAAGGTACCATCACATTATGTCGAAAACATAAAAACGAAAATCGGCAATTAGCTGTAAGCATCAGTAGCACAGAAAAATATCTTTTAGAGTATGTGCTTGAAGTGGTGGGGGCAGGGAAAATCACTACAAAGAAAACGGTAAAAACGCATCATTCCCCGAGCTTCACTTATGCCATTTACAATCGGCAAGCACTTAGTTTGCTTGAGCAAATATCTCCGTATTTACAAACGTATAAAAAATACCGTAGCCGACTGATACTCAAAGACTATCTGCGACTGACTCCTCGCAATGGAAAATACAATGAAGATCTCAGAGCAGCCAAACAAGATTTTGAATTTCAGCTGTTAAATATTCTGCCTAGATAGACATCATTTTCATTAATACGAAACAATTGATTAAGGGATATTGGCTGATTGGATTTCCCAAACTAAAGTCGGACAATCAAGAACGACTTTTAAACGGAAAGATATTTAGTAAACCTATACATCTGCACTACTCAAAACCTATTTTTGCGAACTCAACCCATAGATTCTCAACAATAGTGGTTTATACTCCGTAAAAAGATGAAGTTAAGAATGTTTTTTAAAATTTAATTTAACTAATAATTGAATAAAAACATTCTTCCTCATTTTGGTTTGTTAATTGATAGTCAACCAAAACTGTATTGTTTAAGATTAATACAGTTAAAAATGGACCGGAATGAACCGGATAGAAGGATTTTGCATTGGCAGAGATTATCCCCAGTCTAAGTCGAGAAGTTTTATCCAGAATGACATCTGGTGAAAAGCGGCTTGCTACACGTCTGCGAAACTTTCTAGAGGATGACTATCTTTGCTGGTATGACATTCCAATAGGAAAAAAGCGGCGCTATCCCGATTTTATAATTTTGCACCCAAGCCGAGGCTTATTGTTTCTCGAAGTAAAAGACTGGAAAGCTTCAAGCATAAAAAAGATCAGCAAGGAAACAGTAGAGTTACTAACGATTAATGGCTTGAAAACCGTCCCAAATCCCTTCGTGCAAGTCCGCCAGTATGCCTACCAAGGAATTCGTCTATTAGAAGCGGATAAAGAATTAAGGCAGCAAGGCTCAAAGTATGACGGCAATTTAGTCACGCCATATGCCCATGGCGTTGTGTTTACCAATATCACTCGTAATCAAATAGAAGCAGCTATTCCAACTGAATACAGAGAAAAGCTACTACCTGATCATTTGATGATTTACAAAGACGAAATGACAGAGTCAGTCGATCCAGAAGAATTCCAAAAAAGACTTTGGGATATGTTTCCCTATCAGTTTCAAACCAAACTCACCTTGCCTCAAATTGATCGAATCCGGTGGCATTTATTTCCTGAAGTACGCATTTCTCAACCTAGCCAGGAAAATTTATTTGGCAGTCCTTCTAATCAACCTGATACACCTGAGGACCTGTCGACGCTGAGTGAACAGATTCCAGACATCATCCGCATTATGGATATTCAACAAGAGCAATTAGCTCGAAGCTTGGGAGAGGGGCACCGGGTTATCCATGGGGTAGCAGGCTCGGGTAAAACCTTGATACTCGGCTATCGTGCTGAATTACTAGCTAAATTGACCAACAAACCTATTCTTGTACTGTGTTTCAATATTACGCTTGCAGCAAAACTGCGAAGCTTTATGGTGAGCAAAGGCATTTCCGACAAAGTGAATGTCCATCATTTCCATGATTGGTGCAGCCAGCAGTTAAAAACCTATCATGTAGATGTTCTACCGGGAGATGAGCCCTATTGGGAACGACAAGTCATTTCGGTTATCAATGGCGTTACTAAGGATGATATTCCTCGCGCACAATATAGCGCAGTGATGATTGATGAAGGCCATGATTTTGAGTCAGATTGGCTAAAACTTGTTGTTCAGATGATTGATCCCGAAACCAATTCGTTACTCTTACTCTATGACGATGCTCAATCAATTTATAAGAAAAAATCAGCTTTGAGCTTTAGTTTAGCCAGCACTGGGATTCAAGCCCAAGGCCGAAGTACAATTTTAAAATTAAATTATCGAAACACCCGAGAAATACTGGCGTTTGCTTACGATTTTGCCAAAGAATATTTCGGTGCAAGCCACGATGATGTTGACATTCCTTTGATCCAGCCAGAAGCCGCTGGCATACACGGTGAAAGACCCACTGTGCATTTTCTCAAACAATGGCAAGACGAAATCAGCGATACCATAACTTGTATAAAAAAATGGCATCAGCGGGGAGGAGAGTGGCGAGATATGGCTATTTTATTCGCTGCTAAGTATCAGGGGAAAATAATTGCTGATTCGTTACATCAACACGGAATTCCCTATTCCTGGTTAGGCTCAAAAGATACTAAACAGGCTTATAATCCGACAAAAGACAGTGTCTCTGTCATGAGCATTCATAGTAGTAAAGGATTAGAATTTCCTGCCGTAGTAATCGTTGGCATAAGCCAATTGAAGCACGAAGATATCAATGCTGATGCCCGCTTACTCTATGTGGGCATGACCCGTGCCCAGAAACATCTGCACATGACCGTTTCTCAAAAAAATCTTTTAACAGAACGAATTCTCAAAATAGCGAGTTAGTGAGCGTGAAAAACTATCTCATTGTGTTGTGTCATATATTGCGATAAACGATGGTGAAGCATAATAGAAATATTATTTAGAAAGCACGAACCCAGCATGGACCACTGACTTTATTTAATTCTCATTCTTGGTAAGGCGAAATTTATCAATTTTCTCAATCGTATAATAGTTTTCTTATATACCCATTGACAGTATCGAAACACAAAAAATGTCCCGAAATAAACTGTGTGCCTAGCCGACTTACTAGTTTACAAATTAAAGGATTGCCTTTCGCTGTAATAATAACCGTACATAGGAGCTTAGCCAGTTTACGTTCGGCTTCTTCTCCGTCTTGTATTTGTATTGTTGTGTAGCAGCATGTATTAAATAAACGCACAGCATATCCATTGTTACCCGGGTTACTCTCGCTAAATCCATTAATAAAAACACCATCCTCATAAGCCCTAGCTAGGGCCAATAAAATTATCTTGTGTAAATGTTGTATGGCTGAGTCACTATTTGGATAGGCACCAGGATACATTCTCAAAATTTCGGATAAATAATAGTGAGATAAAGTATCTTGTGCGTTACTCATCTGTAACAAATCATCATATGTCAATGGGTAAGGAAGACCTCCTGTAACATGAAGATAAAGACCGGGTAATTTCGTATCAATGTCCAAGCTAAGACTAAGTTGGCTAAAAAAATTAAACGCGTTAACTACAGGGTAGTTTGACTTGTGTGCCAATTGTGCAAAAGCTTCATCAATACATAGCCAAGGAATGTTATTTGTTATCGATAACTTTAAGCTGGAAAATACTGATAGATCAACAGCCTCTTTAATCTTTATTATGTCAGGGGGAATATCTGCAAGATGGGGTTGACCGATGAGCGCTATTTTGAGAATTTGTTTTATTCCACGCTGCACATTTTCTGTTTGTTTCTTGATGTCATCTGCGGTAATGAACCATAATTTACCTTCATCATTTACACCTGCTCGCATGTAGTTATTGCGATTCACATTTTCTAGAAAGTGCTCCAGATAGGCTTGCGTCTCAACCGTAATAACTACTTTAATTTGTTTGCGTTCTAGTCCATGTATTAGTCCAGTTAGAGCAAGATAGGCTACGGAGTACACATCTAGGATTATTGTGTCGGGCTGTTCGACTCCGATACTTGGGAGGGAGGGCTTAACTGATACTTTTGATGTCAGCTGATTTAAGGCTGAAAGAACCGCACAATCATTGCCTAGTAAATGACCTTTTAAAAAAAGTGGATACGCTGGGTTTTTGTAAAATTCCTCTTGTTTTTCATGATTGTCTAGAGCAATCATCTTTTTCTCTATGCTCGACATCATCTCAGTTGGATCCTCGGGCAGAGAGAATTTATAAAAGCAATCGCTGCCGTCGTTAGTGGTATGCCTAATTTCAAGAGATAATCTAAATACAGCAACATATGGAGGTAGTTTTTCCAACACAGTTAAATCGTACGCGCGATACTGCACTGTTTGACCGATGTCCATCTTGAGTAATTGCTGAGCAAGCGGTGAGGAGTATTTGATAATTGAAGAATGCTTTGATTCTGTACCATGAACAATTAGCTTCGTAGTATCTTTTCCATCAAGGCTATAGCGAAATCCGGTAAGACAATTCTTTGTCGACTCTAATATTGGCCTAGTGGCATTATCCTCTGCTATAGCGGATTCATTTACATGAAAGTTAGTGATGGGTATTGCTGAATTTATTGGATCATCAATAAACCAATTTACAATGGTATTCTCCACAATCCCATAATGACCATTAGCAGCCAATTCAAATAATAGCCTTGATGACTGCTCATTTGGTTTAGCAAGTATCTCGGTTGGTATTTTGTTCAAATATTCTTGATATGAAGCTAGCTCGGTATTTTTACGCTTCAATAGATAAATTAGGTAATCCCAGATTCCTAGTGATTTCGGTGATAGTTCGAGAGCCTTCTTCATCGCTGAGACTGCTTTATCCAGCTCGTTCAGATAGTCAAGCTCCCTTGCTTTTGCTTGCCATAGAAACTCACACCAGTCGTTTGAATTAATCGCTGAGAAAACTCTGTCTAGTGTTGTTAGTTGTTGGCTTTCTAAAAGTGCATTGATGTAGATTTTTACTATAGGTGAAAGCCAGATATCTGTTTTAGGGATCATAGGGTGTAATAGTGCACATACTTGAGTGGCCAAGCCTGCTCTAAGGAGTATGGTTGATAACTCTTTTATCCGTAGAGGATTTAGATTACAAGGTTCTTCTTTGATTTTAGAAAGCAAAGAGTCAGCAGCTTTTGTTATTGCGGTAGTATATTTAGGACTACCATCATTGGCATAACATAATAGTTCAAGTTGGTTGAACTCTTTTTCTAGCTCATCTTCACTTGATATCTCTCCCCCGTTATTAATCCATTCTCTGATAGTTGTACTATTTGCAATATTGATAAAAAGTATTAAATCTTCGGAAGACGACAGTTCATGACTTTTGGTTAGCCTCTCTATGATTGAGGCTTTATATGAAGAATCCTTATGTGCTTTTTCTATTTCATAAGAGAGGTCTTTAAGACCTTCAAAACTGTTATCACGTAGTCCACGAAGCCGATGACCAAAATCGATATCTATGGCTTCAATGTTGTTAATATGTTTCCAGCAAGCGTCAACTAATGGCTCATAAGAGCCAGTGAAAAAACTCAAAAAACCTTTGGCCTGGGATACCATTCTGTGGTCGTTGGCTCCACATTCATCAAGCAGACTGATGCACTCATCAGCTAGTAATAAAGTCTGTTTTCTTTCAGATGCTGTTATTAACCAATAATGCAGAGTTGTTATTTGAGAGTCTAAATAATTACAGCGCGCAATGAAGTTCAAAACTTTGCTATTGAAACCGGAGTATCTCAACAAGAGTCTCTCACTGCTTCTCACGGAGTTGGCATGGCTCTGAAGCCTAATAAAGCCACGAGTCAATCCGCATAAAGTAATTTCTGTTAATTGATGGCGGTTATTCTCAAAAATGTTTTCGAGTTCGTGTTCTTGAGCAAGAAACTCATAAAAAACCTCCTTACTGTATTCACCGAGATTTTCTGTGGATTGATAAAGGCGCTCAGCATCATCAATTCTTTCATTTTGAATATCTAACCGCAGTTGGGTTGATGTTGCTATATCGCTGAAGAACCCATCTAGTTTTGTTTGTAGACAGGACTCAACAACTAGATAGCCTTGGGGTGTCTCATCTTGATTTGCTATCGCAACTAATATTGAGAGGACGCTTATAAGTGCTTTAGCTTCTGTGTTCAGTTGAGAGGTGGAACTTAATATTCTTAGTTTATTGCTTGCGGATCTGGGATTGCGATGTCTAATCTCCGTTAGCACTTCCTCTACTGTGGATTGAATAACTGTCGGAGAAATTGCCGAATATACATGCTTTTCAGCTACGTTATCTCCTGGGCCAGAATGGTTCTGACTGACGGTTACAATATTTTTTGAGTCTTGTTCACTCATTTATTTATAATTTTATTGCCTGCAACGTTATCGCCTGTTCCTGAGTGCGATTGAGTAATGACGATGTTACTGGGTTGAATTTGACTAAGCAGTGTTACTACCTCATTGGAAGACATTAATTGCTTATTAATAGCTTTTTCACCCATTTCATCATTTAAATCTAAACTGTTTATAGCTGTTGCAAGTTTTTCTGATTGTGCATCGTCTATTACCCATTCTCTTAATTTCGTTTTTATGTTACTACCTGTAATGCTAATTGAGTGCTTTAACATGTCGTATATAACTCCGGAGATGATTACTGTACTTATTGGTTCCATGTAATGTTTTCCATCAAATTTGTCATAACTGTTTATTCCAACTAACTGTCTTATTTTTAACACAACTTAACAGCTTTAAACTAATTAAAATGTTGTGTTCTATTGTGAATATATATGACTTTCATACCATTGATGCATTGTGTGAATCTGTTTTGCATAAATACACTGTTATTTCTTTTTCTCTAAAGAGCTAATTCAATATTGTAAATACCCAATATGGGGCTTATAGTACCCATATTGGGTATTTTATTAATGGTGTCATATGTCAGTTACCTCCATCGCTGAAGCATTGTTTACAAAAACACAGCAACGTGTGCTGGGTTTGTTATATGGCAAACCTGATAAAAGTTTTTATACAAACGAGATTGTTCGCATGGCTGCGATAGGACGGGGCACCGTTACGCGAGAACTGGAAAAACTCACTAGTTCTGGAATATTGAATAGTTCGAAAGAAGGTAATCAACAGTACTATCAAGCAAACCGAGATAATCCGATATTTGATGAACTGGTGGCGATTGCAACAAAGACATTCGGTGTCGCTGATGTAGTTCGTCAGGCTTTAAAGCCAGTTAATGATAAGATTTTATGTGCCTTTATCTATGGCTCCGTCGCGAAGGGCGAGGCAACTGCCAAAAGTGATATTGATCTGCTGGTTATTTCGGATAAGTTGGCTTATGCGGACTTGATGGAATGTCTTGTTGACGCTGAAAAGACTTTATCGCGACCTATCAATCCTTCTGTTTATGAATTAGAACAGTTCAAACGGAAATGGCAGGAAGATAATGCATTTATTTCAAAGGTAATGGACCAACCGAAGATTTGGCTGAAGGGATCAGAAAATGACATTAGCGCATCTGGATAAGCTGGTAAAAACTAACAATTTAAAAATAGAACCTGCAGATCAAAAAGAGTTTGATGGCATGGTAATTTCTGCCAAACGCCGTTTGCAGGATGCCAATGTGGAAAGCTTATCCGACGATAGTCGTTTTTCATTAGCTTATGGTGCAGCACATGCTTTGTCTCTGGCGGCGATGCGTTGGCATGGATACCGCTCAGACAATCGTTATCTGGTGTTTCAGTGTTTGGAACATACTGTAGGAATGACAACTAGTAAGTGGCGAGTTTTAGATAAATGTCACAAGCAACGCAATCTGGCTGAATATGAAGGTCACCTGGAAATTACACCACAGCTACTGGATGAATTGATTGCTATAACGAAAGAGTTATTAACGTTGGTTGAAGAGTTGGGGCCAATTGTAAAATAACGATCAGTTGTTGCTAAAAGAGCAACAACTGATCAGAAAAATTATTTCTAGAATAGAGTCGAGGCTGAATCAATCATTAAAACCAATTCTTTTCTTAAGACAGCTTCCAATCAGGCCGAATGTAATGACAGGTATAGCCGGTTGGATAATGTTGCAGATAATCCTGATGTTCGGGTTCGGCTTCCCAGAAGTCTCCAACTGGTTCGACTTCTGTGACTACTTTACCGGGCCATAGTCCAGATTGATTTACGTCTTCAATTGTCTGCCTGGCAATTTCGGCTTGTTCATCATTGGTGTAATAAATCGCTGAACGATAACTCATACCACGATCATTGCCTTGTTGATTGGGTGTGGTTGGGTCATGAATCTGGAAGAAAAACTCCAGTAATTGTCTGTAAGTAATCTGCTCAGGATTAAAGATGATCTCAATGCCTTCAGCATGGGTGCCATGGTTTGGATAAGTGGCATTTGGAATATCGCCGCCGGTATAGCCGACTCGTGAAGAGATCACGCCGGGTAGTTTACGAATCAAATCCTGCATACCCCAGAAGCAGCCGCCGGCCAATACGGCACGTTCGGTATTTGTCTCGCTCATTTTGTTTCACCTAAGGTTTCTGAAAACAGCTTTTTAAATTCACCATAACCCTCGATGTCGAGTTCATCCACTGGAATAAATCGTAATGAGGCTGAGTTGATGCAATAACGCATGCCACCGGCTTCTTCGGGGCCATCAGGGAAGACATGACCTAAATGACTGTCACCATGCACTGAGCGTACTTCAACACGGCGCATGCCCAGACTCTCATCAAAGTTTTCGGTGACATTCTCGGTCTGCACCGGACGGGTAAAACTCGGCCAACCGGTGCCACTATCAAATTTATCTATTGATGCAAACAACGGCTCACCCGACACTACATCCACGTAAAGACCGGCTTCGTGATTGTCCCAATAGGCATTATCAAATGGTGGTTCGGTGCCGCATTGCTGGGTCACATAATGTTGTTCAGGAGAGAGACGTTCAACGGCTTCTGCTGCTTTTTTGTATTTTGTCATGACAATCAAACCTTTATAAAAAGTGTAATCGTGAAACTGTCCATGAATAAAAACGCTGATATCCAATCGGGAGTTTAAGTTTTGAAATTTTTATCGATGACATACTGACCTGTCCACCTGCCAGTCGTTCCCGAATAGAAACTCAGTATATAGCTCAAAGACTACATCAGCGATGTTCTGCAACGAAAGTAATATCCGAAATGACCAAACCACCGTTTTGTCAGATTAAACGTCTATTTCAGTCATCGTTAACATCAAGTGCCATCACTGCATCGTAAGCATTTAAATCAAGCACTGCTCTGACATTAACGACTTTTCCTTGCTGCATGGTAAAAAACCATGCATAGCTGTTTCGATAAATTTCACCATTGATCAAGGTCGCCTCAGCTTCAAACAAAATGATGATTTCTTCACTGTCCTGATAAATAGCATGGACGGTAGGTTTTAATCGCGTTGACAACCGTTTGTTAAATGGCTGAATCACCATCTCCTGGAAGTCAGATAGATTATAAGTTTTGGCTGACTCAGTCGGCCCCATAATGGTCCATTGTGCATCTGCTTCGAGTAAATCAAATGGCGATCCTGTGCCCTGACTCCATTGATTGAAAGCTTGTTCGACTAGCTGTTTATGATTGAGCGGCTCTGCCATCACAGAGCCACTTAATAAATAAAACCAGACAAACACCGTCACGTACTGAAATGTTTTCATCCTGAGCCCCACGCTTAAAAGGCATGGCCATAACAGGCCATAGTGCGAATCACCAACTCATTCACATCCACATTGTCAGGTTGCGAAATGGCATACAAAACGGCATCAGCAACGGCTTCGACATTTAACGACGTGTTGCGAAGCTGATCAACAAATTCAGCGGCAGCTTCATCAGTAATGTCGTGGCCAAGTTCAGTAGTGGTAACACCTGGGGAAAGAACAGTGACACGCAGATTGTTTGATTCCTGACGCAAGCCTTCACTGATGGCTCGAACCGCATATTTACTGGCACAGTAAACAGCACAGGAGGGACCAACTGTGTGCGCTCCAGTGGAAGCGGTGTTGATAATATGTCCACTGCCTTGCTGATCCATGATTGGTAAGACTGCCGCGATACCATTCAACACGCCTTTAATATTGATATCGATGATGTTGTTCCATTCATTGGTTTTTAACGCGCGCATTGGCGATAACGGCATAATGCCAGCGTTGTTAAACATCACATCCACCCGACCAAAGGTATCTTTGGCAAAAGTCACAAATGCATTCACCTGTTCTGCATTTGCTACATCCAATTCACGATAGGCAGCATGACCACCTGATTGCTGGATATCTCGGACAATGGCTTCAAGGCGATCAGTTCGACGTGCACCAAGCACAACAATCGCACCATTTTTAGCCAGTACTTTGGCGGTAGCTTCACCGATCCCGCTGCTGGCGCCGGTGATTAAAACGACTTTATTTTCTACGTTCTTCATTAGTTATCTCCATTTGAACTTGTCTTTAAGTGACGATTCAAATGGTAGTGAGGAAGCTGTTTATTTTGGATACACAGAGCTACAGGAAAATTGCCTATTTCTACAACTCACTATATTTCCAAAATACCATCAGCCTATAATCAGCATCAGTAACTTATTGGGGTAATTAGAAAATGAATGAAGCCCAACGCAAAGAGCTTGCGAACCTGATTGATAAATTCTCCTCAGGTAACGGCATTCACAGCACCGCAATAACCGGCGTGAACTGCATAAAACTCAATGAAATAAACGACCGATTGCCCAGCGTTTATACACCTTCTTTGTGCGTTATTGTGCAGGGCAAGAAACGGGTGTTACTCGAAGATGAAATCTATCAATACCAGCCTTCGGAGTATCTGGTGGCCTCTGTCGATTTGCCGGTGATTGGTCAGGTGATAGAAGCGAGTAAAGACAAACCCTATCTATGTCTGCAGATTGAGTTGGATCTGCATCAACTTACCGAATTAATGGCGCAGACCCGTTTGCCGTTTAAAAACAAAATGCCAAGCCAGCGTGGCATTTTTGTCGGCGATGTGGATGCGTTACTGGGGGACGGCGTATTACGACTTGCCCGGTTATTGGAAGCCCCACAGGATATTGCGTTATTAGCACCCATGATTAAACGCGAAATTCATTACCGGCTACTCAACGGCCAATATGGCGATGTCATCGCTCAAATGGCCCAAACCGGTAGCCACATGCAACGAATTTCAGAGGCGATTCAAATTCTAAAAGCCAATTACGATCAGCCAATCAAAATTGAGGATCTGGCTACCCAGGTGGGCATGAGTATTTCGTCTTTTCATAGCCACTTCAAAGCGGTCACCGCAATGAGTCCGTTGCAATATCAAAAACGATTCAGGCTGCTTGAAGCACGAAAAATCATGATGACGGAGACGCAGGATGCTGCCAGCACGGCTTACCGGGTGGGGTATGAAAGTCCATCACAATTCAGTCGTGAATATGTACGAATGTTTGGCCATCCACCCAAACGCGATATGAGTATGTTGCTACAGCAGCAGTCTATTGCGTGACTATGCAAACTTAGCTTAACGCCTGACAATCTGCAGCCACTACCTCAATACGTCCGACATCTTCACTGTTCTTGTCTGAATAGACATAAACAATTTTTGCACCCGCCTGCAGCACTGGCTGCATTTCCGCATTCTTACAAAGACTTGAGAGCAGTTTTGGTTTGATCTTCTCAAGCACAGTGGCTGGCTCGACTTCGGCAACCGACACCGTAGTCAGGGTATAAAAATAGGTAATCATATCGCCGGGGCCCGCTAATGCTTTTTCCAATCGGGTTTGATCATCAATTTTGATCGGTGCTTGGGCATTAATGAAAACTTCAGCTTCCATAAAGCCTTCTTCAATAGACTGCAATTCAGATAATTGCCGTTTACTGTCAGTTGCCGATGATGGAGCGTCTCGATTATTGAAAACGATTGCCAGAATGATAACGAGCGGTATCAAGCCGATGGCTAAAAGTAACTTCTTATTCATTATGCTGCCTGGGTTTTAATGGAAAGTTGAGGAACAATGTGGGATCAAGCATACCGATGGCTTGGTGAAAAACACAATAATCTGTTTTGAAATTGATTTCCCTATGGCCTCATAAGGATCGCTTCAATTAATGAGATTTATTCTGTGCGCCGAAAGCATTTTATATTCTGCACAAGCCTTATTCCGTTGCGTCGCATATTCTGGATTTCGGGTTTATCTGACCTTTAGAGTGAGCATTAAGGACACCTTAATCACGCTCCCGCGCGAGAATGGGTGATTCCCACGGAGGATCGTGGGAACCAGCATTTGGTGTTGATGTTAGCGTGATTGCATACGCTCAATGGTGGTGGTCAAGACACGTTTCATTTTATCGGTCGCACCGGTAAAGGCTTGTTTGATGGTCGCGGCATCATGGGTGACCACATTGGGTTGGTGACCTTCTATGCGGGCTTCGATCAGACAACGGATATCATCAGCACCACCCCGGTTTTCACTGTTTTGATCACTTAAATGTACTTCGACACGCGTGACGTGTTCATCGAATCGTTTGAGAGAATGTTGTAGTTCCTCACGAATAGAGTCGGTGAGCGTGTCATCGCCTGGAATGTGGCGATCGGTATTAACCTGAATTTGCATGCAACCTCCATTGAGTGAAATAAAACTTTGCCATACTGTGACAATCACAATTATTAAACATTCCGCTGTCTCAACTGGAATGACCAAATCACTATAAAGGCAATTTCTTCAACATCTTTTAACGCAAAGCAAGCCGAACGTTAGCTGAACCTTGTTAGACTCAGGTATTGATTCTTTATTCAGGAGCACAGATATGCAGCATCCATCTATCGTCGGCGCATTTATTGGGGTTTTGGCCGTGAGCCTGACTGGCTGTGGTGATAGGGCCAAAATCCCTCCACAAGCTGATTATGGGCCTGAGCCAACCTTGGTTGCACCTAAACAGGCTTTGATACCCACCGTGAAAATTGCACCGGCCAAAGGCTGGCCGATTGATGGTGAGCCGATTGCTGCAGAGGGCTTGCAGGTCAACCGTTTTGCAATGGATTTGGATCATCCGCGGTGGCTTTATGTGTTGCCAAACGGCGATGTATTGGTGGCGGAGTCCAATGCCCCTGAGAGCGAAAAGCCAAATGCAGGTATTAAAGACTGGATAAAAGGCCTGGTGATGAAACGGGCAGGGGCGGCAGTGCCCAGTGCGGACCGGATTACTTTATTACGTGACGAAGATGGCGATGGCGTAGCTGAAACCCGTCATGTATTTCTCGAAGATTTGCGTTCTCCATTTGGCATGGCGCTGATTGGCAATGATTTTTATGTTGCCAATGCCGATGCCATTGTGCGTTTCCCTTACGAAGAAGGGCAGACACAGATCACCGCCGAACCTCAGCATATCGCGGATTTACCCGGCGGGCCGATTAATCATCACTGGACCAAGAATATTATTGCCAATGATGAGGGCACATTGCTTTATGCCACCGTTGGGTCTAATAGCAATATTGGCGAAAACGGTATGGAAAACGAAGAAAACCGTGCTGCGATTCTGGAAGTGAATCCCGATACGGGCGATAAAAGACTGTTTGCTTCCGGTCTGCGTAATCCAAATGGTTTAGCGTGGCAGCCTCAAAGTGGTGAGCTTTGGACAACTGTTAATGAACGCGATGAAATCGGTAGTGATCTGGTGCCGGACTATATGACGTCGGTACAGGATGGCGGCTTTTATGGTTGGCCTTATAGCTATTACGGTCAAATCGTCGATACACGTGTCGAGCCCCCCAGACCGGATTTAGTCGAAAAAGCCATTAAGCCCGATTATGCCCTGGGCGCGCATACAGCTTCATTGGGGCTGGCTTTTTATCAGGCGGATTTGCTTGGTGCTCAATATCAAAACGGCGCATTTGTCGGGCAGCATGGCTCATGGAATCGAAAACCGTTAAGTGGTTACAAAGTGATCTTTGTACCGTTTAAAGAGGGTGAACCTGACGGTATGCCGCAGGATATTCTGACTGGATTTGTAGACGGTAATGGCGATGCCATGGGGCGTCCGGTAGGTGTTGTAGTGGATAAACAGGGCGGCATCTTAGTCGCAGATGATGTCGGTAATATCGTATGGCGGGTGAGTCCGAAAGCGGATTAATACTGGCCTCGTTCCCACGCTCCGGCGTGGGAACATGAATAGGGTTATCCCATGCAGTTTGATATCATGTTCCGGCTTTAATCATTAGATAATTCATTCTCATGCCGCATATTCTGCTCGACAAAACCCATCCTCCCATTATTCAGGCCGCCATCGATTTGGGTGAGTGGTTAATCACACTGGAAAATCTTTCAGAGCAAGACAAAACTGCGATTAAAGCGGTTCAGGAGGCACTGAAAAAACTGCCGGAAATCGAGGAGGATATTCTGGCGATGTATGGCTTCAGTTTTGAACGTGGTGATGCCGATAATGGACTGGTACGCGGCTGGGATATTTCACTGGAATACAATGCAAATGATCCGGAGCAGCAGGGGGGATTGGAGATTTTCAGTTCGTATATTCCACTTCCAGACACCACGGATCCTGCGGTGTTAGCTGAAAAGAAACAACGCGAAGTGTATTTTCACTGGCCGATAGGCGATATCTGCAGTTTTATTAAAGCGGAACAGGCACAGCAGTGGATTGATGAAGTCAGTCAGCCGTTGCAATTTATTGAAGCCGGAGATCGGTTAAGGATTGAGGTTGTGCATCAGCGCTTTTATGCAGAGCATGAATACCCGCTGATTTGAGCCGTTTCCAATCAACATAGTGTTTCAGACAATGGTTATTCCGTTATGAAAACCTGTCTGATCCCAGGTTATTTACAGTTGGATTCACTTAATTTTTTTATGGTCTGGCTGGCATCATATAAGTATCGGGTTTTGAGTTACTTATCCAAGACAGGAAATCAAGTCACTTGAAAAAATTCAAACAGCTGGGTTCGCGGTTGGTCAATTCCAAACATATGCTATGGGGGGTGGCTTTTGCTTCTTTTATGGAGTCGTTGATTGTGCCGATTCCGCTGGAAACCATTTTGATTCCACTGATGCAGGCACGCCGGAAGCTGCTCTGGGCCATCAGTGCCATGGCGTTACTGGGCTGTATTATCGGCGCGGCGTTAGGATATGCGATTGGCTATTTTGTGTTTGGTCTGATCGGTGAGCAAATGATTGCGCTGTTGTCGACGCCAGAGCAGTTTGAATCCATTCGGCAGCAGATTCATTTACATGGTTTCTGGTATGTCCTGAGTGTCGGCGTGACGCCGATTCCATTTCAGATTGCCATGCTGGCGGCCGGAGCAACCGGCTACGCATTTTTGCTGTATATGCTGGCTACCATCGTTTCCCGTGGGCTGCGTTATTTTGGTCTGGGCTTATTGGTCTGTCTGTTTGGTAATCAGGCGCAAAACCTGTTTGAAGAACATAAAATCGGTGCATCGGTTTTTATTATCGTATTGATTGGCCTTATCTGGAGCGTGTTGTTATTCAGCTAGTGAATTTTTCCTTGCCTGTTCGGGAAGTGATTCGTACACTTGATTAACTGTTTCAATTAATCAAGTGATTTATGACAATTCGCTCAAATACGCATGGCGGTCGGCGTGCTGGTGCCGGACGAAAGAAAGGTTCGGCTATCAAAGAGCCGACAACGGTGATGCGGATTCCTCAAAGTCAAAAACCGGTGATTGCTGACTTTCTGAAAGCCTATCGACGTTATCAGTCCACCCAGAACCAATCTCCACACATGGTAGACGAGCCAACTGTATTTGAACGCCCCGTCATTACGCCGGCCAAACGCAGCTGGCCCTTATTCAGTTCCAAAGTTGCGGCGGGTTTTCCCTCGCCTGCAGATGAACATGTCGAGAAGCGGCTGGATCCCAATGAGTTTCTGATTGATGATGAGGAGGCGACATTTTTTGTCACCATTCAGGGTTATTCGATGATTGATAGTGGTTTATTGCCGGGTGACAAAGCGGTGGTGAATCGCGCCAAGAATGCCAGTATCGGCGATATTGTGCTGGCAGTAGTTGATGGCGAATTTACCATTAAACTGCTGGCGAAAACCAAAGAGGGTGCCCCACGATTACTGCCATCCAATCAGTCCGGCGAGTATCAGCCGATTGAAATCAAGGATGGTATGCAGTTTGAAATCTGGGGCGTCGTCACCGGCTCATTCAGGCGTTTTAAGTGATAATGTCACGCAGTATTGCCCTAATCGACGTCAATAACTTTTATGTTTCCTGCGAGCGGGTATTTAACCCAAAACTGGCCGGTAAACCGGTAGTGGTGCTCAGTAATAATGATGGCTGTGCGGTGGCAAGAAGTAATGAAGCCAAAGCACTGGGCGTGCCGATGGGCGCGCCGTGGTTCAAGTGCAAACCGCTGGTGCAACAGCATCAGATCATCGCTTTATCATCCAATTATGCGTTGTATGCCGATATGAGTAACCGGGTGATGCGGATTCTCAACCAGTTTTCGCCGGATCAGGAGGTATACTCGATTGATGAGTGTTTTCTGGATCTGAGCGGTTTTCAACATCTGGATTTACTGCAATATGGTCAGCAGATCCGTCACCGTGTCGGGCAATGGACAGGGTTGCCGGTCAGTGTCGGCATAGGTGCCAGTAAAACGCTTGCCAAACTGGCCAATCATTGTGCTAAAAAGCTGCCTGAATATGATGGGGTTTGTGACTTTAATCAGTTAAGTCCTAAACAACTTAACCATTTACTTGCCGATCTGGATGTAGGTGAGGTGTGGGGCGTGGGTCGTAAACTGGCAGTGAAGTTGAAAACGCAGGGCATTCTCAGCGTTTTGGATTTAAAACAAGCCAATGCTGAAACCCTGCGACGCCAATACAGTGTGTTGATGGAAAAAACCGTACGTGAACTCAACGGTATCAGCTGTCTGGAGCTGGAATATTCCATCAGTGACAAAAAGCAGATCTTGAGTTCCAGAAGCTTTGGTATTCCCGTGACGGATATGAACAGTCTGGCCGAATCCATCAGTCTGTATACCAGCCGTGCTGCTGTAAAACTGCGGCGACAGTACTCAGTGGCGCGGATGATTCAGGTGTATATCCGCACCAGTCCCTATCGAGAGGGGGATGCGTATTATGGCAACAGCATGATGGTGGCTTTGCCGATGGCTTCAGATGACACCAGAGTATTAGTCAAACATGCACTGACAGCATTGAAACAGATGTATCGTCACGGTTTTAACTACGCCAAAGCCGGCATTATGCTCACCGAATTGCAGCCGAAAAGCGGTCAGCAGCAGGATTTGTTTGCCCTCAATCAGGATCCAAAATCCGGTAAGTTGATGACAGTGATGGATAATATTAATGCCTGTATGGGTAAAGACGCTTTACAACTGGCTAATCAGGGATTTAAGCGTCCCTGGAAAATGAAACAGGAAAGAAAAAGTCCGGGTTATACGACCCGCTGGCAGGATCTGTTGTCAGTGCGCTGACAACCTGTTAGGCAGTTAGCAGACACCCTGAAAACAGCTGTAAAGCTACTCCGCGATAATGATTTCAGCACCCGCATTCAATCTGGCATTGGGATTGAGGATCACGCGGTCCTTAGTGGTCAGGCCTGAACGGATCTCCACTTCACTATTATCCAGACGACCCACACGAACGGTTTTGATTTCAACCTGGTTCTCCGTGTTTACCAGCATCACTGAGGGTCTGCCCTGAATGGTTTTTAAGGCATTAACCGGAATAAGCACAGCCTCACCGTTTTGCTGAACCTGTATGGCCATTTCACCACTCAAGCCCGCCAGCAGATTAAGCTCGGTATTATCCAGCAGATATTCCATTCGCATGGTGCCGGTTTCGCGATTTACTTCACGCGAAATACGTGAAATTGGTACGACGATTTGCTGATTTCCTAAGTCAGGCAAAGTCAGTTTTGCCGGATTTTGCTGATCAATAATAAATAACTGTGTTTGCGGTATATCCACTATTATCCGTAACTGATCCGTGCGGCTGATTCGAAATAGCGGCATGGCATCATTGCGGGTAATACGGTTTCCACGTTCAGCCAGACGACGGGTGATAATGCCATCAAACGGTGCCACGATTTCGGTGTAGGCAAATTCATTTTCCAGCTGTTCCAGACGGGCCTGGTAGGTCGCTAATGTCGCTTTGGCCACTGCCAGCTCAGCTTCTTTTTCATCGACTTCGGTCGCATTGACGGCACCTGAATCGCGTAGATTGATATACCGTTTGGCCACTTTCTCCGTCAGATCCAGCGTGGCTTTCTGCCGATTGATTTCAGCCTTGGCCTGAAGAATTTCCTGTTCCAGTTCTGGGGAGGAGAGTTTTGCCAGTAAATCACCTTGTTGAACGTTATCGCCAATATCGACATGGCGACTTTCCACGTAGCCATCAGCACGGGCGAAAATGTCCGATTGTTCGATGGCCTCTACGCGGGCGTTAAATATCAATGGCTGATAATTTGACAGCGGTTGTGGCTGTGCCACACGTACCGAGAGTATTTCAGGTGCAGCAGAGGGCTGTTCGATATTCGCTTCACTGGGAGGCTGAATAAAAAACCATACAGGTACAGCGATGACCGCGGCAACTAAGATTGTCCTGGTTATATTTGACATCGTGAGGTCCTCAAATAGTCGGCAGCTTCACCGGCTGCGGACGTTTAATAAATTGCATGATCATGCTGAAAGTCCAGGGCACTAAAAACAGTGATGCAAAGGTGCCCAGCATCAAACCACCAATAACGGTACGGGCCAGTGGGGCATTTTGTTCGCCACCTTCACCGAGCGCCAGTGCCATTGGCAATAAACCGATCATCATGGTGAGGGCGGTCATTAATACCGGTCGTAATCTGGTTGAGGCCGCTTCACGGGCGGCTTCGAAAGCCGATTTACCGGCCACCCATTGATCTCTGGCAAAGGTTGTTACCAGGACACTGTTGGCAGTGGATACGCCGATCACCATAATAAAGCCCATCAAAGCGGGAACGCTGATGGTGGTACCGGTGAGCATTAAGCCGATAATCGCCCCGGAAATGGCAATCGGCGCACCAGATAAAGCGACCAGCGGCATGATCCACGAGGCAAAGTTGAACAGCATGATAATGTAGATAAAGAATACGGCCAGTAAAAAGCCAAACAGCAGGTCCCGATAAGCCTCATCCATGGCGGCGGCCTGCCCCATGATTTCAATATCGTTGCCAGGGACAATATCTTGTTTCAGTTCATTTACAATCTGCCGGGTCGCTTGGTAAACCGAGCCTAAATCGCTGTTTTCCGTGTTAACCAACACATTGACGGTCGGTTTGAGCATGGTGCGGCCGATGCTGCCAGCAACATTGCGCGGGCTGATGCTGGCAATACTGGCGAGTGGCACGGTGACATCGGGATCGCTGGTTTGTACCTGCAGATTCATTAAATCATCGGTGGTGCGTAATTTATGTAATGGCGTTCTGGTTTGCACTTCATAGGAAAAACCGAACACCGGATCGGACCAGAAGCTGGGGGAGACCGTACCCGCAGAACCTAATGCACCCAGCAAACTGTTCATTGCTGCCTGCGTAGTAACGCCGAGTTCAGCCGCCCGTTTACGATCCAGATTCACATAATATTCTGGCAGGGCAAAGACCTGCTGAAAGCCAATATCCACTGCACCTTCCACATATTGCATTTTTTCAATCAGGGTTTCAGCTTTTGCGATGCTGCCGGGCAGGTTCCGACCGGTAAAACGCACATCCAGTGCGGTTGGAGTACTGCCGGAAAGCGTTTGATTGGTGGTGTCTGCCGCTTGAGAAAATAGTGTGACTTCGGGAAATTTCGCTTTAAGCATTTGCCGAATGGATGCTTCATAGTGGCTGCTCGGCTGATGACCTTTGGCCAATTGGATCTGTAACTCACCATCATAAGTACCGATGGTAAAACTCTCTACCCAGGCACGGTTAATGGAATCCGGCATGCCAATGTTTTCAAACACAAAATCCAGTTCATCCTCCGGAATAATTTTGCGGATTTCCTGCTGAATTTGAGCAAATTTATCGGCTGTCTGTTCAATGCGGGTGCCGGGTTCGACCCGAAGATATAATCGCATCAGTCCAGCATCGGTTTTCGGAAAGAAATCACGGCCAATCTCCTGTAAGGCAAATCCGGCTGCTGTGATGATCACAATGCCAATCAGCGGGGCGATGACAATATGCCGTTGCAGGCGACCAATGGTATTTTGCAGATGCTGCTGGCCATTGTGCAGGTGTTGTTCCAGGGCAAGATGTAAATGCACCAATGGGTTTCTGGATTGTCTGGTTAAGGTTTTTTCATTGGTCAGTAATAATTTGGCCAGTGTTGGCACGACCGTCCGTGACAATAGATATGAGGCGGCCAGACAGGCAATCACCACAATCGCCATCGGCTGAAAGATAAAGCCGGCGACACCGGTTAATAAAAATATCGGTGAAAACACAATACAGGTGGAAAGGGTTGAAACAAATTCCGGGAAGGCGACTTCACTGGCACTGGTCAGAATGGCACGGCTGGGTTCCATGCCATCGGCCAGATGCCGTTTGATATTTTCAATTTCCACCAAGGCGTTATCGACCAGAATGCCAATTGCTAAGGCCAGACCACCAAGGCTCATCAGATTCAGGGTGTTACCGGTGAGGTTCAATACAAATACCGCGGTCAGCAATGACAGGGGTATTGAGGTCAGAACAATCAGCGTGGCGCGTGATGATCCTAAAAACAACAGGACCATGAGTGCGACCAGTGATCCGACGATAAGAATTTCCATTTCAATATGATGCAGTGCGGTGCTGACAAACACCGACTGATCAAAAATAGGTGAAATGGTAATACCCTCAGGTGCGGCGGCCTGAATGGAAGGCAAACGTTCCATCAGTTCGTTGATAATATCCACGGTAGAGGCGCCGCCCAGTTTAATCAAAGACACCATAACGGCGTTTTGGCCATTTACCCGGGCGATATTGGTCTGCAATGCTGTGCCATCACGTACATCGGCCACATCGCGCAGTAATATCAACTCGCCGTTTCGGGCCCGGATAGGTAAGTCCTCAAAATCGGCGACCGCCTGAGGACTGGCATTAACCGTAATCTGCAGCTCATTCTGTGCTTCACGAATGCTGCCTGATGGCAGCGTCAGGTTCTGTTCATTAATTGCGCGAGTGACATCGTTGGCTGTTAATCCCTGGGCAAACAAGGCTTCCGGATCCAGATCCACCATAATCTGACGGGTTGCACCGCCATAAGGCAGTGTCATCCGAATACCATTAATCGATTGCACCATGCCGCGTAACTGTAAACGGGCAAAGTCAGCCAGTTGGCCATCGGTCAGAGTGTCGGAAGACATGACCAGCTGGATAATTGGTGTGCTGGACTGATTATATTCTGAGACCAGTGGCGGAGAGGTGCCTTCCGGCATGCGCCGTCGAATGGTTTGCGAAACGCCGGTTACCTGGGCCATTGCATTGGCAATATCGACTTCGGGATGAAAATCGATATGAATCACCGAGGTGCCATTCAATGTTTGTGAGCGGATTTCCCTGAGATTATCGACATTATTCATAATCGCCACTTCACTGAAAGTGGTGATTTTCGAGGCCATTTCATTCGTGTTGAGACCGTTGTATGTCCACACAACTTTTATAGAAGGTATATTGACGCTGGGGAGCACATCGACTGGTAATTTAAGATAACTGATCAGCCCGGCGGCAAAAATCAGCAGGCTTAAGGCGGCAACAGAATAAGGTCGGGTTAGAGCATAGCGCACCAGCCACATAAATAGCTTCTCTTGTTATTAATATGGAATAACTGATTGCAGCGACGTTACGCAACCAGTTTTATGCCGCGTAGAGTGCAGCGATAAAATTAAGACAATGTTAACGTTGTCTTAATTCAGTTAAACGAACATGTTGTTTTTATTCTGGATATCGACCGATGTATGTTTTGATTGTGGAAGACGATGCATTAATGGGGGAAGGCATACAGACCGGTCTCACAGCATTGGGTATTCAGGCGGAATGGGTGATGAACGCCGGTGGTGCAGAAACGGCGATGTCGACCGCCAGTTTTGATGCTGTGGTATTGGACTTGGGGCTTCCGGATGAAGATGGGATGCAGTTGCTGAGTCGCTGGCGTGAAAGAGGCAATACTTTACCGGTGTTGATTTTGACGGCACGTGATGCAGTACCGGACAGAGTCAGTGGATTACAGGCCGGGGCCGATGACTATATGAGTAAGCCCTTTGATTTAACCGAACTGGTTGCCCGATTACATTCATTAAGCCGTCGGGCTGCAGGGCGTGCCACGCAGACCATCCAACATGGCAGTCTGCAGTTTGATCCAGCAACGTTGCAGGTTACCCTGAATAACAAACCATTGAATTTATCCCGCCGGGAAATCACTGTGTTGGAAACCCTGTTGCAACATCCGGGCAGAGTGGTCACTGCCGCACAGTTACAAGACAGACTTTATGGTTGGGCTGAGGGCATTGAAAGTAATGCGGTTGCAGTGCATATCCATAATCTGCGTCGTAAATTGGGCGATGAGTGGATCGAGACCGTCCGTGGTATGGGCTATCGGTTGGGGGGTGTCAATGAATCAGGCTAAAGCCAAAGATTATCTGCGCTGGCAGTTATTGTGGCGTATTGGAATTTCGGTATTGCTGATGTGGCTGTTGCTGGCACCATGGCTGTTGCTGAGCGTGCAGAAAGAAATGCAGAACACATTGGATAACCGGCTTGCCGCTTCAGCCAAAATGCTGATGTCCCTGATGTCGCAATATGATTTGGATCCACTGGTAAACGGTACTCAGCGCAGTCCGCTGTTTGATCAGACGGACAATCTGGATTTGCCGGCCACCCTGGCGTGTAAAGTGGCTAATGTGGCGGGCGATATTATTGCCGTATCACATGATGCTCCGGAAAGCGTGCTGACCACCACACAGCAAGGCTATCAGAATCGGATGCAGGATGGTGAACCGTGGCGTGTTTTTAATTTATCGCAAGCGGGGTTGACCATTACCACGGCTGAGCGTCTGGAAACCCGGGATACTCTGATGCGTTCGGTGGTTATTGCTGCCGGATTACCCTTTTTTCTGAGTTTGGCTGGTACTTTGGCAGTCGTCTGGTTTGGCATTCTGCATGGCTTTAAACCTTTGCATAGTCTGAGTGAGAGTATGGCGCGACGCAATACTGAGGATTTAACGTCTCTGGTATGGGAACAGCGTCCGGCTGAAGTCCGCCCTCTGGTCGATGAAATAAACCGTTTATTACAGCGTATGCAGCAGTCTTTATTGCGTGAGCGCCGGTTCACCGGCGATGTGGCTCATGAGTTACGAACGCCTTTGGCCGGAATCAAAACCCAGTTACAAGTCGCCCGTTTAACAGACGGTGGCAAAGCCATGCATGCCTTATTGCAGGCTGAAAAAGCGACTGACAGGTTGCAACGTACACTGGATCAATTGTTATTACTGGCCAGAGTAGAGGGTGATGGTCAATTAACCGAAACAGCACGTTTACCGGTTGCTGAAATTAACAATATGGCGCTAAGTGATGTGCAGCATCTTGCCAAGCAACATCAAGTGACCTTGCGCTTCAATGATGACGTAGATGAGAAAATTCAGGCATCCGCTATTTTACTCTCGGCGGCATTACGCAATCTGCTCGAAAATGCCATTCGCCATGCACCGGAAAATAGTGTGGTGACACTTTCTGCCACCGAGCAGCAAGGTCAGTTGCACTGGACGGTAGAAGATGAAGGGCCCGGTGTTTCGGAAAAGTTGCTTTCAGAGCTAACCCGACGCTTTGTACATGGACACCAAAACAGTGGAAGCGGTTTGGGGCTGGCCATTGTGGATGCTATTGTCAGACGATTTAAAGGTGAGTTACATATTAAAAACGGCGTGGCAAAAGGATTATTGGTGACCATCAGTATTCCTCTGCAATCCGGCGTTTAGACATCAGTGAGAGTATCAGGAAAACGTATGCGGATTGGGGTGCTGAAAGAAATCAAAACTCAGGAACACCGGGTCGGACTGACGCCTGCTGGTGTACGGGAACTATGCGCTGATGGCAATGAAGTTTGGGTTGAGCATTCTGCCGGTAAGGCAATTGGTTTTACCGATGCGGATTACCAACAGGCCGGTGCCAATATTGCCGAAAATGCAGCAGCCGTCTTCGCCAGGGCGACGCTGATAATCAAAGTCAAAGAACCTCAGCCAGCCGAAATCGAACAGCTAACTTCTGAACACACCTTGTTCACTTATCTGCATCTTGCACCGGATCGATTACAAACAGCGGCTTTACAACATTCCGGAGCGACCTGCATTGCCTACGAGACAGTAACCGATAACCAGGGAGGCTTACCGTTATTGGCCCCGATGAGTGAAGTGGCGGGACGCATGGCGATTCAGGCGGGCTCCCAGGCATTACTGATCCATGAAGGAGGCTTAGGTATTTTACCGGCAGGCGTTCCCGGTGTTGCCCCAGCCAATATTGTGATTATAGGCGGTGGCGTGGTCGGTGTTAATGCTGCCCGCATGGCAATGGGGATCGGTGCGGATGTCACTGTATTGGATAACTCACTGACTAAATTACAGCAATTGGATCTGCAATTTGGCCCGCGGTTGAAAACCTTATATTCCAATGCAGAGGCCATTGATAGTGTCGTACAACATGCTGATATGGTGATTGGTGCCGTGTTACTGCCGGGGGCCACAGCACCCAAAATCATTGAATACCGGCATCTTGAAATGATGAAAACCGGCAGCGTGCTGGTGGATGTCTCGATTGATCAGGGAGGCTGTTTCGCTTCTTCCCGTCCGACAACGCACGATCAACCAACCTATATCGAACAGGGCATCGTGCATTATTGCGTAGCCAATATGCCTGGCGCTGTTGCCCGAACCTCCACGCTGGCACTCACCAACGCTACGTTACCGTATATTCGGAATCTGGCCCGTCAGGGGGGTAAAGCCGCTTTTTTAGCGGACCGCCATTTGCTTAACGGACTGAATATTTATCAGGGTAAAATTACGCATCAAGCCGTTGCTGACGCGCAGGGTGAAGCCTATTCTGATCCATTTTTGTTAATGAGTTCTGCCTGATCATCCCAGATACGTTGCCAGACCCAATACAATCCATTTATCGCATTACGGGGCATCGATAATTGTTTTGGTGGCAATGTAATGACTTCATCATTTTCAATTCTGGCCAGTTGAAAACGGAAAAAATACGCTGGCTCCATCCCCATCCTCAAATCGGTTGCCAAAATAATGTTTTCCAGCTGCTGCAACTTGAAATTATTCTGAGTAAACCAGTCTAGCCGTTCGAGATCAGATTGATCCGGTAGCAGACCTTTCAGTTCGCTGCCTCGCTCATACTGGGTAAATCTAAACGCTGCATCACCATCAAATACTGAACGAAATGCTTCGTAATAGACAGCTTCATCAATCACGACAATGCGCCATAACAAGGTGTTTAAAGGGGCAGGGGTGATTTTAATATGCTGATATTCAATTTGCTGTTCTGCTAAAGCCTGTTGAGTTTGCCTGGTTACCCAGTGTTGGGCTCCCAGACTCCAGCCGAGATAAGCCGTAGTAAGGATCAGAGCACCCAGCATGATGAAATGGCTTAGCCGGTTTTGGGCGGCAATTAAAATCGCCAGAAATCCTGCAACGAGTGGCAGGCTATATATCGGGTCAATGATAAATATACTGCCAATAGAGACAGGCGGAGGCATAAAGGGCCAGAATAGCTGGGTCCCGTAAACCGTCATTGCATCCAGTCCACTGTGTGTGACCCATACCAGCCAAATCAGCATAAACCATCGTCGAAAATCAAATACTGGCGCTAGCTTACACATTAGCCAGGCAACAATGGGAGCCAGCAGACTTTGCATAAGCCAGGAATGCGTCCAGCTGCGATGTAATGTCATGGTATCCAGGTCATTGGCATACTGAATGAATACATCAAGATCAGGCAGGATGCCGAACGTCGCACCGTAAAATATGGAAGCCCTGGGGGCTTTGCGTCCGGCAACGCTGTAAGCCACTGCACTGCCGAGTAACGCCTGCGTAATCGTATCCATGAATTAATGACTCCCTTGTTATGAATGTTAAGCAGACCTGAACAGCGTATTTTTGGTTCGGTTATCTGCTTTGAATTTATTCGGCATAAAAATCTGGGAAGATATCTTGCCTAAGTAGGAATTAGTCATGTAAATTGCAGGAAATACCTCCTGAAATTAATGGAAAACCTGCTATGAAACAGCCGATGCCAAGCCCAACGCCGGGACAGGCCGATTTACAAGCGATTATTCAGGCCTTGAACACAGGGCAAGTGGGCTTTGCTGAATCAGCATCTAAAAAATTACTTAAATCCTATCCACGTTCATTTCCGGTATTAAATCTGTATGGCAACGCTTTGGCCGCGCAAAACAAATTTAAAGATGCCGTCATGGTTTTTCGCAAGGCAACAGAAATTGACCCTAATGTACCTGAGATTTACTTCAATATGGGCATTTTGTTGACCAACCTGAATCGCATTGATGAAGCTATCAACAGCTACAAGAAAGTCTTGCGTTTGAAGCCTGAACTGACAGATGCTTTATATAACCTTGGATATGCATTACAGAGCCAAAACCGTTTTGAAGAAGCCGGTAATTATTATCAAAAAGCCATTGAACAACAGCCGAATTTTCTTGAGGCCATCGCCAATCTTGGGGTCTGCCTGCAAGAACAGGGCAGACTGGATGAAGCTGTAGCGATTTATCAGCGGGCTTTGACTATTTCTCAAGATGCCAAACTGTATTTCAATCTGGGAACGGCGCTTAAGAATCAGGGAAAACTGGCCGATGCCATTGCTACCTATAATAAGGCATTGGAATTAAAACCGGATTATGCCGAGGTGCATAGCAATATTGGTGAAGTGTTACGGGATCAGGGCCGTTATGATGAATCAGTAGCGGCTTATAAACAGGCACTGGAGTTAGATCCGTCATTGCCGTTAGCCAATTACAGTCTGGCGGTATATCTCTATGACAGTGGAGATTTGCAGCAGGCTTTGAATTACTTCCAACGATCCCAGTATGCCGATTGGCAGGAACGTTCGTTGTATTGCCTCTATAAAACTGAGCGCTTTGAGGATTTCAAACAAGGTTTGGACCAGCTTAAAAAAGCTCGTCATAGCTCACCGTTTCTGGCGACATTAGCTGGGCATTATGCCGAGAACTTCGGTACGGTGAATGACTATAATTTCTGTAAAAGCCCACTGGATCTGGTATGCCATGTTCAGGTGCCGGAATTAAAAGGTGACAGCGAATTGTTAAAACAGCTGCTGGCGGATATTGAGCAGGCCGATATAGAAGAAAAAAGTCAGGGCCGTTTACATAATGGCGTGCAATCGGCCGGAAATCTGTTTAAACGTTCGGAAGCCAGCTTTCAGCAGATTGCCAAACTGGTGGCGCGAGCCATTGACGATTATCGTGAAAACCTGAAGGGCGAAAGTGGCATTTTTGCGAAAGGTTTTCCCAAACAAACAGTGTTTGCCAGCTCCTGGTACGTCAAAATGAAAACCGGTGGTCATTTAACCTCACATATCCACGAAGAAGGCTGGGTGAGTGGCGCGTTATATCTGGCCCTGCCTAAGCAGAAAACGCATCCCGATGAAGGCAGTATAGAGCTCAGCACGCATGGGGATGATTATCCCAAACAACATGACAATTTCCCCAGTAAAACCATTGCACCGGAAGTCGGGGATATTGTCATGTTTCCATCCTCGGTATTTCATCGCACCATTCCATTTAATTCGGATGAAGAACGGATCTGTATTGCTTTTGATCTGAAACCGGCCTGATCCGAATTAATGAATGCCAGCAGACATGAAACACCGCGCTCCACTGAGTGCAGTGTTTCGTACTTGACCTGTTTTATTGGTTTAGAAACGCAATTTAAGTATTTGTTTATATACGCTTTATTTAAAGTGAATTACTTTTGATTATAAGGTTTTGATTACGTCCAACACCTCATCGATATGCTGTTTGACTTTAACATTCCGCCATTCGTTGATGAGTTTGCCTTCTGTATCAATGAGGAAAGTGCTGCGAACGATCCCCATATATTCACGGCCATAATTTTTCTTCAGCTGCATGACGCCAAACAAATTACAGACTGTTTCATCAGCATCAGAGAGTAAATCAAAGGGAAACTGCTGCTTTTCCCTGAAGTTTTCATGAACACGTACGCTGTCTCTGGAGATACCGAATATCAATGTGTTGTGGGCATTAAATGTTTCAATATGGTCACGGAAATTCTGGCCTTCCAATGTGCATCCCGGCGTGTTGTCTTTGGGATAAAAATAGATAAGCACATTGTTGCCACGTAAGTCGGAAAGCCGGATGGTTTTATCGCCAGTGGAGGGCAATTCAAAATCCGGTACGGTTTGCTGTAAATTAACTGTGGTCATTAAACGTTCTCCGTTAGTGATTATTCTGCTGGCAGTACCTTAACCAAAGCAGCCCGGTCTTGTCATCTACCGGCTGGCAAAGTACCATGCCAGTTTATTTTCGCGGAGTCTGATGAATATGTTCAGCGGCAGTATGGTAGCTCTGGTAACACCCATGCGGGCGGATGGCTCGTTAGACGGTGAAAGCCTGCGCAAGCTCGTCGATTTTCATATTCAAAATGGCACCAGTGCTATTGTCGCGGTTGGTACTACAGGTGAGTCTGCCACATTAAATGTTGATGAACATACAGATGTTATCCGACAGGTAGTCGAACAGGCTGCTGGACGTATTCCGGTGATTGCCGGAACCGGTGCCAACTCCACTGAAGAAGCGATTGAATTGTCGCATTACGCTAAGCAATTAGGTGTTGCGGCTGTTCTGTTGGTCACACCTTATTACAACCGACCGACTCAGGAAGGTTTGTATCTTCATTTTAAAGCGATTGCAGAAGCAGTTGATATCCCGCAGATCCTGTATAACGTTCCCAGTCGTACGGCCTGTGACTTGTTGCCGGAAACCGTCGGTCGGCTAGCTAAAATCGGTAATATTATCGGTATCAAGGAAGCGACTGGTGATGTGCGGAGAGTGAAGTTAATCCAGGATCTCTGCGACGATAATTTTGCGCTATACACTGGAGAAGATGCCAATACCGTCGATTTTATTCTGGCGGGTGGTCGCGGGGTTATCTCTGTAACAGCGAATGTAGCTCCTGCTTTAATGAGCCAAATGTGTGAAGCTGCTTTGAATGGTGATGCTGAGACTGCTCGTGAAATTAACGATAAATTATCTTTATTACATCAGCGGTTATTTTCTGAGTCCAATCCAATCCCTGTTAAATGGGCTCTCCATGAGATGGGAATGATTCCGGAAGGGATACGTCTACCAATGACAGTTTTGTCTGAACAATTTCATCAACCGGTTCGTGAGGCGCTGGTCACTGCCGGTGTTCTGAATCCATAAGTGAGTGAATGTAATTAAATGAACACTAATCGTTTTAAGTTGAAAGCCTGTGGTGTCTTGGTCGCAGTGAGCGTTTCAGGTTGTGGGCTGTTGCCATCACTTGATGAAGTTGCTCCTGACAATACTCAGAAATACCGTAAGGCAGAAACTATGCCGCCTCTCGATATTCCACCTGATCTGAGTACATCACGAATCAATGATCAAATAGCTGGCAACGAGCAAAGTTCGGCAACCTACTCAGAATACGAAGAAGCAGGCACTAATCCGTTGGCAGCCCGCTATAACATTACTCCAGAATCCAAACCCGCTTTATCCGGCGAAGGTGCTAACCGTCATTTAGTCGTTCCGGGTGATCGTGATGAAACCTGGCAACGTATTGAAGCTTTCTGGGCGGATATCAATATGAATATCCATCGTAAAGATCAGCGTATTGGCTTGATGGACACCCAGCCTGATGTTGATGGGTATGCTTATCGTATTCGTATGGAGCGTGGTGATGTAAATCGTTCTGCCCGTGTATTTTTAACGGGTACCGACGAAACCAGTCGCAGCAATCAGAAAGACGAGGCGATGCTTCGTCAGTTAGCAGACTATCTTGGTGGTTTATATCAGCAGGATAAAGCTCGCGAACAAGCTTCATTGCCAAGTTCTGCAGCCCAACAAACGGATGCCCGTGTGATTTTACTGGATGAAGCCGAAGGTCATCAGGCTTTACTGGTTGAGCAGGAATTCACCTCTGTCTGGGATCGTGTCGGTCGGGTATTGGATAGCCGTGGCTTTGCAGTAGAAGATCGTGATCGTTCACGCGGTACCTATTACGTGCGTTATCTGGATCCATTTAACGAAGCTGAAAAAGAAGAACGTGGCTTCTTTGGCCGCATGGCTTTCTGGAAAGATGATGATGAAGTGGCACCGGAAGAGTATTACTACATCAAGCTGATTTCTGATGCCTCCAATACACGCATTACCGTACTGGATTCTGAACAGGTTCGTACCAGTTCAGATACCGCTAAACGCTTACTTGGTTTGATTCAGGAACAATTGACACAATAATGCGTTTTGCATCACTTGGCAGTGGTAGCCGGGGCAATGCAACACTGATTTCACAGGGAAAAACCACAATTCTGGTGGATTGTGGTTTTTCAGCTCGTGAAACCGAAAAACGTTTGCGGCGGTTTGGTCTGACTTCGTCAGACTTATCGGCTATTTTAGTCACGCATGAACATGCCGATCATATTGGTGGTGTTCGCGTTCTGTCGCAGAAGTTCAATATTCCGGTTTATGCAACCCCTGGTACGGCGGCCTGTTTACCTACAGAGGTTATGCCGCATATCCATGAATTCAGCTGTCATGAGACTTTTCACGTCAAGGATATTCAGGTTTCGCCATTCCCGGTACCGCACGATGCGCGTGAACCCAGCCAGTTTGTATTTCATAACGGCGATTTCCGGTTAGGCCTGTTAACCGACGTCGGTTTTATCACACCAGTGATTGAATCTGCTTTGACGTTATGTGATGGACTGATGCTTGAAGCCAACCATGATATGGCCATGCTGGAGCAGGGCGAATACCCCGAATATTTAAAACAGCGGGTCGGCGGCCGATTTGGGCACTTAAATAACGTGCAATCTGCCGAATTACTTGCGAAAATTGATACCTCGCGTTTGCAGCATATTGTTGCCATGCATATCAGTGAAAAGAATAATTCACCGTCATTGGTGAGCCCTTTATTTGCGGATGCCCTGAACTGCACAACAGACTGGATCGGCATTGCTGAACAAGATGCCGGATTTGACTGGCGCGAACTAACTAAAGCCTAAGAGAAACCATCATGCAAAAATTACAGCAACTTTATGCCGGTAAAGCCAAAAGCGTCTTTGCGACTGACGATCAGGATTATGTTGTACTCAGTTTTCGTGATGACACATCAGCATTTGATGGTGAACGCATTGAGCAGTTAAGCCGCAAGGGTGAGGTCAACAATAAGTTCAATGCTTTTATCATGGAGCAGTTAGGCAAAGCTGGTATTCCTACGCATTTCGAAAAATTGCTTAGCGCCAACGAAGCCCTGGTCAAAAATATGAACATGATCCCGGTGGAATGTGTGGTGCGAAATGTCGCTTCAGGCAGTCTGGTGCGTCGTCTCGGGGTTGAAGATGGCATGGAACTTAATCCACCCGTATTTGAGTTCTTTCTGAAAAACGATGCCCTGCATGATCCGATGGTTAATGAATACCATATCGCCACCTTTGGCTGGGCCACTGATGAACAGGTCCAACGTATGAAAGCGCTGACCTTTGAAGTGAATCAGGTGCTGAAAAAACTGTTTGCCGATGCCGGAATGATTCTGGTGGACTACAAACTGGAATTTGGTGTGTTTAAGGGTGAAGTTTATCTGGGGGATGAATTCAGCCCGGATGGTTGCCGTCTGTGGGATGCCGAAACCCGCAAGAAACTTGATAAAGATCGGTTTCGTCAGGGATTGGGTGGTGTGATTGAAGCCTACGAAGAGGTCGCTCAGCGGATTGGTGTGCCTTTATAGTTGATATAAACCACAGCGACACGGAGAGCACAGAGGTTTAATAGATATTTATCCGCAGATTACGCAGATGCTCGCAGATTATTAGCGTCATAAAATCGAACTGACCTTGTTTCATTAATCTTAAGATTGATGAATTAAAAAAACTCCGTAGGTTGGCGCTGAGCCTGCGAAGCCCAACATCTTGTTTATGTCGGGTTACATGTTGATGACCCAACAAACAATATTTATTGATCTCTGTGTCCTCCGTGTCTCTGTGGTTAGTTCCTTTTAATCTGCGTAATCTGCGGATTAAAATCTAACCGATATGAAATAATCGTTGTTTCTATCCAACCCGCCTTGCCACTCGATCATTCAGCCGACATAATCCTTTTTTGTTTATTCGCCAGAACAGGGAAGATTATGTCGCGTTATCTCTCAAAACATCCGTTATTGCCGCAGCAGCCGATTGAATGGTTATTGGCATTACTCTTCCTGATCTCACCCTTTTATCTGGCCTCCAGTCTTGGTGGTACCGGTTTTGATCTGCCATTTAATATCACTGTCTGGGCTGCGGCGACTTTGGTCATTGCTTATTCTGTCTGGTATTTCTGCGGGCAGGACAAGCTGATTCTTCCCATGAATTACAAAGGTTTGCTGGCATTGCCTGTGGGTATCCTTCTGGCCGCAGCTTTGGCGGGAGTGCAGGATCCAATTACCTGGATGTTTCGTATTGTGTATGTAATGGCTGGCGTTTTGTTTTTGTTTGGTCTGTTTCAATTTCGACTTAAAAATACCGATCGAATTTTGTTGCTGATTACTATTGCGACGTTGTTGCATAGCGTTGTTGGCATTATTCAGTTATTTGAATTACCAGTTTTATCAAGCTGGATAACCAGAACTGATAAAGCAATAGCGACGGGGGTATTTCAGCAGGTTAATGTGATGGCCAGTTTTCTGACTACCGGTATATTGGTTTCAGTTTATCTGTGCTTAAGACCTATTGCTCATAACCGATTTTATCTAAAAGTATTTTTGTTGATTACCATCAGTGTGGCCACTTATGTGATGGTGGCAACAGGCTCAAGGATTGGGCTGTTATCAGGAATATTAGGCCTGTTAATGTTACTGATAGCTTATCGGACGCAAGTCAGCAAAAATTGGAAAACCATTTTTTCTGCTTTATTGCTAATTGTTTTTGCCAGTGTGTTAGCAAAAGAAGGGTTACACAAAACAGTTGATAAATCCTACCAAATGGTAGAAGCGCAATATGCAGATCAACGTCTAAGCATTTATCGTATTTCGCTGGATGCTTTTTATGAAGCACCAATAAAAGGACATGGTATTGGTAGCTTCCTGGAAAAATTTGGCTTGGCTTCTTCTGCTTTTTATCAACAACATCCAACTGCAGAAATGCCGACTTATATTGCTCATCCGCATAATGAGCTTTTGCAATGGGCAATTGAAGGGGGATTACTTGCGTTGATGGGTATTCTCATCGCTATGTTTAGTGTGCTGTGGTTTGCCGTTAAATACAAACAGCAAAGATTATTTGCCTATCTGGCATTATTACTTCCTATTACGTTTCATACGCAGGTCGAGCATCCTTTTTACATTTCATCATTTCACTGGTTTATTTGGTTAACTTTGCTATATGTATTACTCAATCATTATGTAGCCATAAGGCAAAACCCAATTAGCCTGATGGCAAAAAAATCACTTCGTGGTTTCGTCATTATTCTGCTGACAGTTACATTGTTTTTTTTATGGCAAACATCACAAGCTCAACAACAGTTATATCAATTCATAAATCAATCTCAGCGAACGCCCCAGCTTGATAGCGCCTTAAGCAATTTGTATTACAAAACATATGCAGAGCAAATTGTTATGCGTTCACATTTGCATGATGCAATTACCAAAAATGATGCTCAGAAATTAGTTCAGATTATTAATTGGTTTGAATCAGAATTGAATAGAACTCCAGAATTAAAATTATTTGAGGATGTGATTAATGGATACATTGCCTTGGAAATGCCTAAGCAACGCTGTGAAACGATCAGCAACAGTTTGCTTTATTATCCTGCAAATAAAGTATTACAAAGTATTCAAAATGACTGCTTGGTAATGAATTGACAAAAATTGTCACTTTGTGACTCAGGAAAGTCATTGGATAGAATGACTAGTTACTTGTTAATATTGTAACCTATTGAAATTAAATATTAAAAATCATTGGCATGGACGGTGCTTTAATAACTCCGAGCACAAAGCTTGTCGTCTATTTACGGAGATTTAAAATGAAAAAAGTACAACAAGGTTTTACATTAATCGAATTAATGATCGTTATTGCGATTATCGGTATCTTGGCGGCAATTGCTTTGCCTGCTTATCAAGATTACGTTACAAAAAGTAAATTCCAGGAAGTGATTTCAGTATCAAATGGTTATAAGACTGCTGTAGCTATTTGTGCTCAATCAAATGGTGGTGTTTTAACCGACTGTAATGCGGGTAGTAATGGTATTGAAGCTGCTGTAACTGCTGGAACATACAGTTACATTTCAACAATTGATGTTGCCGCCGGTGTAATTACTGCTACAGCTATTGCGGGTGAAGGTTTGAATTCAACAACATCTATATTAACTCCAACAGTTAATGCTACTGGTACTAGTTGGGGGCAAAGTGGTTCTTGTGAAGCGGCTGGCTGGTGTTAATAACCAGTTCGTTAATAAAGTTCTAACGCAAATAAAGAAGCCCCGATTCGTCGGGGCTTTTTTCTATCTGGCATACTCATGTTTATAATCCAAAACTAAAAAAACATAATTGAATCTGCTATAAACTTGATTTAAAGCGGTAATAGTGAAAATCCCTTTTGACAGCCGTGCTTAAATTGCTTTCAATTGCCCCATAAATCATAAATGGGGAATCTCGTGGAAAATCACCCGCAAATAATTACAGTTGGCTGGCGTGAATGGTTAAGCCTGCCAGAGTTGGGTATCGATCGAATCAAAGCCAAGGTGGATACCGGTGCCAGAACTTCCGCGATCCATGCTTTTTCGGTTGAGCCGATTGAGAAAAACGATGAGCTATGGGTACGATTTGGAGTACATCCCAATCAACATGATACCGAGACCGAAATCTGGTGCGAGGCGCGTGTTAAGGATGAGCGTAATGTTACTGACTCGGGCGGTCATACTGAAAAACGTTATGTGATTGAGACACTACTTAGCGTTGGCGGGCATAGCTGGCCGATTGAAATTACCTTGACCAATCGCGATACCATGCTTTTTAGAATGTTACTGGGACGCACTGCCATGACGACTGGTAATATATTGGTTAATCCGGCATTGTCCTATCAAGCAAGCCCCTCATTTCACGACACAACTCAAGCGCCTAAAGATGAAGCGCTTGATGGAGAATCTGCATGAAAATAGCCATTTTGTCCCGTAATTCAAAGTTGTATTCAACTCGCCGATTGGTCGAGGCAGCTGAGGCACGAGGGCACGAAGTGGATGTTCTGGATGTGTTGCGTTGTTACATGAACATCACTTCGATGAAACCCGAAGTGCATTACAAAGGCGAAAACCTTACCGGTTATGATGCGGTGATTCCTCGGATTGGTGCTTCGGTGACTTTTTACGGTACCGCCGTGCTGCGCCAGTTTGAGATGATGAATGTATATCCACTTAATGAGTCGGTGGCCATCAGTCGGTCGCGCGACAAACTTCGCGCTCTCCAGTTATTATCCCGCCGCGGTATTGGTTTGCCGGTGACGGGCTTTGCCCATCGACCTGATGATGTCGACGATTTAATCAAGATGGTAGGTGGTGCGCCGCTGGTGATTAAACTTTTAGAAGGTACTCAGGGAATCGGTGTGGTACTGGCTGAGACTGCCGGGGCGGCTGAGAGTGTTATCGAAGCTTTTATGGGCATGAAAGCCAATATTCTGGTGCAGGAATTTATCAAGGAAGCGGGTGGTGCCGATATTCGCTGTTTTGTGGTGGGTGAAAAGGTAGTTGCCGCAATGAAACGTCAGAGCAAAGAGGGTGAGTTTCGTTCTAATCTACATCGGGGTGGTAGTGCCAATTTGATTCGGATTACACCGGCAGAACGTGCCACAGCGGTTCGTGCGGCCAAAACTATGGGGCTGAATGTTTGCGGGGTGGATTTACTGCGCTCTAATCATGGTCCTGTAGTAATGGAAGTGAACTCCTCGCCGGGCCTGGAAGGTATTGAAACAGCGACCGGTAAAGATATTGCCAGTTTGATTATTGATTTTATTGAAAAAAACTCGGTTTCCGGAACCACTAAAACCAAAGGCCGTGGTTGATGGCTGATGCATTGATCATTGCCGGGCAACAGATCATGCCCGGACAAAACAAAGTGGTCGATGTACCGCTGCCAGATTTGTATATGCATACCTCTTTGAGTATGCCGGTTCAGGTAATGTGTGGTCGTCGTGAGGGCCCTGTTCTATTTGTATCCGGTGCGGTGCATGGTGATGAAATTGTTGGTGTGGAAATTATTCGTCGGCTGGTGCGAAGCAAACGTCTTAAAGGGCTTAAAGGCACGTTGATCACTATTCCGGTGGTGAATGTTTACGGCTTTATTAATCAAACACGTTACTTACCTGATCGCCGGGATTTAAACCGTTGCTTTCCTGGGTCTGAGGAAGGTTCATTAGCGGCACGTTTAGCCAACCTGTTTATGAGCGAAGTGGTGAATAAATGTACCCATGGTGTGGACTTGCATACTGCAGCCATCCATCGGGACAATCTGCCACAGATCCGTGCGGCTTTGGATAACCCTGTGGTGGAGGAAATGGCAAGGGCATTTAATGCACCGGTTATTTTGAATTCGGGATTGATTGAAGGTTCATTACGCCATGCCTGTCAGCAGGTCAATGTGCCGGTTATCGTGTATGAAGCGGGTGAAGCTTTGCGCTTTAATGAACTGGCGATTCGTGCCGGAGTCAGAGGTGTGTTGGCGGTGATGCGCAAATTGGGTATGTTGACCGAATCCCGTACAAAACAGGCAAAACCTGTCGATCCGTTTGTCGCGCGATCCAGTAGTTGGGTGAGGGCGCCGCAAAGTGGTATTTTCAGGATGCTGGTGCCCATGGGGGCGCAAGTGACAAAAGGCGATATTCTGGGCATGGTTGCTGCGCCCTATGGCGATGAGAAATCCGAAACCAAAGTGGTCGCTATCTGCAGCGGTGTGATCATTGGCAGAACCAATATTCCGCTGGTGAATGAGGGCGAAGCCTTGTTTCATATTGCGCGATTTAACCGTCCTGATGAAGTTGCGGATAGTGTTGAAGCTTTCAATACAAACCTGCATCCATCAACGGATACCAGCGCTCCTGAAGAGCAGCCGATTATCTGAGTCTGCGATTCGCATCCTTAAGTAGTGATGCTGTCATAATATTTTTGCAATTTATCCATAAAATAGTGACAATCCCGCGATTTAACTGAAGCCAAAGGGGGTCATACTGATGACACAAACCCATGCCAATCTTGATACAAACTCACCTGACGTCGCCTCTGATGAATGGAGTGCGCAACATAGCAGTAAGCTTTATGGTGTACGTGATTGGGGTGCGGATTATTTTGATATTTCCGCCGATGGCAATGCGGTTGTCAGTTTGCAATTTGGTGAAAAGACTATCCATGTTCCGTTGATTGATATTGTTAACGGAATGAAAGAGCGCGGTCTGGATATGCCCGCTGTATTACGCATCGAGAACCTGTTGGATCTGCGCATTACTCAGTTAAACGAAGCCTTTGCCCGGGCCATCAAAACCGCAGGTTATAAAAATCACTATCGTGGCGTATTTCCGATCAAGGTGAATCAGCAATGTCACGTTATTGAGGAAATTGCCGATTACGGTCGTCGATATCATCATGGTCTGGAAGCGGGCAGTAAGGCTGAGTTAATCATTGCTATTTCTCAGCTACGTGACCACGACAGTCTGATTATCTGCAATGGCTATAAAGACGAAGAATTTATTGAATTAGGACTGTATGCCCGCCAGATGGGCATTCCCTGCTTTTTTGTATTGGAAACCGCCACCGAACTATCCACCATTTTAGAACGCAGCAAAGCATTGGGTATCGATCCATTAATTGGCTTACGCATACGTTTGGCCTCTACTGTGGAAGGTCATTGGAATGGCGATAGTGGAGATCGTTCGATATTCGGTTTATCTACCAGTGCGCTACTCGAAGTGATTGATCAGCTTAAACAGGCTGATATGCTGCATTGCCTGCAATTACTGCACAGCCATTTAGGTTCGCAAATTCCCAATATCCGTAATATTCGTAGTGGTGTGATGGAAGCCTGTCGTTTTTATACCGGTTTAATCGAAGAAGGCGCACCGATGGGATATATGGACCTTGGCGGTGGTTTGGCGGTCGACTACGAAGGTGCACGTTCGAATAGCACGCACAGCATGAACTATGGTCTGGACGAATATTGCTACAACATTATTGAAACGTTACAGGAATGCCTGGATCCCCTTGATATAGAGCATCCTGTGGTTATCACCGAGTCAGGCCGGGCTTTGATCGCGTATTCTTCCATGCTGTTATTTAATGTATTGGAAGTACGTGATCATAAACCCGGAACGATTCCGGAAGTCGCTCCCGCTGATAGCCCGGACATGCTGGTGAATCTCTATGCCGTGCTGGGCAATGTAAAACTGCAGAACCTGCAGGAGTGCTACAACGATGCCATTTATTATCGTGATGAATTACGTGAGTTATTCCATCACGGTCAGGCCACTTTACGTGAACGTGCTTTAGCTGAGAATGTTTCATTAGCCATTCTGGAAAAAATCTCGGAACTACTGCCTCAGGCACGCCGGGTTTCTGCGGAGTTGGAAAGCCTGCCGGAATTATTGTCCGATATTTATTACGGTAATTTCAGTCTGTTTCAATCATTACCGGATATCTGGGCAATCGATCAGATTTTCCCCATCATGCCAATTCATCGTTTGAATGAAAGACCGACTCGTGCCGCGGTCATTGCCGATATGACATGCGACTGTGATGGTAAAATTGATTCGTTTTCCTACGAAGAGGGTATTCGTAAAACGCTGCCATTACATCCACTCAAGGAAGGTGAGGAATATTATCTGAGCGTATTTCTGGTAGGCGCCTATCAGGAAACCCTCGGTGATTTACATAACCTGTTTGGTGATACCAACGTGGTCAGCGTGCATATCAACGAAGATGGCAGCTTTGATTTTGTCCGTGAGTTCCATGGTGACAGCATTGCCGATGTGCTCAGCTACGTGGAATACGATCCAAAAGTGATGCAGGAACAGTTCCGTAAGCTGGCAGAACAAGCTGTGCGGGATGGCAAGATTTCAGTACCAATGCGTCAACAAATGTTACGTGCCTTCAGCGATAGCATGAATGGCTACACCTTCTTTGAAAGATAACTGCAGATTTATAAGGATTCAGCAATGTCAAAAGTGATCATTATTGGCGCCGGTGGTGTTGGCGGCGTCGTTACCCATAAATGTGCTCAATTACCGGAAATTTTTTCAGAGATTATTCTGGCCAGCCGTAATGAAGACAAATGCAAAGCTATCGCTGCTCAGCTGGATAGATCCATCCGTACTGCCAAGGTCGATGCCGACAATGTGCCTGAGCTGACCGCTTTACTGGAAAAGGAAAAACCGGATCTGGTGATCAATGTAGCGTTACCTTATCAGGACTTGCATATCATGGATGCCTGTCTGAACGCTGGTGTCGATTATCTGGATACAGCTAACTACGAACCTTTAGATACCGCCAAGTTTGAATACAGCTGGCAGTGGGCTTATCGTGAAAAATTCGAAAATGCCGGTTTGATGGCTTTGCTGGGCAGCGGCTTTGATCCGGGTGCCACCAATGTCTTTACCGCGTATCTGGCCAAACATTATTTCGATGAAATTCACGAGCTGGATATTATCGACGTGAATGGTGGTGATCACGGTTATCCGTTTGCCACTAACTTCAATCCGGAAATCAATATCCGTGAAGTCACTGCAGAGTGCCGTCACTGGGAAAATGGTGAGTTTGTTACCACCCCGGCCATGTCGAAAAAAGCCAGTTTTACCTGCCCGGAAGATGTCGGCAGCTACAATATTTACCGGATGTACCACGAAGAACTGGAATCACTGGTCGTAAACTTCCCGACGTTAAAACGTGCTCAGTTCTGGATGAGCTTTGGTGACAGTTATCTGAAACATCTGGAAGTGCTGGGTAATGTTGGTATGACTGGCATTGAGCCAATTGACTATAACGGTCAGCAGATTGTGCCGATTCAGTTCCTCAAAGCATTGTTACCTGACCCTTCAACACTTGGCCCACGTACCAAAGGTAAAACCTGTATCGGTTGTGTGGTGAAAGGCGTTAAGGATGGTAAACAGAAAATTGTTTATCTCTACCAAATCAAAGACCATCAGGATTGCTACGCTGAAGTTCAGTCGCAGGCGATTTCCTATACCACCGGTGTACCAGCCATGATTGGTGCCAAAATGATGCTGGAAGGCAAATGGAAGAAACCGGGTGTCTGGAACATCGAACAGTTTGATCCGGATCCGTTTATGGAAGATATGAATAAATACGGACTGCCCTGGGAAGTGATTGAACTGGATAATTTCAATCTCGACGATTGATCTTATAGATCTATAAAAAATTAACCACAGAGGCACAGAGGGCACGGAGGAAAAAAATATACATCCGCAGATTAAGCAGATGGACGCAGATTTCTAATTTTAAGAGAAATGTAGGTTGGGTTGAGCCTGCGAAACCCAACACCATCTATTCTTCTGCGTCTTGTTGGGTTTCATAAATTCAACCCAACCTACACTTTGTTAAAAAACGTAGGTAGGGTTAGCGTAGCGTAACCCGGCAAAAATAATCTGCGAGAATCTGCGTAATCTGCGGATAAAAACTCTGTGCCCTCTGTGTCTCTGTGGTTAATAAATATTAATGAAATAAATTAACTATCATTTTCAGGTATTTGAATTTAATGCAATTTACCAATTTTACCAAGCTGGATTTATCTCGATTGCCGTCTCCTTGTTTTGTGGTGGACGAAGTGGCTGTTGAGCGTAATTTACGCATTCTGAATCACGTGCAAACGGCCAGTGGTGCCAAAGTTCTGGCTGCTTTAAAAGCTTTTTCCATGTGGTCTTTAGCGCCATTGACGGCCAAATATCTGAGCGGCACTTGTGCCAGTGGTTTGCATGAAGCGCGACTGGGTTTTGAAGAATACGGTGGCGAAGTGCATGTGTTTGCAGCAGCTTTCAGCCAGCAGGATATTGATGAACTGCTGACTTTTGCTCATCACATTGTGTTTAATTCCTGCGGGCAGTGGCTGCGGTTTCGTGAACAGTGCCTGACAATGCAAAAACAACGTCCTGAATTGCATTTTGGTTTACGTATCAATCCGGAGCATTCAGAAGGTGCGGTACCGATTTACGATCCGTGTGCACCCGGTTCACGTTTAGGCATTCCGTTATCACAGCTGGATGAAACGGCTTTGGATGGCATTTCCGGCCTGCATTTTCATACTTTGTGTGAGCAGGGATTTGAACCATTGCAACGTACAGTAAAAGCCATGGAAGCCAAATTCGGTCATTTGCTGCCACAAATGCAATGGGTAAATTTTGGCGGTGGTCATCATATTACGGCGGATGGCTACAATATTGATGGTTTAATCCAATTAATTCAGAATTTTAAACAAAGGCATCAGGTCGAAGTGTATCTGGAGCCGGGAGAGGCGGTGGCAATTGGCACAGGTATTTTGAGTTGTGAAGTACTGGATATCAGCTGGAATCATCTGGATCAGGCTATTCTCGATACTTCGGCTACCTGTCATATGCCTGATACTTTGGAAATGCCTTATCGTCCAGATATTACCGGTGCAGGTTTAGCTGATGAAAAACCACATACTTATCGGCTGGGTGGATTAACCTGTCTGGCGGGTGATGTGATTGGCGATTACAGTTTTGATAAACCACTGGAAATCGGACAACGGCTGGTATTTGAAGATATGAGCCATTACACCATGGTCAAAACCACGACGTTTAATGGCACCAAATTGCCATCTTTGGCTATCTGGAATTCCGAAACCGATGATTTACGTGTAGTCAAAAGTTTTGGCTACAGTGATTTTAAAGAGCGACTGTCATGACAGCAGAATTAAACGAAGAATTTCCGATTTTCCTGGGATCTGAGATTGATCAGGCTGATCCTAAACAGGCGATGTTTCATGTTTTGCCTGTCCCCTATGAAAAATCAGTTTCCTATGGTGGCGGTACAGCGAAGGGACCCTCCACTATCTTGAATGCCTCATGGCAGCTGGAAAAATGGGATGGTAAAAGCAATCCATGTGATTTGGGCATTTACACCTGCCCGCCAGTAGACTGCAGCGTAAATTCTCAACAGGTGATTGATAATATTGCCAATGCCACTGCTGAAATCATCCGTAATGGCGGTATTCCCGTCGTGTTAGGCGGTGAACATACTGTCACCTACGGCGTCATCAAAGGCTTGAAGGATGCAGGGATTGAAGATTTCGGCATTGTTCAGATCGATGCCCATGCCGATCTGCGTCATGCCTATGAAGGCGATATTTTGAGCCATGCTTCGGTAATGAAACGTGCAGTGGATATGGGTATTCCGTTATACCAGCTGGGAATTCGTGCCTTTTGTGAAGAAGAAATGCAGGTGCGTGAAGAATTTGGCGTGTATTACCAGGATGCCGATGAACTGGTTCCCAATAATATCAACAGCATTACCTTACCTGATGATTTTCCGCAAAAAGTGTTTTTTACAGTCGATATTGACGGCATGGATCCCAGTGTATTTCCATCAACAGGCACACCGGTACCAGGCGGCCTGAGCTGGTACCAGACATTGAATCTGTTTGAATCGGTCGCCAAACAACGTGAAATTATCGGTTTTGATGTAATGGAATTCGCGCCGATTGAAGGCTTTCATGCCTATGACTTCGCCGCATCAATGCTGACTTACAAGTTGATGGGGATTACTGCTCGTAGTCGTCAAAGCTGATTTTTGAAAGTAACCACAGAGACACAGAGGGCACAGAGGTTTTTTTGAGTTATCCGCAGATTACGCAGATTTTCGCAGATTATTTTTGTCGGGTTACGCTACGCTAACCCGACCTACGATCCTGTTAAAAATTATAAATCTGCGTCCATCTGCGTAATCTGCGGATCTATTTTCTTTTATCTCCGTGCCCTCCGTGTCTCTGTGGTTAAATTAGTCGTTTCTGCTTTTCTTTGAAGCGTTTACACGTTAAAATTCGCGGTTTTTTTACTCACTGGGATCTGCAACATGAGCCAAGCTACAATCACATTGCTGCAAAACTACTACGATGCGTTCAACCGTCAGGATATGGATGCGTTTTTAAATATGCTGACTGACGATGTTATTCATGACGTCAACCAGGGTGGTCGTGAGGTTGGTAAAGAAAAATTCTCTGCATTTATGGACCGCATGAATGCCCATTACAAAGAACAAATCGTTGATATATCCATCACCACCAACGAAGCGGGTGACCGCGCTGCGGTTGAATTCACCGTATTAGGTGAATACCTGAGCACCGATGAAGGTTTACCGGAAGCTAACGGTCAGAAATACAATCTGCCAGCCGGTGCGTTTTTTGTGATTCGTGATGGCAAAGTGGCTCGTATCACCAACTACTACAACCTGGAAGACTGGGTGAAACAAGTCGTCGGTTAAACTGCAGGACAATCAGCCAGGCTGGAATGTATTTTCCAGTCTGGCTTTTTTATATGCCTTTCCATTGCACGGATTGAAATAACTATGCTGGAATTGAAACGTTTATCAGGTGAAGCCCTGAATCAATTTATTCCTGAACTGGCCAGATTGCGTATTCAGGTTTTCCGTGATTTTCCTTATCTCTATGATGGGGATCCGGATTACGAGGCTCGCTACCTGCAAACCTATATCGAAGCGCCTGACAGCGTGATTGTTTTAGCCTTTGATGGCGATAAGGTCGTCGGTGCATCGACCGGCATTCCGCTTAAATATGAAACAGATGACGTCAAAGCGCCGTTTATCAACGCGGGTATTGATGTCGATAGCGTATTTTATTGTGGTGAGTCGGTGTTGTTATCACAATATCGCGGGCAGGGTGCTGGTGTAGCGTTTTTTGATCATCGTGAACAGCATGCACGTGAACTAGGCGGTTATGAATACAGCTGTTTTTGCGGTGTTCAACGACCAGACGATCATCCGCGCCGTCCGGCAGGTTTCAGACCGCTGGATAATTTCTGGCGTAAGCGTGGTTATGAAAAACATCCTGAGCTGCACACCACCTTTAGCTGGAAAGAACTGGATGAAGCGAATGAGTCGCCCAAGCCAATGACTTTCTGGATGAAGAAACTCTAGCAAAGATCTGTTTTCTTAATATCCGTTCGCTTGTGTAGCGAAAGTAATTTTTACAAATAGTTTTTTTTGGCATTGAAATAAGGCTGAAATGCCCAATCTTTAATGTCCCGTTAACGATTTCCCGAGTTTGGTGCCAATGAGCAAAGTTAAAGTCGCTGCAGCACAGTACGATATCGGTTTTTTCAAGGACTGGTCGCAATTCACTGATAAATTGACTCAGTGGGTGGCTGAAGCCGTTGAAGAAAAGGCCAAACTGCTGGTGTTTCCGGAATATGGCAGCATGGAACTGGCTTCGTTATTTGGTGAAGCTATTTATACCGATCTCGGTAAGCAGTTACATTCGATGCAGGATGTGTATGCGGACTGGCAGGATCTGCATCATCAACTCAGCAAACAATACGATGTCATGATGCTGGCCAGTACGTTTCCGGTCCTGCAGGAAGATGGCACATTTCGTAACCGTGCGAATCTCTATGCACCGGATGGGCTGATTGGTTTTCAGGATAAGTTGATCATGACCCGCTTTGAAAATGAGCAATGGTTAATTCATCCAGGCCAACAGATTAAAGTGCTGGATACGGATGTCGGGCGTATTGGTATCAGTATTTGCTATGACATTGAATTTCCGATGATCGCCTATCAACAAGTCAATGCCGGAGCGGATTTAATTCTGGCACCAAGTTGCACCGATACCCAGGCCGGTTTTCATCGTGTACGGATTGGCTGTCAGGCACGTGCATTGGAAAATCAATGCTATGTTGTGCAGTCGCCTACGTTTGGTGAAGCTCGCTGGTCAGAAGCTGTTGATGTGAATACCGGGCGTGCCAGCATTTATACACCGGTGGATTATGGTTTTACCGATAATGGCATATTGATTGAAGGCGTGGCTGACAAGCCGGGTTGGGTCTGTGCTGATCTGGATTTGACAGAAATTGCCCGCGTTCGTGAGGAAGGTCAGGTCTTTAATTACCGGGATTGGCCTTTACAACACACATTATCCGGACCTGATTAAATTCGTTAAACACTTTAAACACCGCTGTTATAGCGGTGTTTTTCTCTGTATCAGCCAATAGCCCTGCAAGCAGTGTGGATGCAGCCAGTTTTGGCAGGGTATAAAATATTGAATCTAATTTAGCTTTGAAATATACAGGAGTCATGCATGACTAGCCCCGCGCAAATTGAGGAAATCGTCAAAAACTATCAGGATCCATCAACGCTGATAACGTTGGGCGAGACTCGTGCCACGGTTAAGGTTGTGCAGGATGACAATCAAACGCAGGTTGATGTGATTCTGGGCTACCCAGTCAAGGGTTATGCGGCTGAACTGGCCCAGAACTTAAAGCAATTAATTGAAGCTGATGGCGCAACCAATGTCAGCGTCAATATCACTACTAAAATCGTAAAGCATAAAGTACAGCAAGGCGTTCCGGCGCTGGAAAATGTCAAAAACATTATTGCCGTGGCCTCGGGTAAAGGTGGCGTAGGTAAATCTACCACTTCAGTTAATCTGGCATTGGCTCTGGCCGCTGAAGGCGCAACCGTGGGGATTTTGGATGCCGATATCTATGGCCCCAGCCAGCCACGCATGCTGGGCACTACGCAACGTCCGGAATCAGTGGATGGCAAATCGATTGAACCCATTGAAAGCTATGGCATTCAAAGTATGTCGATTGGCTTTTTAATCGATGAAGAAGAACCGATGATCTGGCGTGGTCCGATGGTGACGCAAGCCTTGCAACAAATGCTGGGCGACACTAATTGGAAATCACTGGATTATCTGGTCATTGATTTACCACCGGGTACGGGCGATATTCAGTTGACGCTGTCACAGAAAGTACCGGTCAGTGGTGCAGTTATTGTCACCACACCACAGGATATTTCCTTGCTCGATGCCCGTAAGGCATTGAAAATGTTTGAAAAGGTCAAGGTCCCGGTATTGGGTGTTATTGAAAACATGAGTACCCATATCTGCAGCCAATGCGGTCATGAAGAACATATTTTTGGTGCCGGTGGTGGACAATCAATGGCGGAACAATATGGTGTGAATATGCTGGGCAGCCTGCCATTGGATATTCATATCCGGGAAGATGCTGATAATGGGCAACCGACGGTGGTAAAAGATCCGGATGGAGATATTGCTCTGGCTTATCGAGTTATAGCCCGTCGTATTGCAGCCAACCTGGCCATGCAGGGTAAAAATTATGCAGCGGCCTTCCCGAATATAGTTATCAAGAACGACTAATCAGGCTATCATCAACATCTTTTGGGCTTTATTGACGGACTATGAGCATAAAATCAGATAAATGGATCCGCCGCATGGCAGAACAGCACGGCATGATTTCGCCGTTCGAACCGGGCCAGGTGCGTGAACGTGAAGGACAGCGCATTATTTCCTATGGCACTTCCAGCTACGGATATGATGTACGCTGTTCCACTGAGTTTAAAATCTTTACCAATATCAATTCAGCGATTGTCGACCCGAAGAATTTTGATGCCAGCAGTTTTGTGGATATCAACTCCGATGTCTGTATCATTCCGCCAAATTCATTTGCGCTGGCCCGCACCATCGAATCGTTTAAAATTCCGCGTAATGTGTTAACCATTTGTTTGGGCAAATCGACCTACGCGAGATGTGGCATTATTGTGAATGTCACGCCGTTAGAGCCTGAATGGGAAGGGCAGGTCACGCTGGAATTTTCCAACACCACGCCATTGCCAGCAAAAATCTATGCTCATGAAGGCGTTGCACAAATGCTGTTCTTCGAGTCTGATGAAATCTGTGAGACCTCCTATGCTGATCGGGCTGGTAAGTACCAGGGTCAGCAGGGTGTGACTCTGCCTAAATCCTGATTACGATTATGTCCGTGCGTAGTATCAGCAGATTCATTTTCCCGGGGCTGCTGCTATTGCTTGGCGGCTGTGAAGATCGACCACAACAGTCTTATGAGTGGCAACATAGTGATGGCAGTTACGCCGCTGTTTTTTCCGCGGATGGAAAATTTCTCTTATCGGCTGATGTAGATGCGGCTGCCAGACTCTGGGATCTGCAAACCAATCAGGTGAAGTACAGCTGGCAAAGTGAGGCTAAGGAGACAGTTCGTAGCACTTCCGTGGCTTTGGCAAAATCCAGTTCGCTCGCTGCAACGGTGGAGTTTGATACGGTTATGTTATGGAATACGGCGAATGGTATGCCGGAAAACAGACTGACCTTCCCGCTCAGAATTAAAGCGTTGGATATCTCTGCTGATGGTCGTTATTTATTACTGGCTTTGGCTGATAGCACGGCCGTTTATTTTGATATAGACGCCAATCGGGTACGTTATGTGTTTGAACATGATGGTGCCGCAGTCGATTCCCCTGTGAAGCATCCCATTAACACTGTGGCCATCTCCCCGGATGGTAAAACGGCTTTAACCGGTGGTGATGATCGTACGGCCAGGTTATGGGATCTGCAGAGCGGTGAACAGTTACAAAACTGGGTGCATAGTAATACTGTAAATCTGGTGAAGTATGATCCGCAAAGCCGATATGTATTTACTGCCGCGGATAATGGGCATGCTTATCTCTGGTCATTGGCAGATGGCCGTCTGCAATCACAATTGCGCAGTTCTGCATGGCCTAAATCAATGCCGGTTCCGGACTTTCCGGTTTTTACTACCACCACAACCGCCGTCAACTTTTCACAGGATGGCATGCTCCTGGTGACCGGTCATGCAGCAGAACGACTTTGTGTCTGGCAACTACCTCAAGGTGATAAATTACGTTGCTGGAAAGTGACCAGACAAAATCCGCTTAATCCCGGAATGGTCATACAGGCGGTGTCGTTTATTGCTAATGACAGTGCTGTATTAAGCATTGCCGGTACGGGTGAGGCGCAACAATGGCAGTGGAGGTAACACATGTACAAGCTGGTATTTTTTGTTCCGGAAACCCATAAAGAACTGGTTAAAGAAGCCATTTTTAATGCGGGTGCCGGACATTTTGACGGTTATGACTGCTGCAGCTGGGAAACACAGGGAATGGGACAGTTTCGCCCACTGGCAGGGAGTCAGCCATTTATCGGTGAAAGTGGAAAAGTTGAACAGGTAAATGAATACCGGGTTGAAACGATTTGTTCGAACGACACTATCAAAGCGGTTGTCTCAGCTTTGAAACTTGCACACCCATACGAAGAGCCTGCTTATCAGTACTGGCCAGTAAATCAAGAGGAATTTTAATTTAATGAACGCACCTGCGTCCCCAAAAACGATTCGTCTAGCGGATTATACGGTTCCATCCTACCTCGTTGACAATGTTGATCTGCAATTTGAGCTGGATGCTTCCACAACGCGCGTTATCAGCACTCTCAGTATGCGTCGTAATCCAAAAGGTCCAGGTGAGGACTGTGTGTTGAATGGTGAGCACCTTGAGCTGGTCAGTATCAAACTTGATGGCCGTTTATTAACTGCCGCTGAATTTCAACGTTCCAGTACGCAACTGATTCTGCCGCAATTACCGGAAAAATTTCAGCTGGAAATTGTGACTGAAATTCATCCAGATCAAAACACGGCTTTAGAAGGTTTATATCACTCTGGCGCGTTGGTATGCACCCAATGTGAGGCTGAGGGATTTCGGCGTATTACTTATTACCCGGATCGTCCTGATGTCATGGCGGTCTTTACGGTCACCATCACAGCCGATAAACAGCAATGGCCGATTCTGTTATCCAATGGCAATTTGCAGGAGCAGGGCGATCTGGAAGATGGACGTCATTGGGTACGCTGGCATGATCCACACCCTAAACCCTGTTATCTGTTTGCTTTGGTGGCCGGTGATTTATATATGCAACAGGATAAATTCACCACAGCAAGTGGTCGTGAAGTTACCTTGCAGATATATGTAGATAAAGAAAATCACGATAAATGTGACCATGCTTTAATGTCTTTAAAGCAATCCATGCGCTGGGATGAAGACAGCTACGGGCGTGAATACGATCTCGATGTATTCATGATTGTTGCCGTCAATGATTTCAATATGGGCGCCATGGAAAACAAAGGGTTGAATATCTTTAATGCGGCCTGTGTTCTGGCCAGCCCGAAAACAGCCACTGATAACGATTTCTATACCATTCAAAGCATTGTAGGGCATGAATATTTTCACAACTGGTCAGGTAACCGTGTGACTTGCCGTGACTGGTTTCAGTTAAGCCTGAAAGAAGGCTTTACGGTAATGCGTGATCAGTCATTCAGTGCCGATTTGAATTCTGCTGCAGTGCAACGTATTGATGATGTTGATCAGCTGCGAAGCCTGCAGTTTGCCGAAGATGCCGGCCCGATGGCCCATCCAGTGCGTCCCGATAGTTATATCGAGATCAGTAACTTTTATACCGTCACTATTTATGAAAAAGGCGCCGAAGTCGTGCGCATGATCAAAACCCTGGTTGGCGATGAAGGTTTCCGCAAGGGCACCGATTTATATTTTGACCGTCATGATGGTCAGGCAGTAACCACCGATGATTTTGTCAAAGCCATCGAAGATGCCAATCATATCGATTTAACGCAGTTCAAACGCTGGTATACCCAGGCGGGAACACCTGAAATTACGGCCACCTGTTCTTATGATGAGCGCAGCAAGATTTTTGAGCTCACCTTGTACCAGACGTGTCCTGCGACGCCGGGACAATCCGAAAAACAACCGTTTCTGATTCCGGTGGCGATGGGGTTATTGGATTCACAAGGTAATAGCCTGCCATTGCAATTGATTGATGAATCAGAGGCTTACACCTCTGATACCCGGGTATTGGAATTACGCGAAACTGAACAGAAATTTCAGTTTATCGGTGTAAAGCAAAAACCTGTTGTGTCATTACTTCGCGGCTTTTCGGCACCAGTGAAATTATCCATTGAACGAGATAATGAAGAGTTGGCGTTTCTGATGGCACATGAGAAAGACAGCTTTAACCGCTGGGATGCCGGACAAAGCCTGTTTATTCAAATCATGCTGTCCTTAATCAACGACTTCCAACAGAACAAAACCCTGAATCTGCCGGAAATTTTGCTGACACAGTGTGCTGCTGTACTGGAAGATCCTTCAGCAGATCCTGCGCTGGTTGCACGAATGCTGACCTTGCCTTCAGAAAATTATCTGGCGGCGCAAATGACAGTAGCCGATGTTGATGCAATCCATCAGGTACGTGATTTTGTAAAACGCACTTTGGCGATGCAGCTTAAAGCACAGTTTGATGCGTTATATCAGCAACATAATCTGCCAAACATACCGTATCAGTTCAATTCAGAACATATGGGACGCCGCAGTCTGAAAAATATGTGTTTGGGATATCTGATGGCAACCGGTGACCCGATGCAGACACAACGTTGTCTGAAACAGATGAAACAGGCAGACAATATGACCGACACCTTATCGGGTTTACGCTTGATGGTCGATCAGCCCGGTAGCGAACGTGAACATGCCTTACGCGCATTTTATGAACAATGGCAGCATGATCGTCAGGTGGTTGATAAATGGTTGACGGTACAGGCTTTATCCAACCTGCCTGATACCTTGATCCGCATTAAAGGTTTGATGAAACATCCTGCATTCAGTATTAAAAATCCGAATAATGTGCGGGCATTGATTGGACAGTTCTGCCGGAATAATCCAGCAGGATTTCATGCAATAGATGGTAGTGGGTATCGTTTTCTGGCTGAACAGATTTTGCTATTGGATAAGATAAATCCACAGGTTGCCTCCAGGCAATTAGGCGCATTTAATTCCTGGCGTCGTTATGATGCCAAACGCCAGCAAATGATGCGTGATGCTTTGAAAAATATTGCACAACAACAGGATCTCTCATCCGATGTCTATGAGATCGTCAATAAATATCTGGCGGATTAATGAAATTTGAATTACATCCTCAGCTAGCGGCTGACACCTTTGTGGTCGGAGATTTACCTCTTTGCCGTGTATTGTTAATGAATGATGCCAGGTATCCCTGGGTGATTCTGGTGCCACGTCGCATGGATGTCAGTGAAGTTTATGATTTATCAATGCAGGATCAGCAATTATTGTGGCAGGAGTCAGCATTAGTTGCTGAAAAACTGATGAAATTGACTCAGGCCGATAAAATGAATATTGCGGCATTGGGAAACGTGGTTCCACAGTTACATATGCATCATGTGGCTCGCTTTAAAACCGATGCAGTCTGGCCAAAACCGATTTGGGGTCAGGGCAATGCCAAGCCATACACTGACGCAGAAAAGCAAATGATGCTACGCAACATTAGTGAAATGTTCAGAGGGTTTCTCGTTAGTGGTCAAAGCCTTAACGTTTAGACTTCATGTCGATAAAGAAGAGGCAATGCGCTATTATCGAGGCGAAGCCTCTGCCGTTGTTGCTATAGCCGATTCGGGAGAGTCGTTGCAGTTTCCTGCTTTACATGTGCGTCGTTTCATTACCCAACACGGAATTCATGGCCGTTTTAGAATCCGTTTTGATGACAATCACAAACTGCTGAATCTAGAACGTATCTCCGATTGATGGCTAATCAGTTATAGAATTTATTGCTTTTTCGGGCTGTAGATAAGGTAGCTACCAGAAGCAATGTCAGGCCAGCTGAGTTTGTCCGGGCTAATCCATAGCCACCAGTATCCCAATCCTAATGGCAGCCATGAAAATATGCCAACAACAAATCTCAGAAATGCTTGCTGCCAGTTGATCCCGGTATTATTGCCGCTGATGAGATAAACCCGCCATGCACGCATACCAAGCGTTTGTCCGCCATGGGTCCAGAACCAGCCATAAAAAATAAATGCCACGCCCAGCAGATAGACAAAAAAGAATGGATTATTGGCACCGATTGCTTCACCTCCATTAAAGGCTACGGCTACCGCTGCGGCAACTAATAATACTGAGACTAACAGCATGCTGTCATAAAGCATCACCCCCAATAGTCTGAAAAGGCCGGGTTTATGCGATGTTGATATATTTTCGGTCATGACAAAAGCTCAATTTTATTGGGCGAATTCGGGCGTATAAAGTATCATTATCGCTTTAATTATCTGTGAATTGGGTTTCAAATGCTGCAATTGGTTGGCCGTCCGGCTTTCTCTGCTTTCCGAATTGAAAAATTGCTCCGCGCCATCCGCGCAGAAGTCACCACGGTAAGCGCATTAAGAAGTGAATATCAGTATTTCGCTGAACTGGAAGGTGACGGTCAACTTAGCGAAGCTGATATTGCCACACTCAGCGAAATGCTTGAAGCAAGCAAGGGTAATAGCAAAGTACAGGATCAGGAAAACCTGTTTTTAATTACACCACGTCCCGGCACTATCTCACCGTGGTCCAGTAAAGCGACGGACATTGTGCATAACAGCGGTTTGACCGATATCGTTCGGGTTGAGCGCGGTATTGCATTTTATGTCAGCAGTAAAGCGACCTTAACCAGCGAACAGCGCTCGATTATTGCCGCGAAGCTGCACGATCGCATGATCGAAACTGTGTTTGATAATGAAGATGATGCTGAGCAATTGTTCATGCATACAGCTCCCAGACCCTTATTGTCTGTTGATATCCTCAATGGTGGCCGTCAGGCATTGGTTGCAGCCAATCAAAATCTGGGCCTGGCCCTGGCTGACGATGAAGTTGATTACCTGTTTGAAAATTTCACTGCCCTTAATCGCAATCCAAATGACATTGAACTTATGATGTTTGCTCAGGCCAACTCTGAGCATTGCCGTCATAAAATTTTCAAGGCCGACTGGGTTATTGATGGCAAAACGCAGGATCGCAGCCTGTTCGATATGATTCGTTATACCCACGAGCAACACCCAGAAGGTGTTGTGAAAGCTTATAACGATAATTCATCAGTTATCGAAGGCCCGCGCAGTCATCGTTTTCAGGTGGATATGAAAGACAATCACTACTGCTACGAAGGTGAGCAGCAGCATATCCTGATGAAAGTGGAAACCCATAATCATCCAACCGCTATTTCACCCTTTCCGGGTGCAGCAACCGGTGCCGGTGGCGAGATTCGTGATGAAGGCGCTACAGGTCGTGGTTCCAAACCTAAAGCAGGTTTAACTGGATTTTCGGTTTCTAATTTACAAATCCCCGGTTTTGAACAACCTTGGGAAACCGATTACGGCAAACCTGCCCGTATCGCTTCAGCGCTGCAGATCATGGTTGATGGTCCATTAGGCGGCGCAGCATTTAACAATGAATTTGGCCGTCCTAATCTTTGTGGGTATTTCCGTACTTATGAAGCCAAAGTTCCGTCGGATAATGGTTTTGAAGTACGTGGTTATCACAAACCAATTATGGTAGCCGGTGGCTTGGGTAGTATTCGACCTCAGCATGTTGAAAAACACATTATGCAACCTGGCACCCAGCTGATCGTGCTTGGTGGTCCGGCGATGCTGATTGGTCTGGGTGGCGGTGCCGCTTCATCTGTTGCTTCCGGTACCAGTGAAGAAGGTCTTGATTTTGCTTCAGTACAACGGGGCAATCCGGAAATGGAACGTCGATGTCAGGAAGTCATAGATCGCTGTGTGGCGTTAAATGACAAAAACCCGATTGTTTCGATTCATGATGTGGGGGCGGGTGGTTTATCCAATGCCTTTCCTGAACTGGTAGATGACAGTGGCCGTGGTGGGCGTTTTGAGCTGCGGGTGATTCCCAACGATGAACCAGGTATGTCACCGATGGAAATCTGGTGTAACGAGTCACAGGAACGTTATGTGCTGGGTGTAAATCCGGAAGATGTTGAGTTATTCCAGGCGATTTGTGAGCGTGAGCGTTGCCCGTGGGCTATCGTTGGTGAAACCACAGAAGACCAGCATTTATTGCTCGGTGATGCGCAATTTGAAAATCATCCGATTGATATGCCGTTATCGCTGTTGTTAGGCAAACCACCCAAAATGCTGCGTGATGTTAAACATCACAGCAAACCCAAACCCGAACTGGATTTGAGCGGTATTACCGTTAGCGATGCGTTGGAAAGGGTCTTAAAACTACCGACAGTGGCCAGTAAAAACTTCCTGATTACCATTGGTGATCGCAGCATTACCGGTCTGGTTGCCCGTGATCAGATGGTGGGTCCATGGCAGGTTCCAGTGGCTGACTGTGCCGTTACATTGGCTGATCATCATGGCTTGCTGGGCGAAGCCATGTCGATGGGTGAACGTACGCCTTTAGCGGTGATTGATGCACCGGCATCGGGTCGTATGGCAATTGGTGAAGCGTTAACCAATATCGCTGCCGCCGATATTGAGAAAATCAGTGATGTCAAACTGTCAGCAAACTGGATGGCTGCCTGCGGTCATAGTGGTGAAGATGCACTTCTGTATGACACCGTCAAAGCCGTCGGTATGGAGTTGTGTCCACAATTAGGCATTGCGATTCCAGTGGGTAAAGATTCGCTATCGATGAAAACTGTCTGGGAAGATCGTGGTGAAACCAAAGCAGTTACTTCGCCACTATCGCTGATTATTAGTGCTTTCGCGCCAGTGACAGATGCAAGCAAAACGCTTACTCCTCAATTACGTACCGATTTAGGTGAGACCCAGTTAATTTATTTGGATCTTGGACATGGTCATAACCGTTTGGCGACCTCTGCATTAGCTCAGGTATACAACCAGGTTGGTCATCGTGGTCCGGATGTCGATGATGCACGCAATCTGAAAAACTTCTTTGCGGCCATGCAACAGCTGAAACAGGATGCCTTGGTATTGGCTTATCACGATCGTAGTGACGGCGGCCTTATTACCACGTTGTGTGAAATGGCGTTTGCCGGTCATTGCGGTCTGAATATCCGCATTGATGGCTTAGGTGACGCTTTGCCAGTGTTGTTTAACGAAGAACTGGGGGCGGTGATTCAGATTAAGGCTGAACATCAGGATGCTGTCATAGAAGTCCTGCAACAGTTTGAGCTCAGCAAACATAGCCATCTGATTGGCGAAGTAACAGCAGAACAAACGATTCAATTCAGTGTTAATGGTAAACAGGTATTAAACCAGTCTCGTCATGTATTACAAAAATTCTGGTCGGAAACCAGTTACCGCATGCAGGCTTTGCGTGACAATCCAGACTGCGCCGAGCAGGAATATGCGGCATTGGATGATGCGCAGGATCCCGGTTTGCATGCCAGACTGAGTTTTGATTTGAAAGAACAAGTGGCAGCTCCCTTTATTATCAGTGGTCATCGTCCAAAAATGGCGATACTGCGAGAGCAAGGGGTAAACGGACAAATGGAAATGGCCGCGGCGTTTGACCATGCCGGCTTTACTGCTGTTGATATACACATGAGTGATATTGTAGAAGGCCGCGTTTCCCTGGCTGATTTCAAAGGTCTGGTTGCCTGCGGTGGTTTCTCTTACGGTGACGTATTGGGTGCAGGGCGTGGCTGGGCCAGTACGGTGTTGCATAATGCCCGGGCTCGCGATGAGTTTGCGGCATTTTTTGCTCGTGAAGATACCTTCTCCCTTGGCGTATGTAATGGCTGTCAAATGCTGTCACAACTCAAATCACTGATTCCTGGCAGTGAACATTGGCCGCGTTTCAGCCGCAACCTTTCTGAACAGTTTGAAGCACGCTTCTCATTGGTTGAAATCACTGAGTCGCCATCAATCCTGTTACAGGGTATGGCGGGTTCTGTCATGCCCATCGCCGTAGCACATGGTGAAGGTCGCATTGATTTCTCTGAAGGTGGCAGCATGAATGATGCCCTGGTGGCAATGCGTTTTGTCGATCATTATGGTCAGGCGACCGAGCGTTATCCATTTAATCCAAATGGTTCTGAAAATGGCCATACCGGTTTTACCACAACAGATGGTCGTGTCACTATTATGATGCCGCATCCGGAACGAGTAATTCGTAGCGTTCAGCATTCATGGCATCCAGATGACTGGGGCAAAGATGCTCCCTGGTTACGGGTTTTCCATAATGCACGCCGATGGATAGGCTAAGTCATGGATACCCCTTTGAGTGATCAAAGGGGTATTTTTTTGCCTGTGTATATAAAACATTTGAAGTGCAGGTTATGAGTGATTTATCTATCCATAATTTATCACTAACGAGTCGTTTGGCTCGTTTGCTTTTGTTTATGGCGCTACTGGTGGCGCAGGGCGTGTTATTTGCCGCGACAACGGTACAAACCGATCTTGAAAACTGGCAATACCGTTGGGGAGATTCTCCTTTTATTGACGGCAAACCAGAATGGGCTATGCCGGATCAGCAAAACCATTCTGACTGGCTGGCTATACCCAAACCAGCACATCCCCCCAATCGACAGGGCAGAGAAAATATCTGGTATCGCACCACGCTGCCAGAAACAAATCTGATTGATCCGGTGGTGTTTATTTCCAGTATTGATTTAATTGCTGAGGTTTATCTTGAACAGCAACTCATCTATCGCTTTGGGAATTTTGATGCTGATGGCAAGGGCGATTATCAAGGCTGGCCCTGGCACATAATTGGGTTACCTGATGATTACGTCGGCAAAACCTTATATTTCCGTGTTTATTCGGATTACACGGATATTGGTTTATGGGGAGAAAAGAAACTGCTGGAACGCTCAGCCGCTTTACTGAATATATTGAAAAATTCCTACACGGATTTAATTGTTTCTGCGTTCTTTTTCTTTATTGCGCTGCTTGCTTTTGCATTTTCTGCCATGCGTGGAGATAACCGCGAATTTATTTATCTCGGTCTGTTTTCGCTGGCCAGCGCCGGAAACCTGTTAGGGGAGAGTCAGGCAGTACAACTACTGATTTATGCTCCACTGGCTAAAACCTATCTAGCGGCTATTTCGTATTTTTCGATCCCGATTTTTATCGCCTTGATTCTGAACTACTGGCTGGCTGAACAGGGCGACAAGCTTATGCTGCGTATTGCCCAAATGCATATCACGTACGTATTGATTTGCCTTGTATTGTCTTTGTCGGGCATCTGGCATCTGGCTTATTTTTACCCGATTTTTGACATGTTGTTTATCGTGACGTTGAGCATCATGCTGTGGATTTGTGTCCGTCATTTTAAGGTGATGAGTTTTGAACAACGTTTGGTCATGGGAGCATTTGGTATTTATGCCATTTTTTTCCTGATTGATATGTGCATAGCACATGGCCTCTTGCCATGGATAGATTTTCCTTTGGCCTACGGGGGGCTAATCTTTGCCCTGATGCTGGTGATGATTTCACTGAGACATTATCGCCAGACGCAGCAGGCATTAACGGAATTAAATGTCATGCTGGAGAAGCGGGTATCCGAACGTACAGCATCTTTACAGAATTATGTGCAACTTGAACAGCAGCGGGCCAATCAGCTTGCATTGATTAATGAGTTCAGCCTACGGCTGGAAAGCATTATCAGTCGGTTGCAACGATCCCAGAGTCTTGAGCAAGCTGGCAATCTGATTTGCCATGAACTACATAACGTTTTTGCGCCGATACAGTTACATGTAAACATGGTTAATGAATTTGCTGATTTATCCCCACAAGCTGTGCTCAACGATAAATATCGAATTGATGTTGAGGATTTGCAGCTTGGCAAACAAACGTTTATTACTTTCAATTTACCCGACATTTCCTCAGAAACGGCGGAGACCCGGCAATCGATTGAACAGTTTGTTTCTCGCGCTATCGATAGACTAAGCGTGACATTAAGCGGTATTAAACTCAGAGAAGATCTGCACATTATGTCGTTTGAAGATGCACTGACCGGATTGAAAAACCGTCGCTTTTTCGATGATGCCCTGCAGCGGGAAATTCAAATTGCCCAGCGCCACCGACAGGCCATTTCGCTGTTAATTTGTGATATCGATCATTTCAAAGAATTTAATGATCAGTTTGGTCATGATGCGGGTGATCTGGCATTACGCGAGGTTGCATCTTTAATGCTGGAACACTTCCGAGAAACAGATATACCTTGCCGGTACGGCGGAGAAGAATTTGTGGTACTCATGCCAGAAGCCAACCTCAACGATGCATTGGAACGGGCAAAATCCTTGTTGCTTAAAATATCCTCAAAAACAATAACCTATAATGGAAAAGACTTGAGCAACCTGACTATTTCGATTGGTATCAGCGGTTGGGACGGCAAGGGTAAATTGCCAGCGCAGTTGTTACCGGATGCTGACAAGGCACTGTATCGGGCAAAACTGGCTGGACGTAACCGTGTTGAAATTGCTACCGGAAACATTCTGTAATTTTTTCGACTTTTGCCGGTGCTTTTGACTAACGCTGGAATGAAAGTTTTTGTAAAGGTGTGGCCTATCACCGTAAAAGTAGAATTTAATCGTCTAAAATACAGTCATATTGATAAAGCGATAGTAAATATTCATAAGGAGAAAATATGAAACGACTTTTAACAATGATCTTTGCAATGGTATTTACGGTCAGTATGGCTGGCTGTCAGCTCAATAAACAATCAGTGGGCGCTGGCGTGGGTGGTGTAGCCGGTGGTGTACTGGGTTCAAACGTTGGTGGTGGTACCGGTCGAACGGCAGCCATTATAGGTGGTACTTTGCTTGGTGCGATGATTGGTGGGCATATTGGTGGCGAAATGGATGAACTGGATAGACGTCGTACTTATGAAACATTTGAGAACACCCCAACGGGTCGTACCAACTCATGGAATAATCCGGATACCGGCGCACAATACAGTGTGACTCCTACACGCACTTATGAAACGAATAATCGCCCATGCCGTGAATACGAGATGGATGCCTATATTGATGGCCAGCGTGAAGTGGTTAAAGGCACGGCCTGTCGCAACGCCAATGGAGAATGGGTTAACCAGTAAGCGCTATGCGACAACACATTGATAAAAAAACCGACTTACGTCGGTTTTTTTATGGTTGAAATATCCAATAGACTGCCTTGTTGCAGCAGGGTTATTTTTTACAGAGCGGCCCAATTTGATAAAAACGTCGACATTTGAACTCTTGTTCACATTGAGATAGTTGGCTGGAGAATAATCTGCTTCGCTCGCCAACCTGACGTGCAGTATCTATCACACGCGGTTTCTGCCGGTAACTTGCGAGACGATAGCCAGTTTGACCTTCATGATAAGCCAGATAAAGGTGAGTCGGATTATCCAGGGTGATATTGAGCCTATTTTGAGTGCGCTGGTTATACCAGCCGATAAAGTCCGTGGCATATTTCATATGCGTGCGCCTGGCCAGTGGATTTCCAACATCCTTCATATATTCTCCCCAAACCGGATTCTGTGCCTGAGCATATCCGTAGGCTGACGAAGACCTGCTCCAGGGAATAAATCCCAGTAACTTACGCCTTGGGGGACGGATATTGCTACGAAAACCCGACTCGCTGTGAATAAAAGCCATCTGCGTTGCTATGGGGGATCCCCATGTTTGTTCAGAGGCTTTTGCATAGTCATACCACTGTGGTTGTTCGCGGAATATGCTGCATATATTATTTTGATTAGCCGGAGGATCAGGGGGTAAAAGCGAACAGCCTGTCAAAAATGCAAACAAACCGGACAACATCAGGCATTGAAGTGCACGTCGTTTAAATAAACGGTTATTGATAAGCGGTTGATTGGTCATGTTGGGATGAAGGGAGATATGGCCAGATTCCTGAATATCAAAAAAACGCATATAGTTGCAGGTTAGCAGGCTCTGGAGATCGAAGCGTCAGATTATCCACCAGCTGAAATGTTTTTATTAAAACTTATTTGTTATCAAAGCCTTTGTAAATGGAATTAAGTTTAAGTATACAGGCCATGACTGGCTTATTAATCAGCCTGGCGGTACTGGCTGCCATGCCGAGTGTCAGTGTGTTTACAGTCTCATCCAGAGCCGCTTTATATGGCTTCAGGCATGGTATAGCCGTGACTTTTGGAATTGTTCTGGCGGATATCCTGTTTATCTGTCTCGCACTGTATGGCATGACGCTGCTGCTACCGTGGATTGGAGAGTGGGAATGGCTCATTCGGTTTATTGCAGCAGGCTATCTTTTCTGGCTGGCAATTCATTTATGGCGAAGAAAGCAACGACCTGTTGTTGATGAGCCTGTAGATTTAGGACGACAAAGGTCATTAAAAACCAGTTTTATGATGGGACTGATGGTGACATTACTGGATCAAAAAGCCATCCTGTTTTATATGGGGTTTTTTCCTGCATGGCTGGATTTGAATCTGTTAACCAGCTTCGACACCGTTATCATTCTGTTGCTGACAGTGCTCGCTGTTGGCGGAGTTAAAAGTACTTATGCCTATCTGGCTGCAACAGCGGGTCAGGCCTATCTAACCAAAAGCCTGGCAAATTGGCATAAACTGGCCGCAATACTGTTATCTATTGTGGGTGTAATGATTGTTTTTTCGTTATAGGCAAAGATATAAAAAATAGTTTATTTCAGTAATATCAGTGATAAACAACGATCCAATACGATTCAATAATAAAAAACGGTAGACAACATGATTATTTTTTGTCATTTGTTATAAAACTGTAAAAACGCTTTATAAGAAACTGATCTGCAAGCAGTTCACCGGGGGGCACATGATTGATAGAACATTATTGAATAAACCATCTGCCATCAGGTCTTTTCTAATGTTCTCAAATCAACGTAGGTCATCATTTCAATGATGATTGGTTTAAAGTCTATATTGCCGTTAAGCCGATATATTGATTTTAATGTCTTCAAGGCAATGCTGTTTGTAGGCTTTGCCTATTATTTTGGTGCGTTAATTGGGATTCATCAAACCATAACACCTGAAGGTATCGCCATTTTATGGCCGCCTAATGCAATTTTACTCGCTGCTTTTTTAATTTATCCCTGTCGTTATCTGCCTTTTGTTGCTGTGGCCGGCATCATTGCTGAACTGATAGCTGCTATTCCGGCGTTTCCAGTCTGGTCAGCCATTGGCTTTTCATTGATAAATATTTTGTCGGTGTCTTTAGCTGCATTTTTGATTCGACGTAAAAGTGGTCAGGATTTTAATTTTGACCGGTTAAAAAACGGTGCTTACTTTTTATTCTTTGCACCCTTTCTATCGGCTGCTTTGGCTGGAATGTTCGGTGCTGGGATATATTTGTTACTTGGAAGAACGGATACCAGTTATCTGAGTTTATGGCAGATATGGTGGTTCGGTGATGCATTGGCGATGCTGATATTAACGCCATTAATCGTTGTTTTATGGCGATGGATTCAGGCAGGATTACCGCATTTTAAACTGCATTTTCTGTTGGAAGCACTATTGATCTGGATGGCAGTCATTATTATTGGGTATCAAAGCTTTAGCGTTGAATCCTATGAAAAAGCATTCCTGTTTTTTACCCCGATATGGTTGGTTCTGCTTGGTGTGGTGGCGGCCATCAGACTGGGGGTGGTTGGCGCTTCAGCGACCGTTACATTGATAACGATTTTTGCTGTTGAACATTTAATGCGTGGTACGCATCCTATTATTGTGAATACGCCGCAGAATGCCGTTTGGTTGACGCAGGAATACCTGGCCATAATCGCCATTGTTTCGGTTGGTTTAGCCCTACTGATTCAGGAAATTGCTGAACAGCGTGATGTGCTTGAGCAACACGAAAATGCGTTGAAAGCACAGAATCAATTTTTAGAAGAAAGAGTAAATGAACGTACGATAGCACTGAAAGAAGTGAATCAGGCACTGCAGCAGGCTAATAATCTGTTGGCCAAGAGTGCTGCCACAGACGAGCTGACCGGTATATCCAATCGGCGGCATTTTCTCAGTGAAGTGAAACGCGAATTACATCGGTTAAAGCTGGATGGACAAACCGCCAGTGCCATTATGATCGATCTGGATCACTTTAAACTGGTTAATGATAATCTGGGGCATGAAGCCGGAGATATGGTGTTACGCGAAATTATCACGCCAATCAGCACTGCAATTAGACCTCGGGATTTATTTGGTCGTATGGGCGGAGAAGAGTTCCTGGTGTTTTTATCCGGTGCTGACCACCAAATGGCAGATATTGTGGCAGAGCGTATCCGAAAGGAAATCGAAAATCTGCAGGTAGTCTATCGAGAACAGAAAGTCCAGATAACGGCGAGCTTCGGTGTAGCAGAATGGGATGGTCATGCTGATCTCGATGAACTGTTCTATCAGGCAGACAAAGCGCTTTATCATGCGAAAAACCGTGGAAGGAACCAGGTTTTCAACTTGACTGAAACAGAAACCAATCCTGACACAAAATCAGTGCATGAAGACCACACAGAATTACCATAAAATCGTGTTACAAGGCTGGAACTTAACTGTTTAATTCAGGTAAACGGCTGGCTCCCCAACTGCGATGAATGCGTTCAATAACGCGTTGTAACTCTTCGGTTTTAACCAAAGCAAACTGTCCCGGTTCGAGCGGATCGTAATGAAAGATATACAGTCGCGAGGCAAACTCTTCAAATGGTAATGAAGCTTCGCCGAAACGTTCAGAATGCCCTGAAGTACTGACCTGAATGTCATCCCCCCAGTTCTGGCCACTGTCATTATTGGGATTGTAAAAATAGACCCGCATGACATTATCCGGATCCAGAGTGACCCTTAAAATAGTGATGGCATGCCAGCCCACAAAGCGCATGGCACTGTCGGTGACAGCGATACCGGCTGGCTGAGGATGGATCAGTGGTTGGTTGTCATTGTAATAGGGATGATAACTGGCATAAAAATGTCTGAGAAATACTTCAAGTTGCATTAATTTGCCTGAAGCTACATCGACATTAATACTGAAACCACGTCCACACCACCAGCCGTGAAATTCAGGGTTGACCCAGCGATGCGGATCGCCTTCGCGGTCGATACAGCAACGACCCATTTCAGCATAAATCCGATCCAGATGCGGGACCAAAATTAATGAGACTGGATCCAAATCCATTGGCAAATGACTGGCGATACCCGAAAGACTATCTTGTGAAGAGATCGCCTTGCCTTCGAAATGCATAATGATTTCATCATCACGTGCAGCCCAGACCACCATCTGCAGCAGATAATCTGGATCATTATAGGCCCACATCGACATGGCACGTGCCGACTGACAGGTAGGGTTATTACCCTGGCCAATACCTAATGGTTGTCCGAGCACGCACAACACGCCTGCCAATAGTCGATTGCTCGCGCACGGTGAATCGCCAAATAAGGAATTCAGTCGTTGCTCGGCAGCGGGGGATAAAGGCAATGATAATTGGCGCCACAAAGAGGGTGCCATAGCCGATTGATAAAGAATGCCACGCTCCAGCATCAATGCCAGACCGTAAATACCCTGAGCGGTTTCAGGATGAATAGCCTTGGCAATTAAGGCTCGCACCAGATCGCTGTAAGAAAGCAGACAATCCCGACCTGTTGAAGATAAACCCAATGCCTCACTCAGCAAATAATCAGTCTCTTCCGATAAATGACGAAGTAATACTGAATGATAGGGAGAAACCAGACCAGTATCATGCATCGCACGAGCAAATCCGCTGGCTTCGTACTGTAAGGCGGCATTATCCATGCTCTGCAGCCGTTGCTGATAGATTTCGACACCCGGATCTTCACGACACGCCTGAGTCGGGCCAAACAGACTACTGATCAACCGATCTGCACCCTGACCACTGTTGCCCATATCAATATCGGGATTTTGGCGGCAGATGGCAATTTGCGTCACCATCTGTTTAACATGCTCAACTTGAATAGGCCGTTGTTGCAGAATCCGCCAGATTTCATCAATCAACTGATCAATGACATGCTCATAGCCAATACTTTCTGCCAGATGATGCAACAGACCCCGACTGATATCCGCTAAGCGTCCTTGTAACTCGCGTTCAGCTTCATCAGCTACGGAAAATAAGCGTCTCAGATTAACCGCGAGTACCTGTGTCAAAAAATGATGTGCCTGCTCTGACGAAATCTCCGGGTGTACGAAGTCTTGTTTGGCTACCGCCAAAAACCGTAATTCACTCAAGGTTTCAATGATCACGGTATACACATCATTGCTCAGTAATGCCGGCGCACTGAGCGCCGGTATCAGGATTTGCGGTTTGGCATAATCCGAATTATCAAAGGCTCCAGCCTGTTCAATACGATCAATATACTGCGTAATAAGTTTAAAACCGTCATCTGCATGTAATACCCGTTTTACGATATCAAACAAGCGTCCAGCCTTAGTGGGTTTACTGAAACTTGGCGCCTGTTGCAGTTGTTTAATGGCTTCTTCCAGCCGTTCAATCAGCAAAGGATGATTCGGATCTGGATTTTCAATGACATTGGATTCAATCAAACTGTTTTCCTACTTTTTCTGCTTGCAACACGTAATGCCAATAACGCCAATCGACTAAATATAGAAATCCAATGATTCCTGTTCTTTTAGCAAATCACGCATGACGAGCGGATCCTGGCCAAAGAAGTATAACAAACCCCAATGGGTACCGAAGGCGGTCCGTTTGGTGACGGTTTCTTCCAGTGGTGCAGTAAGCTCATGGAAATCGAAATAGGGATGATCTTCGGTGTCTTGTGGTATTTCCAAACGACTGACTACGCGACGACGGGGGTAAACCCCGAAACATCCAGCGACGCCTTTTGCGTCAACCACTTCTTTGGGAAAGAAACTGCTGATTTCTTCTTCCGTTGTTTTTGGATCAAACGACAAAATCAAAGCGTGGTAAGCGTTAAAGCCATAAGCCCGCTCTAATAGTTCGAAAACCTTAAAACCTGGCGGGCGATAAGCAACCTCACCGAAGTACATTTCGCCATCACTCGTCACAAAGTATTCCGGATGCACAAAGCCAAACTCAATATCAAAGGTTTTAATCAGTTTTTCAATTTGTCTGGTAATTTCCGGACGATATTGTTCAAGTTCCGGGGTTGCCGGTACAAACACTGAATAACCCAAGGTCACATATTCAGAAATATTCAGAAAACGGATTTTGCCATTATGGATCCAGGCCTCGACAGCGAACTCCCAGCCATCCAGATGTGATTCCATTAAAACTGGAAACTCTTCATCCGGGATCATATCCACTTCATCAGGGGTACGAATTACCCGATGTCCAAGACATCCGGCTTTATCAAAGGCTTTAAGATGAATAGGGTCGTTGGGATCACCATCAAGTTTGAGCAAGGTCTGATTGACACGTTTCAGAAAACGCACCACATCATCTTTATCATGGGCCTCTTCGAAAATACCGACCCGGATTCCACCCAGTTGAGCGCGACGTTTCATCAGAGCTTTATCGCGTAATAACAGCGACTGACCAAATAATCTTGGGTTATCCATTAACACCGAATTGATGGCACCGGCCCATTCAACCGTTTCCTCAAACAAGGGAATCGCCACATCAACACCGGCTTCTTGCAGGGTCTGGGCAATTTCCAAAGAACGATCATTGAGTCGTTCAAAATTCCATTTGATGTAGGGAATGTTGTGCTCAGTGCAGTATTCTTCTGCCCAATCAGGCGCGACAACAACATATTGTCGGTCAAATGATTCGGCAGCTTCAACAGCGTTCAGACTCCATCCTAATAATGCAATATAACCTTTATCCGGATTGAAGCTGTGTTTCGCTGATTCTGCCATAAATTACCACCTTTTGAAATTTAATAAATAAAACAATACCTTACAGATTTTGGGGCGATATTGATAATCGTCGCAAGCAATTATAAAGTCATTGAAAGACGTCATCGTCATGCAGGGTGCCATTGTCCACGGCAGATAAAACGTGACCCTAAAGGGGACTGTTTAAGCAGTAATTGGTTTCATTTGCGCGTATTTGACAGAGTAGTACGGTAACGATTATGCGTTTTTTGAATAAATGGCGGCATATCGATGTGGATTAAAGGCACAGGCCATGAGCAGGGCGATCATTCCTAATCCAGCGAGTGCAATCCAGGCCATAGAAAAGCTCTGTAATGAATCACGAATCCAACCTGCAATCCAGGGTGCTATCGCGGCAATCATTGAACCGATACCCTGGACAAAACCAGCAAGTTTTCCCGCCAGCATAGAATTCGGTTGATGGTCCATCGTCACAATCAACGCCATTGGAAAAATGCCGCCAATTCCCAGCCCGGCAATCGCTGACCAAAGCCAAAGACTGATATCCGGTCTCAAAGCCATACCACCAAAACCGATGATTTGGAGAATACATAAAATAAACAAAATCCGTCGTCTATCAATGTTTTTTGCTGACAGAGCAGGGAACAGCAGACCGGCAACCACTTCCATCGCAGTTAATAAGCCCAGCATCAATCCGGCTTGTTTCGCGTTAAAACCCTGTTCAATGGCATAAGGCGACAACCAGGCTAACACGCAAACATAACAGCTGGAACCGAGCGAAAAAAAGACAGCCAGATACCAGCTACGAGAATTGCGCCATAATCCGGGCGTTTTGATATCCGTTGAATTTTCATGCTGAAAACGTCGCGCATCAGGTTTATAAAGCAGCCAGGCTATCAATGCCACCACGGCCAGCAGACTCCAGCTACCGAGTCCCATTTTCCAGCCATATTCCGCTTCAATAAATGGCGATAAAGAAGCCGATATTGCTGCACCAGCCATAATTCCAGTGATATAAAACCCCATCATTTTGGGATGTTGTGATCCATAAATATTCTTGATGACCATCGGCATTAACGCCTGAATTAAGGCGATGCCCAAACCCGCTAACAAAGCAGTCATAATCAGGACGCTGGCGTTAACGGCCCATAACCTTAATGCTGCCGAGACGACAAGTAACAGAATTGAAAAAATAATGATCTGATTGACCCCAAAACGTTTGGCCAGGGTATAACCAATCAAACAGAATAGACCCATCGCAAATACCGGTAATGTGGTCAGTAACGAGGCGAGCTTAAAGCTCATTGGTATATCTTGTTGAATAGCCGGAAGCAAAGGCCCAACCGAGGCAAGAATCGGACGAAGATTCAGAGCAATAATTACAATTACAGTGGCCAGAATCATTTTCTGGAAGTCTGAATATTTGTAGTCTACGGCAGACATTCATTACCTTTAATAATTTGAGCTGAAGACGGGCTATTTATCGGGATGTAAAGTTAGCTGCTTTCTAAAGTTGAATTTCTAACAGGACTGATATCATGAGCAAAATTATGCTCAGCCATGTTTTGCAGTGCCTCCAGACTATTCAACTATCGTTTGAATGACACCATTTCATTTTTTATAAGATATCTTTATATCAGGGACAGGCAGGTATTTAGTGTTGATAAGTTATCAGTCAGACAACGGTCAGCTAATTGTTTAATAGTTTCAGCTCAAAAAACAGTCTCTAAACACGTTAACTGATCACTCTGATTCGTTTCTACTCTTCTAACATGCTGAGTTCTACATCAGGAAAAAAACCAACGTCATTGGATTACGATCCTGTCTTTCATCATGAATGACATAAATAGGCACATTTTGGTCAGTGCCAGTGATGCTTGAACCGTCAATACTGAAGCTAATAAATTTCTTTCGGTGAGTCTTGGCCAGTTGCTGCAGTATGTTTTCTGCAATAGCTGGATCAAGTAGATCAGTCAGCTGCCATTTTTTTGCTTTTGGCTTCAATGATTTTTTGAGTTTTTCACTGACCTTTTTGATTTGCAGATTATTATCGAGTTGGATGACTGCAAATTCATCCTGGTCAAACACGGCCTGCCATTGCGCCAATGAGGTTTTCAAGTCCCTTTCAGTGTTTTTCAGATCAGTAATATCCTGATTAACTTCGATAGCACCAATGATCTTGTTGTCGTTATCACGAAGCGGAGTTGCATACATGATGATGGTGCGCTGTTCACCGTCAAATGCTTTTATATTAACTACTTCTGGTGAACTGGTTTCACCATTTTTGACGGCGCGGGCGAGTGTCCAGTCTCCAGCACCTAATTCCTGACCATTTTTTTCCCACCACCCCTTATATTCACCATATTGTTCAAGTCCCACATATTTTGCCCCCCCCCAGATGCGCTGCACCTCAGGGTTCGCCAGACTGATTTTTCCGGTTTCGTCAGCCATCCAAAGTCCCAATGGAATAATGTCGATTATTTTCTTTAAAATATATTCGTTTTTTGCAAGAGCCGTTTCTGCTTCTTTACGTGCCGTAATATCATCACTGATACCAATGACTTTAACCGGACGTTTCGCGGCATCATAAACAAGTTCAGCTCTTGACGAAAACCACCTCGTTTGACCTTGATCATCAGTCACTTCGAAGTCCCAGTTATAGGGTTGGCCGCTGCCGAAAATATCAATTAACTGTTCGATTGGTAGTTTTGTGAATGGCATTACGCAATTGGGTAAGTGATCAACCGCGACGCCAAATAGATCCGTGGCATTCTCCGAACAGGTGACCGTGCCCGTTAGAACATTCCATTCCCAATTGATGATTTGCGCCATTTCCAGCGCTGCCTTCATGCGAGTTTCGTTTTCGAGAATCTGATTCAGGTATTCCCGGCGTAGATCTTTCATTGCCCCATTTTCAGGCTCAGCAGATTGCAAACTTTCGATAGCTTCATCGCCATATCTTAGCCAAACCCAGTTTACTTCCAGAAAATCAGCCAGTGAACGCAGGTTCTCGTATTCAATCTCTCCACCTTTGGTCCATCTGTTCACAGAAGGCACAGAGGTATCAACCGCATTAGCAACTTGAGCTTGAGTTAACGACTTTTGCTTTAGTAACACCTTCAGGCGTTCGCCAAATCCGTTTTTTTTCATCGTAATACCAGAATCTTAAGGCCTTGTTATTGAAATCGTTTAATCGCCGCAAAGCATGTTACCACGAACATTTAAGGACTTTATAATCGACTGTAAATTACTTAATAAGTAATAAATTACTTGACAGGTAATAATTGTCAGGAATATAACTAATAACGCATGCAGGAGGTTTTTCCTGAAAGTGATGTGGCAAGGCAAATCAATACGGCTAAATCATTGAATGCACTTAATTAAATATTTTTGGAGTTAAAAATGAATAGCAGACTTACAACGATCGGGGCTGTAGCACTGGGGCTTTCAATGGGGAGTTTGGCAATGGCGCACGGTGCAGTTGAGCATGAAACCGAGAACAAACGTTTAAAATTTTTTGAAAATGCACAGCAAATGGAGCTTGCTTCAATGGAAGAACCGGGCGTTGCGGCATTTTTTGATGACATCGTGGGTTCAGGTAACCCGAAATCACCGATCTCGTGTGGTTTGTTCAAAATCGATGCGGGTAATCCACTTGTTTATACCTACGATTATGACGACATCAAAATGATGCTCGAAGGCAGCATTACCTTTTCTGACGGTGAACAAGAAGTGACTGCTGAAGCGGGTGATGTTTTGTTTTTTCCTAACGGCTCAACCATCACTTTTTCTACAGAAAGCTCAGGGCTTGCATTTGCATGTGGTCAACGGGCGGAGTTTTAGTCAAGGGCGTATTTCAACGGATGTTTAACAAATAAAACAGCAAATAATAATAACAATGCTGGCAAACATCCTCCTTCTGAAGGAGTGAGAAATGAATAAAATTAAATTGAGCAAAATACTTTCAATAAGTCTGTCGGTAACTGCTGCAGGAGGTGTTCTTGCAGCAGATTTAACTGATCTGACAGGTGGCGATCCGTTTTTTTATACCAGCGATCAATTGATCACTGAGGACAACAAGCAAAAAGCTTTATTAGGTATTGGTCGTCCGGATAAAACGCATTCGCAAATTCCGCATTTACCTGTTTATTTGGGCTACATGAGTACCAACTCTACCTATCGATTCGTCAATGTGGTTGAGCAAGTTTTTACAATGATTGGGGAAGGTAAACATGGTTTGTGGCGGATACAGGAAAATGGCACCGTCCGTTTTTACCTGAAAAGAGATGGCGAAGGTCTGGCCAAAAATGCAGATATTCTGGCAGCAGAAAATTATCAGCATATTGAGGATAACTACAGTCATTATCTGCCAGATGAAAGCTGGTCAGGCTATAAATATCCTGATCAAAAGTTTAATGAAGATGGCAAGTTAAACTATGTTGATTTGCCGATTAATCATCCGATTTTTGATAATCAATATGATCAGCATGAACCGATTGATTTGGCGAACTGGTATTGCACTATGTCGGGTAACGATTACCCGTATGCCAAAAAGGCGTTGGATTTTGCCTTCAGCCAGCCGGGCGCAAATCAGATTGGGCCGTTAGGTAAACGTGCGGGTCTGGATGTAAAAGAAAATTACGCAAAAGTCCTGCGGCTAAACCATTTCCCGGATGCCCGTTCTTGGGTAAACGTTGGCCAACAGGGTAAAGATTCATTCCACGTTGACTGGAAAGCAGTCGATGCCGCGAAGACACACGGCGAATTTTATCTGGTTGAAAGAACCTTTTTTAACAAACCTTATATCTTTCTAACAGCGGTTTATGACAATCAGGATAATGCCGATCATCGTTATGTGCGTCCAGCTGGGCCTTATTATGAATCATTAGGCGATAACACCAATGATCTGAAAAATACGGTCACAAAAGCACCTCGCTTTCATCTGGAAAATGGAGAAATTGGAAAAGCCATAGGCTTACCCATTTATGGTGTCCATCATCCGGATAGGGCAGCGTATGACTCAGGCGGCGCATGCCCGTTAAAAGGTGGAGATTGGGGAAGATACCCTGATCCTTCAGGTGGGTCATCATGGCCAACAACCTATGAAGAGGTAACGCCCCTCTGCGATGCCTTGTTGGTCGATATCAAATTCTATTCCAATCTTGATGGCCGGGACTGGACAAATCCGCATAAATACTTGGCAAATTCTGGCATGGGGACAGAAAAAGTGACCTACAAAATGCAACCTGGTCATTACGGTATTTTTAGCGACCCCTATAACACTTCGCGTGGCATAGAAAACACAGAAAGTCAGGATCTACCTGCTGAGCTAACAGTAACTTTCCCAACGGCTGAACCACCTGTCGGGTTTGTGAAACCTGCTGTATCTAATGTCGTTAAGGGCATGGTGCCTAGTGAGTTCTCTACCTGCCGGCCAGTACTTCAGGCTTCACTCGTTGAAAAGGTTAACAACAAATGAAAACGTTTAAATTAAATTACTTAGCTTTACTCGTGGCGGGTACAGTGTTCAGCTCGACCAGTTTTGCAGATTCTGGACAAGCCGAGGTTGGCCCGGCTAAAGCAGCCAAAGAATCAGTGGCATTTGTCGAGTATCTGGATCGTGAGGAAGTGCTCGGCGGCAAGTTCTCAACCTGGGTGGAGTTTGCCTCAGATTATGTGTTTCGAGGTGAATCTGAAACAAATGACGGGAAGATACCATCGTTAAAAGGGTCGATCACATGGACACATAATACTGGTGTTTATCTTGGATATTATCTGGCTAACAACTTATTTCCTGGCAATGATTCAGAGGGCAATAACCCTAAGATTAATGCCATCTGGGGACCCTATATTGGTTACACCACCCAGGATATAGCTGGCACTGGCATCAACTACAACGGTATGTTTTTCCAATACGTGTATCCCGGCGATAGTGATTCAAACTACCTTGAAATGTTCAACTATATTGATAAACAGTTTGGCAGGCTAAACTTGAAACTTGAATATTCTCCTACCATTACCGATTGGTTTGGTGTTGAAGATTTGCAATCACACAATATTGCGATTCATCCCAGTTTTTCGCTTCCAAATGGATTTACATTATCCGGTGGGGTTGGCTATCAGTTTTTTGATAATAAAGGTCCAAATCTCGATGCTAATGGAAATGGCAAAGAAGAACTCGACTGGACACACTGGAATATTGGTATCAGCAGAAATGTGTTCGGTTTTAATGTCGATTTAAGGTATCACGACACTGATATTAAAAAGGGCAAGCACGATTTTTACGGCTTTGATAATAATCACCAGATTGTTGACGAGCGTTACGTAATATCTGTATCTAAATCCTTTTAGGCCTTATTCGTCTTCAAATATTCATAATTGATAAGCGCTTTCAGCTGGAGCATTAGCGTGTTCCTTTGTCGACCGTTAGTAATAGCGGTCGACTTTTTTGCTTATAAATACACAAACGTTTTTATAATGATTTAGTCGATAGGTAATTTTGTTATTTTGCAAAGCATAAATGATTACCTATAAGCGGATACATCATTCAATTTTTCATTTACGGTAGCTCAGAAAGTCGTATTAACAATATCACTTTCATCTATCAGGAATAGATTTCTGATATAACGTATCCAGCAACGCAAATATCGCTTGTTGACTTTGTCTCAGCTGATTGGTGTTATCAAACAAGACTTGTTTGCTTTGTACATAATCTGCTTCTGTTAAACCATTGCTTTCCAGTGCCAGAAATGCTTCTACCGTGCCGGGTTCAGCTTCCAGATGAAACTGTAATGCCCAAACATGTTTGCCGTAGAAAAATCCCTGTGAAGGGGTTATCGCACTGCAAGCAAAAGAAGTGGCATTGACCGGCAATTCAAAACAATCCCCATGCCAGCTCAGAGGGACTAAATCTTCGGGCATCCAGCTGGCGGTTGCATTTGTCTTGCTGACCGGATACCAGCCAATTTCCAGTTGGGTATTGGGATACACCTTAGCGCCTAAAGCGGAAGCTATTAACTGGCTCCCCAAACAAATACCCAGGACGATTCTGCCGACTTCTATTGCCTCACGGATCAGTTGTTTTTCGGCAATCAGCCAGGGATAGTTGGTTTCGTCATAGGTGCTCATTGGCCCACCCATAATCAATAACCAGTCAAACTCATCGACTGAAGGTAAAGGGTCATTCAGATCAAGCCGGAAGGTGAGTAATTGAAAAGGTTTGTCCGCAAACCAATGTCGCATGGAGCCAATCCATTCGCCATCAGCATGCTGAAAGACAGCGACTTTTTGCATTTGCAACTCCACAATATTAAATAAATATCAGATAGCTAAATAAAGTTATCTGTCAAAAGCAATGACGATGGTTTACCACGCTACGAGCATTATGTTCACAATAACGAATAGCTCCCTAAAATCAAAGTACAAACTGATTTTGGCCAACCGTTATTATCAAAATTTCTGTAGAAATGAGCTCATAAAACTTTTAGTAATATTGTTGATCCTTAAAAAAGTATCATTGCGTCAGGCTAAGTAACTGAATTAAAAAATTAAATCTCCAAAAGCCCCGTTTTTGCTTAGTTTGCGCACAACTCTGGTGCAAACTGGTTTACAGCAGCTGATTTATAGGGCTACTATCACTCCGGCAACCCAAAAGAAAATAGAGTTATAAATAAAGTTTTGTCGAGGAACGGGTTGTTAATTTTTATAAAAATCAACGGAGAGAACGTATGTCAAAGTTAACTGCTTTATCAATTAGTATTGCTGTATTAGGTGGCATTTGGGCGTTTCTGGCATTAGGTCCATTGGCCGGTTTTGTTCTGGTTTGGGCGGGATTTATTGCCTGGGCGTGTTTCTTTCATACTGGTGCAGATATGCCAGCATTACAAAAAACCATTGTCGGTATGAGTTATGGTGCTGTGATCGCCGGTATTGCTCTATTATTAGCGACAACCAATCCTCTGGGTATTCCGGGTGCTGTCGGACCAGCTATTTATATTGCTGTGACGGTATTTTTCCTGGTTATTGTGGCAAGATTTGATTTGTTATCGGTGGTGCCTGCCAATGTCTATGGTTATGCCGCAACCGCTGCGTTTGGTTTGCAGACAGCCAATGCCGGGAGTGCCATCACCATGAATATGACTAATCCGGTTTTGATTATTATTCTCTCCACGATTCTGGGTGCTGTGTTTGGTTTGTTATCAGCCAAACTTGCTGGAGCAATCGAAAAGAAAGCATAAATTAAGCCGCTAAAGCGGTTTTTTTATTTTACCTACAGGGTCAGCATAATTGATGAATATCTCAATTATTGCTGGCCCTGAACTTTGAGTATTTTTGTTCCCCACATTTATAAATTAAAACCTGGATATTTATGCGCTCGGCTATTTTTATATTATTAATTTTAACGTCCATCACACTCGCTACTTTTCCTACTTTCTTTACCTGGGCCAATCGAATTGAACCCAGTTTGCTTGGCTTGCCGTTTGCTTTTTTATGGCAAATTGGTCTGGCGTTATTAGGTGCTTTTTTTCTGGCGTGCTGGTATTTGGCTGAGAGTCAGAGCGGTGATTTGGATATTGAGGTTGAAGCGGAGGAATTGAAATGATTCCAATGCTGATGCTGATCAGTTTCTTCGGGCTGATTTTGTGGATAAACCGACGTCAAATGGGCGTGGATACACTGAATGATTATGCGACAGCAAGTCATAGTATTGGTGTATTAGGTATTACCCTGGGTTTCCTTGCTACATGGTATGTCGGTGCCGGTTATACGGTATTTTCCGGCTTTGCAGTGAGCTTTGGCATGATTGGCATGTATGTCATTCCCTATGGCATAGTCACCATGCTGGTAATGTATCTGGTGGCGGAAAAATCCTTTATCTGGGGTAAAAAATATAACATCCGCACCCAGTCTGAATTATTAGGACTGCGCTATCGCAGTGATATGATTCGGGTGTTAACCGGATTTGCCGGTGTGGCGTTATCAGTGCCCTGGTTACTGATGGAGTGGTACACCATTGGCTATGTGTTTAACTATGCCACCGATGGATTTATCAGTCCGTTACTGGGCATGATTATCGGCATATTTGTAGTGGTGTTTTATGTCGCACTCGGCGGCATGCGATCCGTTATCACGGCCAATATTATTCAGGGCCTGTATATGCTTATCGCTGGTTCAGCCATTCTGCTCTGGGTCATCTACACACAACTGGGCGGCATTGAAGGCGCGATGCAGCGTATTCTGGAACAAAGCCCGGAAGCATTAACCTTTCCCGGGCCGGGTTGGGACATGTCACCTAATTATTGGATGGCGATTGTGATTACCAGTGGTCTGGGCGGCTTTATGTGGCCATGGGTCTATAACAAATTATTCGCTGCCGACAGCATTCGAACCATAAAACAATCGGTGTTATTCGCACCGACCCTGGGTATTCTGTCATTTGGTTTACTATTCCTGCTGGCGATGGCTTTACATCCTTTACCCTTTGCCCAGCAAAATCCACAGGAAGCCATGTTCTGGATTCATAGTCAGGCCGGAGCGTGGCCTTTGGGCTTTTTTGCCGTCTTGGTGATGGCAGCGAGTCTGGGGACGGTCAGCAGCATTTTAAATGCCATGTCGACGGCTATTTCAGGTGATCTGGCTCAGGTTATCAATCGCAATATCAGTGAAAAAACAGCCTTGCAAATAGCGCGTTGGTCAGTGGTGTTTATGAGCATTGGCGCCTTGATTGGTGCATATATTCGTGAAGGGCAGTTAGTGTTTCTGGCATTGATGACCTATCAAGGCATGATTGTATTATCACCAGTGGTTTTACTCGGTTTGTATTGGAAACGTGCCAATAAAATTGGTGCGGTCAGCGGCTTTCTGGCGGGCATGGTTGTTTCGTTTGGTTTAACCATAATTGATCCGGCATTTATCCAGACTTATGGTTGGACACCCGGTGTATATGGTTTTTTAACTACACTGAGTATCATGCTGATCGCTGGCTATTGTCGCCCGGTTGAATCACATGTGGAAAAACTTTGGCAGGATATTGCCATGGCAAAATCAACGCCACCGAACCGTAATTTTAACCCCGTCAAATCGACATAATGTTTAAATGGATAATGCAGATCAAATGGTTATTTCGAAAAACGCTGGTGGTGTTATGCCTGATATTCCCCGGCATAATGCCATCCGTTGCTGTTGGTCAGCAAAGCGCCGGTAATGTCGTGTTATTACATGGTCTGGCCCGCACAGCAGGGTCGATGGACTCAATGCAGAAACGGCTCAGCAAAGCGGGCTATAACGTTTGCAATATTGATTATCCATCACGCAAACATCGCATTGAGACGTTGACCCGCGAGTTTGTGATACCGGAAATACAACAATGTTTTGCCAATTCTGAGAAAGCTATTCACTTTGTCACCCATTCATTGGGCGGCATTATTGTCAGACAAATAGCTGCTGAATATGAAAATATTCATATCGGTAGGGTGGTAATGCTGTCCCCCCCTAATCAGGGTAGTGAAGTAGTCGATAAGCTCGGCACCTGGGGGCTGTTTCAATGGATTAACGGGCCTGCCGGAAAACAACTTGGTACCGCAGAGGATTCATTACCTAATCAATTGGGACCTGCGACTTTTGAGTCAGGTGTTATCACTGGAAACCGATCGATCAATCTGATTTTATCGTCACTGATTCCAGGGCCGGATGATGGCAAGGTTTCCATTGAAAATGCCAGGCTGGAAGGTATGCAGGATTTTCTGGTTGTAGAGCAAGCTCACCCGTTCATTATGAGCAATTCCGCAGTTCAATTACAGACTTTATTTTTCCTGCAAAATGGTCAGTTTCAGCATTAACTGACGGTCATCCCTATATCCGGGCAAATATCCCGCTGTTAGCAGTCAAAAAACTGTTTGGCTTGAGACTTGTCACTGTTATGGTGAAAGACACTTTTTTAAGGAGTTATACATGCTGTTTAGGACTCGTTCTATCAAATATTTTCTGATTTTTCTGTTAATGACCAGTACGGCTGTCGTCATGGCTGAGGATCATCAAAAACATGATTACAAAACGTTGGTACTGGATATTCTGATTACTGGTGATAGTACCGTCACCGGTGATAAAGCCGAGAATGCAGAAAAGATTGCTAAATTCAGTGAACACCTGCGTACCGAATTACAGGACAAAACACGGTTTACTATTATCAATGATGCTGACTCACTGGAAAAAGTGAAATCCGCTGATGAAAAGCAGGATCTGCATAACTGTAATGGTTGTGAAATTACATTGGCGAAAGAGCTTGGGGCAGAGATGGTTATTGTGCCAAATGTATTCCGGATGAGTCATTTGATTTCAACATTACATGTCGAATTTAAAGATGTTAATACCGGCAAAATGATTAAGCGTAAATCCTATGATTTTCGGGGCAATACGGATCAAGCCTGGGAACGTGCGATTAAGTACGCTATGCGCGATTTAAAAGACTGGGATAGAAATTGATCCGAATAGGCAATTTTACCTTATTTAACTGAACACGTTATTTTCAGTGCTACTAGATAAATAAATCTGATTTGACGCAAATTTACAATTCAACAAATCTGGTTACCGACATAATTCACTGCGTTATTTAAATGCGGAGTGAATTATGTCAAGAATCAACCAGGCAAAAGTTTATCGGCTGTTTCCTGCTTTACCTCAAGGACTTGGTTTAATAGCCGATGCAGTCGATAACATAATCCTGGACAAACGCCTGATCTGCTTGCTGGAAATCCGGGCTTCTCAGATAAATGGGTGTGGCTTTTGTCTGGACATGCATTTCAAACATGCTCGCGATTTGGGTGAAGATCAGCAAAGATTGGATGTCATCGCTGCATGGCGTGAAGTCCCCTGGTTCTCTGAACAGGAAGCAGCAGCACTAAACCTTTGTGAACGGCTTACACAACTACCATCCCATCAGGTATCCGAAGCAGATTATTCCGATTTAAGCCAGCATTTCTCTGAAACCGAACGGATTGCACTCGTGGCGACTATTGTGAAAATTAATAGCTGGAACAGGATAGTGGCGGCTTTCCATTTTATTCCTGAACGCAAAATACCCAATGCATAGGAGAATATGAGCATGTTAAATAAAAACAGTGTCTTTGCTATATTTATGCGGCTTGCCTTGATTATTGTGTTTTTTACGCCAGTCGTTAATGCGACCGAAATTACTGATCTCATGTCACACCACCTTCAGGCTCCATTTAATGAAGAAATTGAGATGATAAAGGTACGGTATGCCCCAGGAGAAAAATCTGAACCCCACAGACATCGCGCTCATACCTTGGTCTATATGCTTGAAGGGACAGTTGAAATGCAGGTTGAAGGTGGTGAGCTTGTCAGATTAGTTGCTGGTGATACATTTTATGAATCGCCTGAAGATATTCATCTGGTTTCTCGTAATGCCAGTGAGGAGAGTGATGCGGCGTTTTTGGTGATTTTTATCAAATCCCAAGGTGCCAAAACAGTAATCCCCTTGAATGAACTGGATGGATAAAATAAAAATACAGGGTGTTCCAGCAGGCTGAAATGGAAATGCAACCTCATGCAAACAGCTAATGACATTCAAGAGCTTGTTTATCTTGGCTATCAACGTGTTTTGCCCAGCGTCAAACTGTCGCCCTGGATCGAATGTTTCTGGTCTGCCAAAACCCAATTGCAACAACGCCACCAGGAAAAGTTATATCCAGATGGCGGCAGCAGTCTGATATTCCACTTTAAAGGTGATGCCGAGGGTAGCTGGTTTAGTGCTTTGCAAAGGTTTCACTCCATCAGTTTTGAATCAGCAGTAGATAGTTTCGGTATTCGTTTTAAACCTGGAGGTGCAAACGCATTACTGGGTTTGCCAATGAACGAAATGGTTATGGATATCTTGCCGGCGAAAGACATTCAGCTTAAAGGGCTAGATCTTTTATTTGAGCAACTGGTTCATGCCGATTTGCAAAGTCGTATCCATCTGACAGAAGCTTGGTTGCTTAAGCAATTTATAAAGCAGCGACCGGTTTCGGGGCCGGTACAACACCTTTGTCACCAATTTGAAGTTGCCGATGCAGATCTTATTTCTACCTTGAACAGAATGGGAATAACCCGTCGGCAAGCAGAGCGCTATTTTTACCATCAGGTGGGTATTGCACCCAATCAGCTCAAAATGCTATTGAGAATTAAGAAAGCTCGACATCTACTCAAACTGAATCCTGAGCAACTACTGGTGGAAACGGCATTAAATTGTGGGTACTTTGATCAGGCGCATTTTACCCATCATTTTAAAAAAATTACCGGTTATGGACCAGGCCAATACAGGCTAAAACAGCAAAACCGAATTTTTAATAAAGAAATGATTATTCAGGTGGTGCATAAATAGTGATAGCTTCGAATGGAATAACCCCAGCCTGAAGCCGGGGTTATTATTAACAGATACATCAGTAAACCCTGCAAAAGCAGGAATCAATGCTATTTGATTTTTTCAAATGCCGCATTTTCATGGCGGATGATGGAGATAATCAAGCCAACAAGAATCGCCGCAGCGCCAAGGGCAAATAACACCAATGCAAATGGATTATCTGCAAAGGTAAAGTAGGCACTGACGTTTTCCCAGGTTGTAATTGAACTTCCCATAATAAAGCTCCTTATGCTTCAGAACTGGCTAATTTATTTGGTACTTCACTGGTAGTCATTGCCGTCATTGCTGGAACGCTACCTTCAGGGTATGGCTTGGCGAGAATTTCCACTTCATCAATACCAATATCTTCACAGGCTTCAGGCACCCGCAGGATATTGGCTTTTTTCAGTAACAGCGATAAACCATACCCTGGAACAAAACCCATCAGCCCCATTACCGCCGCACCGATTAACTGACCGGTAAAGCTGATTGCAGGCAACCCTTCAATGTTGGGTGTTCCACCAGCAAACACGCCAACCATGACTAATGCGGCCAAACCTGTAAATCCATGGACAGTTACGGCGCCGACGGCATCATCAATACCGCGTTTTTCAAGGAATTTAGCAAATTGGATAGCGACAATGCCGGTGCAAACGGCAATGATGAAAGCCAGTGAAGGAGAATAGAGATCCAGACCGGCAGCCACTGAAATAATACCGACCAGACCACCTGACATGGTCCAGAAAGGATCACGTGTTGCGATGTAGCAACCAATGATGCCACCGGCAAATCCCATCAGCGTATTGAAGGCGAATGCTGACAGGTTCGTTGGTGTACCATAAATCGTACTCCAACCTGTCTCGCCACCATTGAAGATGATGCAGCCACCAAGGAAACCAAAGAAGCCAAAGATAATCATCATCAGACCAATCAATGTCATTGGCAGACTGTGTGGTGAAATGATTTGTGGTACGCCGTTGATAAATTTGCCTTTACGAGCGCCCAGATTCATTAATACACCTAATGTAAAGAAACCGGCTACAGCATGCACAACGCCCGATGCACCGAGATCGTGGTAACCAAATTTGGTTAATAACCAGCCATCTGGATGCCAGCCCCATGCACCTGCCATAATCCAGACCACACCTCCGAGGAAGATAGTCAGAATCAAAAAGGAACTGACGCGTATCCGTTCAATGACGGCCCCGGAGAGTATTGAGCCCGTGGTCGCACCAAATAAAGCAAACGCAGCCCAGAATATGCCGGTTCCCATATCCTGAACATCCGGTCCCATACTAGCGGACCAGGGCAGTGCTGCTGCAGCTTCAATCGGCACAAAGCCATTTGGAAAAGCGTTATAAATCCACCAGCCGAACAGGTAAAAAGCCGGAATAATCACTGCAATAGCAAGAATATTCTTGATACCGGCGGCTAACGCATTTTTACTTCGTGAAGCACCCATTTCATAAGCCAGAAAGCCAGCATGAATCATTAACATGATGGCAGTACACCACCAGTAAAAAACTTCTATATTCATGGCCTGATGCATTTCAAACACAGCTTGCTGGGCATCCAAAGCTGCCTGCAAGGATTCTAGTGTTGGCGAGTTTTCCATCTTACTATCCTCTTTTTAGTTAAAGTCATTTCCCATTCACCCCTTTTCGGTCAACGTTGTTGTCCAGCAAAAAGCTGGTTTGAACGGCGCTGCTATCAATGATCTTCTCAGTTGAACGATCCTTGATAGCAACCCCAGAACACTGGAGTCTGCGAGCTTCGCTTAGCAGATAGAGACATTTATGTGCAGCCGCAGCATAAGAAAGGCCTGCCAGCCGTACATTGGAAATGCAGTTACGCTTGTCATCGGTCAGGCCTCTTTTGGGCGACCAGGTCAGATATAAGCCAAGGCTGTCAGGTGAACTGAGACCGGGACGTTCACCAATAAGAATCAACACCGCCCGGGCATTCAACGCTTCACCGATATCATCACCAATGGCCACTCGGCCTTGATTGACCAGGCTGATTGGCGCCAGGGAAAAGTCTGGAATTTCTTTCAGCAGTAACGGCAATAAACTGGCAATAAACTTCACCGCATTTTGGTGAATGGCCTTTGCAGATAATCCATCGGCAATCACTAAAGCCAGGTCGTAAGGAGTGTTGGTGTAATGCGGTTTCAAACTGGCAAAACCCGCTTCATCTAGCTGACGGCCATAGTCCGGACGTTGCAAATAAGTCACGCGATCAATGGCTTTGCTGTGTAATACCAGTGATTGTTGTGAATTGATTTGTGGAAATTCTTGCTGCAGTTGTTTTAGCTGTTGTTGTAGGGTTTCGATATCCAGTTCGGTATGCACGGCATCACGCGCCTGAGCATGAGCTAATTGAAATTCGAGGGTTTCACGAGTTGGGGTGCTGACACCGGCTCTGCCAATACCAATTCGAGCAGCCGTAAATTGTCTGAGTTGACGCCATGGGTTATGAGTGATCAGGCTATCGGCTGCCTGTTCGTCATCAACAATCAACATGTTGGTAACTTCAACCATGATAATGTTTCACGGCGGAATGACTCAGTGTGCCAGCAAAGGCGGGGGGGAAATGATTGCTCAAGCAGGCCATCCCGGCATTGCTCATGATCTGCATCTTTTCCAGCCACGCTTCGAATTCCGGCGCAGCACCCAAACCCAAAACACGGCGGGCATACAAAGCATCATGAAAAGATGTTGTCTGATAATTGAGCATGATGTCGTCTGAGCCGGGAATGCCCATCACAAACGAACATCCAGCCGTACCGAGTAAGGTCAGCAGATTATCCATATCATTCTGATCGGCTTCGGCATGATTGGTGTAGCAGACATCGCAGCCCATTGGTAGCCCCAGTAACTTGCCACAGAAATGATCTTCCAGACCCGCACGAATAATCTCCTTTCCATCAAACAAATATTCAGGACCAATAAAGCCGACGACAGTATTGACCAGTAATGGCTTGAATTTACGAGCCACGGCGTAGGCGCGAGCTTCGCAGGTTTGTTGATCCAGACCATGATGGGCATTGGCTGACAGCGAACTGCCTTGTCCGGTTTCGAAATACATGACGTTCTGTCCGACCGTGCCACGATTAAGTGACAAAGCGGCTTGCTGAGCTTCAGCTAATATCGCCAGATTAAAGCCAAAGCTGCTATTGGTTTTTTCGGTACCGCCGATCGATTGAAATACCAGATCCACCGGCGCACCGTTTTCGATGCATTCCAGGGTGTTAGTGACGTGGGTCAAAACGCAGGATTGAGTCGGGATCTCATATAAGGAAATCACTTCATCCATCAAACACATCAAACGAGTGGCCTGAGTCACATTATCAGTTGCCGGATTAATGCCAATAACCGCATCACCAGAACCGTAAAGCAGACCATCCAGCATGCTGGCGGCGATGCCATTGACATCATCCGTCGGATGATTGGGTTGCAGACGGGTAGATAAACGTTTTGGCAGACCAATGGTGTTGCGAAAAGAAGTAACCACCTGACATTTCTGAGCCACCAGAATCAGATCCTGATTACGCATGATTTTGCTGACTGCAGCCGCCATTTCCGGGGTCACACCGGGACTGACCTGATTTAGTTTTTCGGTATCAGTTGCATCGGTCAGTAGCCAGTTACGAAAATCGCCGACAGTCAGATGTGAAATAGTCGAAAACGCCTGGACATCATGTTCATCGATAATTAATCGGGTGATTTCATCCTCTTCATAAGGCACTAAAGTTTCATTCAGAAAGGTTTTCAATGGCACTTCAGCCAACAGTAACTGGGCAACTGCACGTTGCTCTGCTGTTTCCGCAATAACACCCGCCAACCGGTCTCCAGATCGAGCAGGGGATGCCTTAGCCATCAGATCTGCCAGGTTGGCAAATTGATAGGTTTTGCTGCCCAATTGGTAACGATAGCTCTGGCCCATAAATTTCTTTAAATCCAAGTGGATGGAATAAAAATTGCCTGTGAATAAACAAAGTTTACAAATGATTAATGCGATATCTGTACCCAGCGAATATCGAAAATCGGCAAAAAAATATTAGGTTTATATTCAGTTACTTACTTAGCTGCGGGCGGCTTTATTACTAAAACAGGTAAAGCAAATGACAGACGAACTGGCAAAATTTGCACCTAAACAAAGCGGGGTTGTATCGAAATGGTGCGTTCTGGAGGCAACGGATGCGGATGAGCAGGCGCATAATCTGAAAGACTGGCAACAGCAATATGACCAGATGAGTCATGGGCGTTTTTACGGCAGAATTGAAGAAGTACGCTTTGAATCAATACATGCATTTCGTGAGCACACCAGTCAAACGGTGAGGCAACAATGCAATGTCTGGCCAAATGCAATCTGGTTGGGACTGTCAGCAGATGAAAAGTCTTGTCGCATTAACGGTCATCATATTAGTCGGGATCATGTGATGATTCGGCCAGGCAATACGCAGTTTGAACTGGTCACCCCAGAGCAATTTAATATTTTTGGCATTGTAGTCAATCAGGACAACTTGAACGAAGTCGCCTGTGAGAACGGAATAAAACTGGATAACAGCCTGTTTCATTCACCATTAAGGGTATGGCACTCAGCCAAACTTAATTCTCTGCGATATTTGCTTAATGAGGTATTGAAACCTCAGCAGGACAGGCTGAGCAGACATCATCAGGAAGAGATATTAATGATGGCTGTGCTGGAAATTTTGCAACAAAACGAACAGAAGATTCCCCAAAAGCCAAGCTTTGCCAAACGTCGTGCAGTTGTGCAAAAAGTGACGACTTATCTGGAAGAACATCATGACAAACCCATAACGATTACGGATATGTGTCACCTGGCACATGTCAGTCGACGTACTTTGCAATACTGTTTTGAAGATGTAATGGGAATCAGTCCGTTGAAGTGTGTACGAATTTCGCGGCTTAATGCGGTAAGACGAGTTTTGCTGGAGGGGTTACAGAAAGACGAAACCATTTCGATGATCGCGCAGCAACACGGTTTTTTTCATGCTGGTCAGTTTACGCAAGACTACACCAATCTGTTTGGAGAGAATCCATCCGTCACGGCAATGCGTCATCAGCAATTACCGCACATCAAGCTGGTTATTCACGACTAACAAAACCCTGGATTACAGAGTGTTTGGCATAGCTTTCGCTATGCATATCAACCGCCTCAACCGTTAATGTTATTGCCGACAATTTGATATTTTCCAGAGCTTGCAGGATCCCCGCTGTTAGCCGTTGCTTCTGTAGCACTGTACGGCCACTATGCAGCCTGATGGTTACATGAATAAAGTCATGATACTCAACAGCCAGTTGAAAATAATCGTATGCCAGGGCACGCGTTTTGATGTGTGATGTATCAAATAATCCCGAATCCAGCGTAGCCTGATGCACAACATCAACCAGAAGGGACGGCGACAGGGCCGATTCCAAACTGCTGGAATATTCGATGATGCAATGTGGCAACGCTAATTCCTTACCTGAGCAGTAGATAGAGACAAATCAAAATAGCTACTGTCGATAGCCCAAACGATATAAACAGCAGAGTACGATAAGTTGCAACCTGCTTTTTGGCCTGTTCAGCAGCGGTTTCAAATCCGCTAATCGCTTGCTGCATGTTCTCGGCAAGGACATGAATGGATTGGGCATTCTGCGTCGCCGCCTCCTGTAATTCTTCGATCTGCTTTACCAGAACCGGATCAGCCTTAACGGTTTCAGGTTTAGCGGTAAAGGCAGGAATGGCATAGGCCGCAACCTGGGCGACATACGGTGCGACTGCTTTGATAATGGGTAAAAATTGAATGGCCATAAAGCAACCCGTGATTAAGTAAGCGAAACGTGGTTTTTTAATAAGCCGGCAGAAAAATTAACGTTATTCTGATAAATGCCGACATTGTGATTGATCTGTTTATGGAAACTCTATCATGAGTATAGGGATTACTGTCGACATGCGTTCTCTCTCTGCTTCCGGTCAATCGGTTGTGAGTGATAATAAATCAGCTGGCCGTTCGCTAGAGTCCAGAATAGCGGCATTAAAACAAAAACTCGTCGATCTGTTTGAAGAGCTGAAACAGGCGAGTCAGGAAAGAACGCCCAAGACAGTCGATAAGATCAAAATGATTCAAATGCAAATCCAGGTCACCCAGGCCCAGATAATGCAGCTAGAAGCGATGCAGCAGCAAAAATTGCAAAATGAGCAGCGTGCCAAACGTGAAGATAATGCAATCAATCATAAAGTTGCGATTGATAAAGAGCCGACATTCAGTAGAAAATTAGATACCTATATCTAATCACAGCTCATTAAGTGAAAACCGTCATTGAATTACGCTGTTTTGCCCTCATTTGTTAAGCTATCCGACTTAATCATTATCTGCATACCGTATTCCCCTAATGAAAAACGGCATTATAAATTCGATGCACATTGCGATATTGTCGCAAAGCCGTTGTCTATTTAGCTTCCGGTAGCCATCGTTGATAACTGGCATTGCCCATTTTAGATTTTCATCCATCGATCTCATACAAGGAGACATCGTGAATAAGGCACTTATTTCGGTTCTTGGCACTGACCAACCCGGCATTATGGCGGCGGTCGCCACTGTCATCACTGAACATGGCGGTAATATAGAAAACCTCAGTCAAACGTTGCTTCAATCAGTATTCGGCGCGTTATTAATGGTGTCGATGCCCGAAGAAAAACAGTGCGAAGAGCTTCATCAGGCGCTTCAGCAAGTTGGTCAGAAGATGCGACTGTCGATCCATGTCGATCCCTGGGATGAGCAATTAACCCCCTGGCAGGAAAATACACCTGAAGTTCAGCCCTACATCCTGACCGTCATCGGGCCTGATCGTCGTGGACTGGTGGCAGAAGTGTCTACCCATCTGGCGCAACATGGCGTTAATATCACGAATATTCAGGCAATATTTAAGGGCGGCAAAAACCCGATGGATAATCTGATGGTGTTTGAAGTTGATGTACCGCGTTCAACCGTTATGCAGGATCTGCGTGACGCGTTAGAGGAAGTCGGTCAAAGACTGGATATCGAAATCGATACACAGCATCGCAAGATTTTCGAATCCGTGAGCAACATCAGCAATTAAGGAAACCCTCATGCTCAACGAAAAAGATATTATTTCAACCCTGATGATGGTGCGGGAACAAAACCTGGATCTTCGCACCGTGACTGTTGGCATCAACCTGACGGATTGTGTCAGTCATGATCTGGAAACGTTCAAACGTAAAATTTACGACAAAATCACTCGTTACGCTGGCCAATTGGTCGCTTCCTGTAACCGTATCGAAAGACGCTATGGCATTGAAGTTGCCAACAAACGTATTTCCATTAGTCCAATCGGTGTGGTGGGTGCGCCTTTCAGTTCAAAGCAATTAGTGGAGGTGGCCGTTACGCTTGATAAGGCAGCACATGAACTGGGTGTGGATTTTATCGGTGGATTTACTGCGCTGGTAGAGAAGGGCATGAGTAAAGGTGATCAGGCTTTGATCGAAGCGATTCCCCAGGCGCTGACTGAAACGCAACGCATCTGCTCATCAGTCAATGTTGCCAGTACCCGTGCCGGTATCAATATGGATGCCATTCTCAAGATGGGACAAATCATTAAACAGGCTGCAGAACTCACCGCTGATGATGATGGCCTGGCCGCTGCTAAATTAGTGGTGTTTGCCAATATTCCGCAGGATGTACCGTTTATGGCGGGTGCTTATCTAGGTATCGGTGAGGCAGATGCCGTTGTCAGTGTAGGGGTGAGTGGACCGGGCGTAGTGAAAGCCGCTTTGGAAAAAGCCCTGGCTGAAGATGACAATATGGATCTGAGCCGTGCGGCGGACGTGATTAAACAAACGGCTGCCAGATTAACTCGTGCCGGTGAGCTGGTTGGCCGCGAAGTGGCACAATTACTTAATCTGCCATTTGGTATTGTCGACTTGTCTCTGGCACCTACACCGAATCGTAATGACAGTGTTGGCGAAATCTTTGAAGCGATTGGCATACCGGCATTTGGTGCGCCAGGCAGTACCGCGTTTTTATCCATGTTGAATGATGCCGTTAAAAAAGGTGGCGCCTTTGCCAGTTCACATGTGGGCGGATTGAGTGGTGCGTTTATTCCGGTTTGTGAAGATCTGACCATTGCTGAGTCAGCAGCCAATGGCACCTTGAGTCTGGAAAAACTTGAAGCCATGACCGCTGTCTGTTCTGTCGGTCTGGATATGGTGGCAATCCCGGGTGATACCTCAGCTGAAATGATTTCAGCAATCATTGCGGATGAAATGGCCATCGGTGTTATCAATAAGAAAACGACAGCCGCAAGGTTGATTCCTGCGCCTGGCAAAAAAGCTGGTGATATTGTGCGTTTCGGTGGTTTATTGGGTGAAGGCCCGGTGATGGCCGTCAATATGGGCAGTCATGAAAATCGCTTTGTACGATTGGGTGGACGAATTCCTGCGCCGATTCAAAGTCTGGTCAACTAGCGAATGACCCCATACCAGTCAGTCAGCTGGTGTGGGGGATCAACACCCGAATATTCATCATGAAAAAACTGGTTCTGCAAATCATCATTCGGCAGTGGGATAAATCTCAGCTTTCAGAACAACATATTGAACAACGGCAAGCCTTACCCGGGCGATATCCCATTAGTTCTTCGGCACAAATGCTCTTTGATGGGCGGGTGTTGCTGGATCAGCAGGGTGACGATGTGATGGGCAATCGTATTCGTTGTCAGTTGGTGGAAAATGCTGTGTTGATTGACCGTTTCAGGTTTGATCTGGATGTCCAGACAGTCGAGTTTAAAGCCCGACTGCAGGTCGATGAACAGCCCAAATTACTCGCCACACTAAATAACGGATGGATGCAGTTTCAGTACCAATGGCGCTACCGGGTTGAGCAAGGCGGTTTTATTTACTGGCTTTATGAAAACCTGATCATCAATGCCTGTTTTGTTGAAAAAAACGAGGTAACTATTTTTATGAACTCGACACCGAATCAACGGTTTTTTCACCTCTTACCAAACTAGCCTTTAACCTATACTCCCTGAGCAAGGCATAAATATATCGTTGCTAACATGAACATGTTCAGTTGAATACGCTATGCTTAATTTTGCGATGGAGTGCATAGGTTTTTTTGATTAACAGGCTTACAATGCCATTCCATATCTACAGCCCGAAATATTTTTATTTCTTAAGGGGCAGTCTCTATAGTCAGAGAAAACATCCTTTTTTGGGGCAGGAATACCCCTTGTAATAATAGGGGAATATGCCTAATATTTCTTTAAATTTAGGTGTGTGCAGGATGCCTCAACTATTCATTCGATTGCTTTTTAACGGTCTGACCGGATCCAAAAATCTGTATACAAAACCCTTAAATCAATAGTTAAGTTTTAATCAAAGACAAGGTGTTAACCGTATTTTTAATGAATTCCACAGCCAAAATATTTCCAGAAAGATATCTGTGAATAATCGTTTAGCAGATACGTTGCCGGTTGCCATTGTGAAGTTTTGCCTGCAGGCCAGAAATCGGATAGCCATACTCGACAGTACAGCCGGCCTAATTGATATTTTCGGTATTACCCATACCGAGATCATCAAAGATTCCTCTCTGGCCTGGGAGTACGTTCATCCTGATGATCAGGCCAATATACTGCAGGAATTGCATGCCTCGGCACTGACGATGCAACCCGTTAACATACGGTGGCGGGTATTAAATCCTGTAAAAGGCGAGATTCTGGTGGACTGCAAGGCCTTGCCTGAAGCAGATGAAGATACCGAAACGGGTATTGTCTGGCATGGGTATTTTCAGGACATCACCGAGGCTGGACGCAATGAACAGGAACATCAGGCGCATCTGCATTTTCTGGAATCTCTGGATCAAGTCAATCGAGCCATTCAGGGCACCAATAATCTTGAAAAGATGATGAGTGATGTTCTTGAAGCGATTCTCAACTGTTTTGGTTGTGATCGCGCATGGCTCATTTATCCCTGTGATCCGGAGAGTGCTTCGTGGAGTGTGCCCATGGAACAGACTCATCCTGATTACCCTGGCGGTTTTGCGGCAGGGATTGACTACCCCATGACAACGGAATCTGCCGCGGCAATAAATGCGTATCTGAGCTCAAGTGAGCCAGTTACGTTGATTACGGATATCGAAAGTCCTGACTCGCCCGACTTTCTGAGGGATTATCAGGTGCGGTCATTAATTGGCACGGCAATCTATCCCAAAATAGGTAAACCATGGGTGTTTGGCTTACACCAATGTTCGTATCAACGTGTCTGGACCAGTGAAGAAAAACGTTTATTCAGTGAAATCGGTCATCGTTTATCGGATGGGTTGACCAGTTTGCTGATATATCGTGAGCAACGTGAAAGTGATGAGCGTTTTCGCCAGGCGTTTGAATTTGCAGCCATCGGCATGGGAATATTATCGTTAAACGGACAATGGTTGCGTGCCAACCAATCTATCTATGAAATGTTTGGTTATTCTGAAGAAGAATTGCGACAGATGACCTATCAGGAAATGACGCATCCTGACGATTTGCTAAGAGGGAAAGAGGATGTCACCAGACTGATAGCTGGCGAACTTTCCTTTATTCAGCTTGAAAAACGCTATCGACATCAGAACGGTCAGTATTTTTGGGCGAGGCTGACGACCAGTATTGTTCGGGACAGGAATAACCAGCCACTCTATTTTGTATCGCAGATAGAAAATATTGATCAGCATAAAAAGGCCGATCAAAGTATTGCCTTGCTGAACTTTGCCATTAACCAGGTAAAGGAATGTATTTATCTGTTAGACAAGAACGCACGCATTCGTTATGTAAATGATGAGACTTGTCATGCGATGGGTTACAGCCGTGAAGAACTCTTGCAAATGACGGTGCACGATGTTGATCCAGAAACGCCTGAAGATCGCTGGGGCGAGCATTGGGAAGAGCTCAAACAGGAACATTCAATCCGTTTAGAAACAAAACACCGGACAAAGTCAGGCAAAATTATTCCAATCGAAGTAAATGCTAATTATTTTGAATATAACGGCATCGGCTACAATCTTGCGCTGACACATGACATCACGGAAAGAAAGGCCGTTGAAAACGCATTACAGGAACAGGAGGAACGTTTTCGTCAGCTTGCCGAGAATATTGAAGAGGTCGTGTGGCTGTCCGATCTGGCGATGGGTCAAATTCTTTACATTAGCCCGGCTTATGAAGCAATCTGGGGCAGAAGTTGCGAAAGCCTCTACGAAAACCCCGCATCCTGGCTGGAAACCATCCATCCTGAAGATATCGATTATGTCAGACAAGCACTGACTGAAGGCAGAGTCAGTGGGGAATACGATATAGAATTTCGGATTATTCGTCCGGATCATGCCATCAAACATATTCACCAACGGGCCTTTGCGATTGAAAATGAAGCGGGTGAAATTTACCGGGTTGCGGGTACTGCTCAGGACATTACTGAACGTAAGGAACAGGAAGCCCATATAGAATATCTTGCCTATCATGACTCATTGACGGCTTTGCCCAACCGGTTACTGACCATGAATCGTCTTGAGCATGCGATTACCCACACCATCCGTCATTCAAAAACATTAGCCGTTCTGTTTCTGGATTTGGATCGTTTCAAAAACATTAATGACTCTCTGGGTCATCAAACCGGTGATTTATTATTGCAACAGGTCGGTGCCCGTCTGTCTCAGATATTAAGGGAAGAAGATACCATCGGCCGTGTCGGTGGTGATGAGTTCCTGATTCTGCTGCCCAGCCTTGTCGGCCCGGATGATGCGGCACATGTTGCCAGCAAACTGATAAATATACTGTCGCTACCGTTCAGTGTGTTGGGCCGTCAGCTGCATATCAATGCCAGTATTGGTATCAGTCTGTGTCCACGGGATGCCAATAATGCTGACTTATTAGTCAAATATGCAGATACCTCCCTGTATCTGGCCAAAGAGCATGGAAGAGGGATTTTCCGTTTCTTCAGTCCGGAATTGGATCAAAAGGTTCATGCGCGGCTGCAACTGGAAAACGATCTTCGTTTTGCATTAGAGCGAAACCAGCTTTATCTGCATTATCAACCGTTGATGGATCTGGACACGGGGGAATGTATTGGTACAGAAGCGTTATTGAGATGGTCACATCCTGAAATCGGCATCATTTCACCCGCAGACTTTATTCCCGTTGCAGAAGAAACCGGGCTGATCTTACCCATCGGAGATTGGGTTTTACGCACAGCCTGCGCTCAGGCAAAAGCGTGGTTTGATGCCGGAAAAACAAATTTCAGAATGGCGGTCAACCTGTCACGCCGACAACTTGATTCTGTTGGTTTAGCGATTGATGTCAGACAAATCCTCAACGAAACCGGATGCCCGGCCCATTTGCTGGAACTGGAAGTCACTGAATCAAGTGCCATGCAAAACCCGGAACAGGCAATTGTCATATTAAACTCATTACATGAAATGGGAATTTGTCTGGCATTGGATGATTATGGCACCGGTTATTCAAGTCTCGCTTACTTAAAACGCTTTCCGTTTGACCGGCTTAAAATTGATCGCTCATTTATTGATGGTATTCCTGATGATGCGGATGATATGAGTATCGTGCAGACAACAATTGTTCTGGCACGGCAGTTACGCCTTCATGTCATCGCTGAAGGGGTGGAAACGCAGGCTCAATGTGACTTTCTTAAGCAAAATGGATGTGATGAAATTCAGGGATACCTGTATGCCAGACCCATGTCGAGTGAAGATGTGGAAAAGCGTTTTGGGCTGTATAAAACATAGAAAAGAACCGGCGGGCCGAAGCCCGCCCTACACAATTAACGTTCTTTAATTTCACTCACATCCCCAACAGGAATCTGGTTCTCGCGACCATCTTCGTCTTCATATTCAATCATGCCGGTTTCATCATTGACTTCTGGTTTGGTTGCACTATCAATCATGCGGCCATCATTGGTCGCAATAATGTGATCTTTGGCGCAACCTGCCAGGCCGATAAATAAAGTGGCAAATATTACAGTTAAAAAAGACTGCTTCATGGGTACCTCCCGAGTTAGAAAAACAGAAACTGCTTTTGTATGACGACCTCATGGATTTATGGTTGCGAGAGGTTTTTCCTGACTTTCAGGTGAATATTGGACCCTGGATATGGATTTATTCCCAGACTGCGAAATAGAACAATAAGAGAGCTTAACCATGAATATAAGGCGGTTTCGCTTGTCAGATGCCTGTCAACACGTAAGAATATGTCATGGATAAACCTTTTCTTGACTCATTTAGCGAATACGTAGATTTACTGCTCGACGCAATTTGTGCGGTGGATGAAGAAAGTCGCATCATCTATATCAGTAACGGAGCACAGCGTGTCTTTGGTTATCCTCCGGAAGATATGATTGGCAAGCGAATGCTGGATCTGTTGCATCCCGAAGATCACGACAAAACTCAGCAAAGCATCACGACGGTTATGCAGGATAAGCAAGTGCTTGATTTTGAAAACCGTTACATTCGTAATGACGGTCAAGTTGTGCATCTGCTCTGGTCAACCAGCTGGTCAGAAAAACATAAAATGCGTCTGGGTGTGGCCCGTGACATTACCCGCATTAAAGCGGCTGAAGCGATGCAACAATCGCTGATTTCTATCTCGGATACTGCTCACAGAACCAATAACATCAAGCCACTTTGTCAGCAGGTTTTATATCACCTTAATACGCATTTACCGGTGGCGACTTTTGGTATTGCGTTAAAAATGCCGGGGAATGAAACCTGGAAGATGCTGTTTGAAAGCGTAAGGGACTGTTTAAGCCCGCTTAAAGATGAGGTGATGTTCAGAATCGCCAGTCACAGTGATATGGCGCTTGAAACAATTGATGGCAAATTAATGCTGCTGGTCCCATTGCAATTAAATGAGGCAGGTTTTGGCCTCATGGCATTGGCATTAACCGAGCCGGATTTTTCACTGAACGAAAATGACCAGGCTTTGCTGACCTTTACCGCTTCTCAAATTGGTACAGCTGTAGAGCGTCACCAAATGCTTGACCGACTGCAATATCTCGCTTTGTACGATGCTTTGACTGGCTTGCCAAATCGTGAATTGTTTCAGGATCGTATACAACGATCCTTGTTGCGGGCCAAACGCGAACAAACGCATTTTGCCCTGATGTATATGGATCTGGATAAATTCAAAGAGGCCAACGATACCTTTGGCCATGCAGCAGGAGATTGTCTATTAAAGGAAGCCGCGCTCCGCATCACGCAATGTGTTCGTGAAACGGATACAGTAGTGAGGTTTGGCGGCGATGAATTCGTTGTTTTGCTTGATGCCGTTGAAAATCGAAATGGCGCTTTTGGCGTCGCCGAAAAAATTCGGGTGGAACTCGCAAAACCTTATGAATGGCAAGGAAACGAAATAGAACTATCAGTCAGTATCGGCATTTCTGTTTTCCCTCAACAGGGTGAACAAATCACTCAGCTCATTGCAGCTGCCGACGAAGCTATGTACAAAGCCAAAAAGCGCGGTAAAAACTGTATTTGTTGAGTTGAATTAGCCTCGTTATATGGAGTCTGAATGCAGTGATCTGGTTCGAAAATTCCAGCCTTGTATCAAAGTTGTTGAGCTTCATATATCAGCGTCAACCTACTATTGTGACAACATTATTTTGTTGCAAGCCATTGAGAAAAAGACTATTTTCATCTCAACGACTTGGAAGCAATGTGTTTTTTTACCAGAGGTAGGGAGAATGTCATGGCAGCAAAGTTCGAAATCTATGAAGACAAAGCAGGGGAGCATCGTTTCCGGCTCAAAGCCGGTAATGGTGAAATTATTTTGGGCAGTGAAGGTTACTCTTCAAAATCAGCCTGTAATAACGGCATCGAATCAGTCAGAACAAATGCACCGGATGACAGCCGTTATGAAAAGAAAGAATCAGCAGGCGGCAAGTTTTCCTTCACTTTGAAAGCTGCCAATCATCAGGTTATCGGCACCAGTCAAAGTTATAAAACTGCCTCTGGTCGTGATAATGGTATTGAGTCAGTCAAAAAAAATGCGCCTGATGCCAAAATAGATGACCAAACTCAGTAAGAAATATATGGGCCTTCGGGCCCATTTTTTTATATTCCACTCGTTCAAATAAAAGCGAAGTGCTCCTTTCGCTCCAGACTCAGTTCAGAGTGACAAATCATGCTGTAATTTCTATTTGATTGAATACTGTAAATTTCAGCTGACTCGGGTGTTGTTGTTTACAAAAGAAAGGTGTTCAAAGCGCAACCCTTTTGCCGATATTACCGGGAAAGAGCAGTGCACAGCCGCTTTTGATTTAGTCGATTCGACAGACCTGATAACTGATTACAGAGCGATCAAGGCGGTAATTCAGTTAAAAAGGTGTTTATTCTTCTCTGCTGCGCTTTAAGGGCCGTCGCCAATTCAACATCGCGCTGATACACATCCGGCCTGAATTCCACCCGGCCATCTTCATCTGCTGCTGCAGTCCAGTAGTCCATTAATATTGGTACTCTGGCAGGCAAGGGAATATTGCGAGTCTGTCTCCGTTCAATAGCGTCGATTATCGCGTTATGGGTTTGCTGACTTGCGCCAGCGAACAGCTCGTCAGCCAGGTTTCTGGCCCCTTCTACACGTACACAGCCGGAGCTGTAAGTACGTCTGTGACTGGCAAACAGACTCTGACTGGGAGTGTCGTGCAGGTATACAAAAAAGGGATTGGGAAAACGGATCACCACCAAGCCCAGGGCGTTGTTCGGTCCCGGATCCTGGCGTAGCTTAATTGACCCCGGATTTTGCCAGTCAATCGTGGCAGGGTTCAGCTCGCGTCCATCCTGATCCAGCACTCTGAGCCGGTTGGCAGCAAGATACGCTATATTCTTACGGATTTCCGGTAGCTTGTCCTGGCGATAGATGGTGGGTGGCACGGTCCAGTTAGGACTAAAAGTGAGATAGCTTACTGAGGATCTGAGGGCAGGGGTCTGGCGGCGGGCAGTTCCCACCTGCACTTTTCCTTGCCAGATGATCTGACCATCACGAGTATAGGTAACCTGGGCACCGGCGATGTCAACCAGCAACAGTGTGGGCGATATTTCCCGCTCCAGCCAGCGCATACGTTCCAAGTTGATCTTAAACTGCTCCTCGCGAAAATTGCGTGACAGATTGAGCGCATCCAATGTTTCAGGACCCACAATACCATCTACCTTCAGGCGATGCTGGGCCTGAAAATCCTTTACTTTTTCCACTAACGCTGCATCGTAGTGATCATCAGGGTGAGAAGGGCGATTGTCTGGCGCAATGTCGGTGTTGGGGATTTGTATCAATCGTTGGTGCAGAACCGATACCCTGTCATCTTTCATGCCGGGCCTCAACAGCGGGCCATGGGGCACATAAGGCCAGTTTACGTCACGATGTTGTTGATGCCAGATCTTATATGCTGAGCGTAATTGCCGGTAAGCAGAAGATTCTGGCCGGGCATGATCAATCGCGGTAGCGATATTCTGCAGACCTTGGCGAGCCACGATACCAAGGTTTTCAAGCGACACTGCATCGATCCCGTTGTCTTCCTCCTCAACGAGGCGCCAGATGGGAGCGATAACAGAACGATCGAGAAAACCATACTGCAAGTGGTAGAGCGCTGCCAGGTAGGCCGTGGAAGCCAATAAGTCACGACAGGCTAGCGTTTTACCATCAGTGTTCCCAATTATGCGCCATTGTTCCAACTGCAGGATGGCGTACATTTCAGGATCCAGGCCATCCCATTTCAGATCCGTCAGGGCAGCCAGCAGGGCATCATAACGCTTTTGATCGGTCCATAATGGAGCGGAGAAATGGTTACCGTAAAGGCTCTGTAGCCAGTCCGTCTGCGACTTTGATCTGCTGGTATCCGGAACGCGACAACGTTTGTCGTCTGACAGAATCGGAGCAAGATCGCTGGCGAACTGTGTTTGCAAATTGCTCACGGCCAGCACGTGACTGGGTAATACCGAGATGACCAAAAAGCATGCCGTCAAAGCGCACCACTTTTGTAACAAAATGTACAACCTTCTTGCTCCTTTCTTCAAGCCTGCTAGAATCCACCATTGGACTTGCTTAGCTTTCATCTCCGCCGCTGTTGTGAGCTAAACAAGCCCTAACCATAACATTGTTGATTGGCATGCGGATGAATTGTGCAGTCGCACCATTATTCCGGTTCTGGCATATTGACTCGTCCCTGAAAAGGGCACCAGAGCATTACGAGGGGAAAAAACGATGCACCAGTTCACATCCCGGCGCCTGACGGCAGCCTTTGTCTTAAGTTTTCTGCTTGTTCTTTCCATTCCCTCCCATTCCAACGATAACGCCATTAATGCAATAGGTTTCAAGTCAGTACAGCCCTCCCTCAATGAAGACCTGGTTAGGCAGGCCCCAAACCTGAATCGGGCCGTGCTGGACAAGGCCATCGCCGCCATGACGTGTGCCGTCAATCACGGTATTGATCAGGCTTCAAGACTGGCGATTATCGACTTTTCTCTACCATCCTCTGAACCACGCCTGTGGATCTTCGATCTGGACAGTCGGTCACTGATACTTGAAGAGCTGGTAGCCCATGGCCGCAATTCAGGTGACAACGTGGCCAGCAAATTTTCCAATGTAGAGGGTAGTCACAAGTCAAGCATCGGTCTTTTCCGGGCTTCTGAAAGTTATATTGGCCGGCACGGTTATTCCTTGCGGATGGATGGTCTGGAACCCGGCATCAATGATCGCGCCCGGGAACGTGCAATCGTTATCCATGGCGCCGACTATGTGAACAACCAATGGATTAAACAACATGGCCGCATTGGCCGCAGCCATGGATGCCCGGCGGTGAGCCGGGATGTTGCCGATCAGGTGGTAGATATCCTCAAGGATGGTCAATTTGTCTTTTCTTATTATCCAGATGATAAGTGGCTCGCTTCATCCCCCTATCTCAACTGCCAGCCTGAGCGGGTGGCAACTATTGTTGCGCCACTGAAAAATTCGGGTAGTTGATGCACAAGCGTTGCCTTCCCAAAGCAGCCTGTTTGAGCTGTTGATATCAAACAGTCTTGATACCGTACCAACCGCTAATCATAAACGCCTGAAAAAAGCGAATCGGCACGTCAATCCCGGCTTGTTTTAGCAGGTGTGCAGTTTCTGCTGGTGAGATGACGGAAAGCATTTCGCGTAGTTGCATTGGCAGATTCGCCAGTGATTCCGGAGTGGCTCCCATCATCGATTGCACTGCTTCCCAGTTTTTTAACATGAATGGAAATTCGGCTGAGTCCAAATCAAAGCTGATTTCAGTACTAATCAACATGCCATTAGTGCGTAAGCGGCTATACATTGCCTGATAAAAATTCAATCGGTCTTCATGCTTCACGAAGTGAGCAACCAGAATACTTAACACCGCATCAAAGCTGTCACCTTCAGGCACATCGTCAACATATCCATGAATCAGCTCACAACGATCCCGCACGCCAGCTTCGATAAGCCTTTCACGGCAGACATCCAGCATCCCAATAGATGGATCGACGCCAACAAAGGTCCAGTGAGGAAATGATTTGGAAAGGGAAATTATCTCGGCACCAGTACCAACACCCACACTCAGAATACGCGCCTGCTCTGGAGCATTTTTTAAAATAAGCCGAATCAGAAAATGCATATTATCGGCAATAGGAGCCAACTGCCGGTTTCGTTCATCATAAACCATTGCACCATTTGTAAAATGGTCGATCACAGGGGAGTTGGTGTTCATTCTGAAAAGCTCCAGCTAAGTTTTGCCGAGAGATTTGTTTTGATCAGGTTTAAACGTATGCAGAGTAAATAGGGTATAGGATAAGAGTTTTCATTGGTGCATGACAGCTTTGATTCAGATTCTGAGAAATCAAGTAATCGTCGAATTTCAACCGACTCTGACCCCATTGATTGGGTTAGGTTGGGTAGAGCTTGCGAAACCCAACAATTAGATAACGTTGCGTCATTTATGAAGTGTTGGGTTTCATTCTTCAACCCAACCTACGGAATCTGTCACTTTTTATTGTTGATCGTTTGATCTATCTGTCAATTTACGTTCAATACCATGTAACTAATAGCAACATACCGCAGAAATTTACCCGCAGTCACCAATATCAGAAACCACATTAAACGAACCCGCAAAACACCCGCCATAACCGTTAAGGGATCACCGATTATTGGAACCCAGACAAAACACAACGCAAACATGCCGTATTTTACAAATTTCTGTTCTGCCCGCACAAAATCAGCTTCCGACATCCTTAACCACTTTTTTACCACAACCAGACTAGCCCAGTAACCTAGCGCATAGTTGGTGAGTGAACCCAAAACATTACCTGTGGTTGCAGTAATGACTAGCGTAGTGGGGGATAAACCATTCAGCAATAAAGCACTTAAAACAATTTCGGAGCTTAAAGGCAAAATCGTCGCAGCTAAAAATGCAGCGATAAAAAGGCCAATATGGCCCAGCTCTAGAAAATATTCCATTGATGGTTACTGTTTTATTGCAAGGGCAAAGGTTAATGAATGAGGAATTATGTCATTGATTGTGGTGAAGTGAATTTCAATTGATTCTGACACTATTGATTTAATTAATATCATGATCCGATCTGATTGGTGAAATCGGGTAGGTTGGGTTGAGTTTACGAAACCCAACAATCTCCTTTTGCACAAACTGGCTGACCCCTTGATGTTTTGTGTTCACTAGAAATGAGGCTGAGTGTTGCGTAATGCGACAAATTGTCGCATACTTTTAATCAACATTTATTCATCGTATTGATGAAACTAAAACATAGAGATGAAAGGTATTAAATATGGCTACTAGCGTAAGACTGGATGATGAGTTTGTCACGATTGCCAGAGTTCATGCAGAAGCAGAAAGCCGCTCCCTACCTAAGCAAATAGAGTATTGGGCAAAAATTGGCCAAATCATGATCGACAACTCGGACTTGTCGTATGAATTTGTGCGTGAATCTTTACTGGCGACCGAAGAAGTCAAACATGGATTAGTTAAACCTTATGTCAGAAGAACAAAACGAAATTGATGTTTATGAATCGCGACGATTTGAGAAAGCCATTAAAAAGCTGACAAAAGCGCAACTCAAAGTGGTTGAAGATGAGATAGAAAAAATCATTGAAGACCCTGAGATAGGGGAGCAGAAGAAAGGCGATTTAGCTTTTTTGAGAGTGCACAAATTTCAACTTGATAAACAACTGGCACTTTTAGGATACTCTTGGTTGGAAGACAGGCTTGAGATGTATCTGCTACAACTGGGGTCTCACGAAAACTTTTATAAAAAGATGAAAGGGCAACGTAAAGTTGATCAGAAACTGATTAAACCTAAGTAAATAATGTACAGTCAAAAAGGGTAGCGTCCCCTTTAATTCGATTCTCCACCCCTTGATTCCATTTGTGTGTAACGACTTGTTACATGCACTTTATAACAGGTCTCCAAATCTTTTATTCCATTTACGTTCAAGGGGTTTAATGCGCGGTATTAATTTTTCACAAAACGCTTTTAGGCTATCGGCTATTTTAGAATCCGGTTTGGTTGAGGTTTTTAAAACAATGCTTAGAGACAAACCATATATAGCTTTTGCGTTATTGAACCTAAAAGTAGCATACCTCCAGTCAGTAACTTTATTCAATTCAACATGCAATAGAGGCGCAGCAGTTCCGGGACTTGGGTGAACAGCTTTATCCCTAAATCTAAAGTTTTGTTTTAATATCTCTCTCAGGCTTTTACTGCTTGGGGGTTTTAAACGAAATCCCATTCGAAAAACTTCAGATATTTGTTTATATCGCGCGGTACCATTTTCGCGCCATATATTAATAGTTTCCTGTGGAATATCTACATGCTGTTTGATACTTGAATAATAAGCATCCAACGCAATACTAGCAGCCATTATAGATTGCATTCCAGCAATGGATTCTTTCTTAAGGTAACGAGCTATTTTTTCGTTATCTTTTTCTTCCTTTGCAACCATTAACTTTTTATGAGCGGACTCAGTCGCTAGCAAATGTTTATAAGCTATGTCTAACCAATAAGCTGTCATGTCTATTCCAACATTAAGATAAATTGGACTAGCTTCGACTTCACCTTGCTCGTTAACCGACAATGTCAATGATGGAACACTAACAGTGTCTCCTTTAACTAGAAATACTCCTGGGTCAGGTTTTAAATCAGACACTAAACCTCCGTGTGCATGTAACGCTGAAATAAGCGGCGGCCCGACAGGGCCGGAACGTACTTGATTGACTGGTTAAAAGTCACTATCCGTCACTGGGTTGATGATGGTTATCTCCTCAGAATAACGAGAAAAATCATTATCGCGAGTGACCAACGGCACATTCTCAATTTTCGCTATGCATGCATAAACAAGGTCGGCGCCCTTCAACCGGTCGAAACGATTGAACAGGTCTAAGTCCCATGCCTTCTTTGTGAGCTCCGGGCCAACTTCATACGGCACAGCATTTTCCAAATAGATATGCCGGTACGGCTCTCGGGAGTCATTGTCACCGCGATTTCGCCGAGACTGAGTTGCTTGAAACTCAAAGATCGCCAGATTAGGAATGATCCATTTGGCATCTCTATGGTCTTCAGCAAAGGTATAGCATGGCAGATGGAACTCGTGACTGCTCCTGATTGCGGGAACCAAGAAGCTCGCATCTACAAGGAAAGTTTCTGCCATCCAGGACCCCTTTTAACGCCGCTAGCACGCGCGGCTTTGTAGTGAACGCGAAGCCGCAACGGAAAAGCCGTCGCCGTGCCTACCTTGTTAGCATTTTTACGACCACGATTTAATGATGGCACCAAGACAAACCGCCAATATTGTAACTAATGAAGGAAATAGCCACCGCTTCTCCTTCTCACTTTCGATGGCTCTAGAATGTAGATCAACAGCTGTTGATATTAGAGTTGCCGTGTCGCCGTTAGATAACGGAGTACGAGATATTCTTGTGTTTTTTTCTTGCTCGGGAAGGGATTCTATTTGATCTCGAGTAAGTATTTCTTGTCTATCGACATGAAAACTTCTTTGATGACTACGTCTCCACACGAGAGACACTTTATCTTTTTCCTCATTTAGTCGAAAGAACTCCGGGTGCTCAGAAAATACTTTTTCCCAATAGTCAGCATTGCTCTCTGTGCCAGTTATTCGCTTTGACCACCCAGCAAAATCAAGCTTGTAGAACTTATAGGTGCTCATTACTTGGATCGCCGCGATGACATCAGCCAATCTTTGATCCTTTAAATATGGTGATTTACTCACTAGGCCTCCTTGAATGCTAACAGCATGTTAATTAGGCCTTCGGCCTCATAATTATTTTATCGGGCGGCCATCTAATTATTACACCGCCATTGTTGGATTATCCAACTGTTTGAATAATAGTTAAATAATTAATTACAAGGAATCCTAATTAAAATTAAAAGGCCGTTGACCCGAAAAATATGAAATAAAAAGGCCAGTTATAAACTCACTTTTCAAACTGCCGCTTTAACAAAACATACAAAGCCCCAGTCCCGCCATCTTCAATCGTTGCACTGCAAAACGCCAAGACGGCATCACTTTGTCTGAGCCAGTGATTTAGTTTGCTTTTTAAAACTGGTTTGTTATCGCGTGATCCCCAGCCTTTGCCGTGAATGATTCGTACACAACGGATCTTTTCTTGCTGACATTGTTCGAGAAAATGGGAGAGGGTGGGTTCGGCTTTGGCGAGGGTGAGGCCGTGTAAATCGAGTTCTGCTTCGAGATGCACTCTGCCACTTTTGAGTTTGGCGAATTGGCGGTTTTGAATGCCGTCGCCACGGTATTCCAGATATTCCTCATTTCCCACAGTTTCCGGAGCGAATAGACTGGAAAACTCGCTGGTGTCATGGGTGAGTTCGGCTGCGGAGGGTTTTCTGACCCGTGGTGGTGGCGGTGGTTTTCGATGCACCAGACGGTCGTGTTTGATCGGCTCGGCGTCGCTCATTTCATTACGAAACAAGGAAAATTCGTCGTCATCATTTTTATTTTTGTTATCTGCCATGGCCGATGTTGCCTGATTTGATGCCGTTTGATGTGACCCATTGTGCCAGATGATGCTTGTGTAAAAAATGATTTTTAGTTTAGGATGATTTCCACTTGTCGGGGTGCCCCCTCTGAATTATCAGAAAGGGCTGAGATGAAACCCGTTGAACCTGAAGAGGCTAGAACCTCCGTAGGAAACAAGCCGGAATGCCGGTACGTCTGATTGTCTGACTGTAGCCGCCGTGTATCTCCATCACCTTGTTCGCGAAAGCGCAACGTCTTCATTTCCCCGACTTTTTTATTCAAAAAGGGGAAATCAGATGTCAGCAGCCAATCCAAAAGTCATTGATATTAAAGACCGTAGTGGCATTACTACTCAGCCATTACCGGGTTCTGAAAAAATCTATATTACCGGCAGTCGTGATGATCTGCGGGTGCCTTTTCGGCAAATTTCTCTGACTGATACACCGAACCGTGATCCCAGTCTGCCGGGTCAGCCGAATGCGCCGGTGATGGTATATGACACCTCGGGTATTTACACCGATCCCACTGAAACCATCGATCTGGAAAAAGGCTTAACGCCTATTCGTCAGCAATGGATTGAGGAACGCGGCGATACCGAAGTATTACCGGCATTCAGTTCTAACTTTACCCGTGATCAGGATGGGCAGGAATTTGATATTCCGCTGTTCACCAATCGCCGTCTGCCACGCAAAGCTAAACCCGGCAAAAACGTTAGCCAGATGCACTATGCGCGCCAGGGAATCATCACCCCCGAAATGGAATATATCGCCATTCGTGAAAGCATGGGTCGTGGCGCACTGCAAGCCAAAGGCGAATTGCCAGCCTATAAACCCAATCACATCACCCCCGAATTTGTCCGTAAAGAAGTCGCCGAGGGACGAGCAATTATTCCAGCCAATATCAATCACCCTGAAGCTGAGCCGATGATTATCGGCCGTAACTTTCTGGTGAAAATCAACGCTAATATCGGTAACTCTGCCACCACATCATCCATCGAAGAAGAAGTCGAAAAAATGGTCTGGAGCACCCGTTGGGGCGGCGACACGGTAATGGATTTGTCGACTGGTAAACATATTCATCAGACCCGTGAATGGATAATCCGTAATTCACCGGTGCCAATCGGCACCGTGCCGTTGTATCAGGCATTGGAAAAAGTAAACGGTGTGGCCGAAGATCTGACTTGGGAAGTGTTTCGTGACACGTTGATTGAACAGGCCGAGCAGGGCGTCAGTTACTTTACGATTCATGCCGGTATTCGTCTGGCGCATATTCCACTGACCGTAAATCGCACTACCGGCATTGTGTCGCGTGGCGGTTCGATTATGGCGGCCTGGTGTCTGGCACATCATGAAGAAAGCTTTTTGTACACGCACTTTGAAGATATCTGCGAAATCATGAAAGCCTACGATGTGTCGTTCTCGTTGGGTGATGGTTTGCGTCCGGGTTCACAAGCGGATGCCAATGATGAAGCCCAGTTTGCCGAACTGCGTACCCTGGGTGAATTAACCCATATTGCCTGGAAACATGATGTGCAGGTGATGATTGAAGGGCCGGGTCATGTGCCGATGCACAAGATCAAGGAAAACATGGATCTGCAATTGGAAGTCTGCCACGAAGCGCCTTTCTATACCTTAGGGCCGTTGGTCACCGATATTGCACCGGGATATGACCACATTACCTCGGGTATTGGTGCGGCGATGATTGGCTGGTTTGGTACGGCGATGCTGTGTTACGTGACGCCTAAAGAACATCTAGGCTTACCGAATAAAGATGACGTTAAAGTCGGCATTATTACCTACAAAATTGCAGCCCATGCAGCCGATTTGGCCAAAGGCCATCCGGGTGCACATGAACGTGATGATGCGATTTCCAAAGCACGTTTTGAATTCCGTTGGGAAGACCAATTCAATCTTGGTTTGGATCCTGATACCGCGCGAGCTTTCCATGATGAGACCTTGCCGAAACCGAGTGCAAAAGTGGCGCATTTCTGTTCTATGTGTGGACCGAAATTCTGCTCAATGAAGATTTCACATGATGTGAAAGAAGCCTTTGCCGAGAAGTCGGAAGAGTTTAAGGCCGGTGGCAGCAAAATCTATCATCAGGTTTGATTGGACCGGATCTCGATCGCTATGAAGCATTATCTGATTATCGGCAGTGGCCTGATTGGACGCCTGACAAGCTGGCGTCTGATTCAGGCCGGTCATGCCGTGACGATTCTGTCATCAGACGATAAAGCCGGTACTGACAGTGCCGGTTTTATTGCAGCTTCGATGATCGCGCCATTTACCGAAGCAGTAACGGCAGATCGATCGATTCGTGATCTGGGTATTCAAAGTCAGGCGTTGTGGGATAAATGGCTGGCTGAGTTTGATAAGCGAGTGTTTTATCCGAAAACCGGAACACTGGTGGTGGCACATGAAGGTGATAAGGCCGAATTGGCGCGTTATCAGCGTCGCGCTGCTCATATTCTCGATGCCGATGATTATCAGCAGATTGATGCTCAGCAGTTGCAAAACCTGTCACCTGAACTGGCCGAAAACTTTCAGTCAGCATTGTATTTTCCGGAAGAGAGTTGTCTGGATAACCGCCAGTTTTATCAGCAGGTTGGTGAGTTTCTAACCGAACATGCTAACTGGCAAACCATTGAACCGATTGAAACGTTAACTAACGCCACATTGGAACAAGTGTGTCAGCAAACTTTGGGACATTCGCTGGATAAATTTACCTCAGTAATCGATTGTCGGGGAAATGGCAGTAAGTCAGATATTAGTGATTTACGCGGAGTTCGTGGTGAGGTGCTGCGTGTTCATGCACCAGAGGTGAATCTGCAACAGTGCGTGCGGTTAATGCATCCACGTTATCCGCTGTATCTGGCGCCACGACCGGATCAGCAATATGTGATTGGGGCAACGGTGATTGAATCGGAAGATCGATCACCGGTCAGTGTGCGTAGTGCCATGGAATTGCTATCCGCGCTTTACAGTATTCATAAAGGTTTTGCCGAAGCCCGAGTGTTGGAAATGCGGGCGCATTGTCGTCCTGCATTACCTGATCATTTACCGACCATTCGCCAGCAGGAGTGGGGCTATCAAGTCAACGGACTGTATCGGCATGGTTATTTGCTGGGGCCGGTGATGGTCGACCAATTATTGACTAAATTATCAGAACAAACAGATTCGGGAGTGCGTTATGCAAGCTGAGTCGATTCAACCCATCTCACTTATTTTGAATGAACAGCCAGTGGAAACCATAAGCACTAATTTGCAGTTTTTTCTGGCTGAACATGGCTGGATTGAAGGCCGATTTGTGGTGGTGATTAACGACAATATTATCGCCAAGTCGGCACATTCAACTTATCAATTATCAGCAGGCGATCGCATTGATGTGCTGTCGCCGATCAGTGGAGGCTGACATGCAGGCATCTGACTGGACCGTTTACGGTCAAACCCTTAGCAGTCGTTTATTTATCGGCACGGCGCTTTATCCTTCACCGCAGGTTATGTGTGATGCCATTAAAGCATCAGGTGCTCAGGTGATTACTGTATCTCTGCGTCGGCAAAGTGCCGGCCAGGCCAATAGCGGTCAGCAATTCTGGAATATGATTGAAGCGCTGGGCTGTCATTTATTACCCAATACCGCAGGTTGTTACAGTGCCGCCGAGGCGATTAAAACAGCCCATATGGCCCGTGAGTTATTTGAAACTGACTGGATCAAACTGGAAGTATTAGGCGACAGTTTTAATCTGCAACCGGATCCGTTTGCCTTGCTGGAAGCCACCAAAACCCTGATTGCTGATGGTTTTAAGGTGTTTCCCTATTGCACCGATGATTTGGTCCTGTGCCAGAAACTGGCTGATGCCGGTTGTAAAGTCTTAATGCCTTGGGGCGCACCAATCGGTACTGGTCAGGGATTATTGAATCCTTATGCATTGAGAACATTAAGAGAACGTTTACCAGAAATGACTTTACTGGTCGATGCGGGTATCGGTAAACCTTCGGATGCGGTGCAGGCCATGGAACTCGGTTATGACGGGATACTGTTAAATACCGCCGTGGCCGAAGCACTTGAACCGGCATTAATGGCCGAAGCATTTAAACAATCCATCAATGCCGGACGTCTGGCGTTTGAAGCGGGCATTATGCCCAAACGCGATTCTGCCAAACCTAGTACACCCACATTAGACCAACCTATCTGGCAGCAACATGGCTAAACAAAATCAAACCGCGATCTTATTAATAGGTGGACTGGATCCTCAGGGCTGTGCCGGACTGACGGCGGATATTCAAACGGTCAGCCACCATGGTTTTCATCCGGTGCCATTGGTGACCTGTGTGACCGAACAGACCCAAAATGGTATGCGGGCGCTGAATCCGTTATCTGCTGAGAAATTTCTCAAACAATACGAAAGCAGCGTGGCTGACTTTGACATTTCAGCCATCAAAATCGGTTTGATTCCAAACCTTGAAATTGCCCAGGCCATTGAACGGATTCTGACCATTCATGATGTGCCGGTGGTGATGGACCCGGTGATGGCAGCCACAAGTGGTGGAGAACAGGCTGCACCTGAAGTACTTGATTTTGTGCGCAAGTCAGTATTACCAAAGATTACTTTGCTGACGCCGAATCTGCCTGAGATGCAGTACATCTCAGCGAATTCTGATTGCTCAGTGGAGAAACAGGTTCGCCAGTTGATTGAAGAGGGCTTATCAGCCTGTCTGGTCAAAGGTGGCCATGGCGATCAAAGTTTTGTATCAGATTATTTTGCCAATGCGTTTAGTCAATTTTATTGTTATCAGCGACGACTGAATAAAAATGTTCGCGGAACCGGTTGTGTGCTGGCATCCAGTCTGGCGTGTTATCTGGCCCAGGGCGAAGATATTCGTGATGCGGTGATTTTATCGCGTAGTTATATCAATCGCGGGATTCGCGAATCACAGACTCTGGGCCCTTATCAGTTGTTTTTCCACCAACGGCAACCATTCGAACTTCGCGATATCCCCAGGCTGAGTTATACCCCGGATTTGATTGGCAAAAGTTTCAGTTTTCCTGAATGCCCGGAGCGACTGGGGATTTATCCTGTGGTCGATAGTGCGGATTGGGTTAATCGTTTGTTAACCATTGGTATCAAGACCCTCCAATTACGATTAAAACAATCAGATAGCGCTTTTCTTAATGCAGAGATTGCCAGTGCGGTGGATATCGCCGAGCAGCATGGTGAAATTCAGTTTTTTGTGAATGATCACTGGCGTATGGCGATCGATAATGGCGCTTACGGTGTGCATCTGGGGCAGGAAGATTTGCATGATGCTGATTTGCTGGAAATTGAACAGGCCGGATTGCGGCTGGGGATTTCAACCCATTCATATTGGGAACTGGCCAGAGCATTAGCAGTAAATCCCAGCTATATTGCTTTGGGCCCCATTTTTGAAACCGACAGCAAACAGATGCCGTGGCAACCGCAAGGGTTTGATCGGTTAGCAGAATGGATACGCTTATTAGATGGACATACGCCACTGGTTGCCATTGGTGGGATTGATCCGCCGCGTGCCAGTGAATTGCATAAAACTGGTGTGGGTTCAGTGGCGATGATTTCAGCGATTACCAAAGCATCTGATTATCAACAGGTGACCCGTGAATTGCTGGCTTTGTGGGAATAGGTATTTAACGAATCAGCCGTATTTCAGAACGACGATTCTGTGCGCGTCCTGCGGGTGTTTTGTTATTAGCGATGGGTTTGGTATCACGATAGGAGTGCGTTTCGATAATCCCTTCATCAACCTCAGCCTGTTCGATTAAAAAGCTTTTCACAATTTGAGCCCGTTGTTCGGATAACTCAGTATTGAGTTCACGTCGACCAAAGCTGTCGGTATGAGATTCGATAATGATACGTTTGATGCTGTCGTCAATTTTGAGATAGTCAGCCAGTCGTTGCATTTGTCCGGAAGCTTTATTATCAAGAATCGCTTTTTCGGATTCAAAATAAACATTGAAATATTGCAGATCAGTAAAGCTGTCGGGGTGCATCTGATCTGAACAGGTCTGAAATTCACGCATGGCCGGCACGAACTGAACATTGGACAGAATAATACTGACCGGTTGGGTGTTGCCTTGCGTGGCATACTGCAATTGCACAAACTGACCCAATTGTAATGCCGACAAGGCTTTTCTGGCCGCATTACCTTCAATAACAAACTCACGCTGTCCGTAAGTTACCGGCAAGGTCAGCAGTTTTTGACTAACGTCTTCGCTTTGCCACGGGGTATTGGTAATGACTAAATCGACAGTGTTATGTGCAGCCGGGTGGTCTTGTGTGGTAATGGTTAATTTGATGGCCTCGCCATTGTGTCGATGAAAACTGACATGCCCATAATCGGTCACGTCATGGTGTAAGGCACAGGCCAATGCTGATGCTTCAGTTTCCCATTTGGCTTGATGAACCGCCGATTGAAAAACAGTATTAGCGATAGCGGGTGAAGCGAACAGCAAAAAAAGTAAAAATTTCATCAGTATTGAATTACGCTATGAACATTAAAATCGGTTAACAGGGAACGACCATTCAGGGCAGTGATTTCCATCAGAAATGCACAGCCAACCACATTACCACCCAGTAGCTGGATTAATTCACAGCTTGCTTTGGCCGTGACGCCGGTCGCCAGTACATCATCAACGATTAAAATATTGCCATTTTCAGCCACGGCATCAGCGTGAATTTCCAGGCTGTTTTCACCATATTCCAATTGGTATTCGACCTTGTGTGTAATGTGTGGAAGTTTGCCAGGTTTGCGCAGGGGAATAAAACCGACCTCCAACATGGAGGCGGCCAGTGATCCAAAAATAAAGCCCCGTGCTTCCATACCTGCGACGGCGGTAATACCGGAATTTCGATAGGGGGCAATCAGTAATTCGACGGCCTGTCGCAGTAAGACAGGGGATTGCATAAGTGGAGTGATGTCTTTAAATAAAACGCCGGGTTCGGGAAAATCTGCAATATCACGGATCTTGGTTTTTATCTCGTCCATCTGACGCCTAAATTATTTGAGAAGGGATAGTCACCACCAGTATTATAACGACACCAATTACAAGATCTGTAATGCAATTTCCCAGAAATTTTTTCAGGAGTACAACATTTCGTGAGTAACAGATGGCAGAGAGTGCTGGTTATTATTCTGTTCAGCTTTTTAACAGGTTGTTTCGGTTTCGGAGGTTCAGACAAGAAAGCGGAAAATATTGAGCCACGCTTTTATATAGTCGATGTCGATCGCGGCAATGTGGCCGCTCAGTTTGCCCAGGGTCGTGTTTTACGCATAAAGCCCATCCGCATTGCGCCACATTACCGGACAGAAAATATTGTATTTCGTGTTGGCGAAAATGAATACCAACCGCAAGCAGGCCATTTATTACTCACCGATCCACAGGTGATGTTTACTTCTCAATTGCAGCGATGGTTATCCAAAAGTGGTTTATTCAGCGATGTAATTACCGATGATTCGCAACCAGCAGATTTGGTACTGGAAGCCGCCGTGACCAAACTTTATGGTGATGATCGTGCCGAGTATCCGCCGCAAGCAGTTTTAGAAATGCAGTTTTTTATGAGTCCAGGCGATGCTGATCGCAGCAAAATGCTGTTTCAAACCGGTTTTCGTGTTGATGCATCCATTGATAAAACAAGCCCGCAAACCGTTGTAACTGGCTGGCAAAATGCGCTGGAAGAAATTCTCGCGACTTTGGAGCAGGATTTGAGCGATTATTTTGATAAAGCTGGTACACCCTAGCAGTAACTTATAATCGTGCAGGAAATCGCTCAGAGTGGTAGGATTACTGCTTTGATATGCTTGGCGCCTGTTTAGGTTTTCTCAGCAGAGTTTTTTGCCTGAAACTTCAACAAGCTAGGCTTGCTTTTGTTCATTTTGGAAGAATATTAAATGTCTGAGATTGCTCTGGAACTGGACTCGATCAGTATCGAAGATGAAATGAAACAGTCCTACCTCGATTACGCTATGAGCGTTATCGTAGGTCGCGCCTTACCGGATGTCCGGGACGGCCTGAAACCTGTTCACCGTCGCGTCTTGTACGCCATGCGTGAATTAGGAAACAGCTGGAACAGCCCATACAAAAAATCTGCTCGTATTGTCGGTGACGTTATCGGTAAATATCACCCACATGGTGATACAGCGGTATATGACACCATGGTGCGAATGGCTCAGCCATTTTCGATGCGCTACATGTTGGTTGATGGTCAGGGTAACTTCGGTTCGGTCGATGGTGATCCTCCTGCCGCAATGCGTTATACCGAAGTACGCATGGCGAAAATCGCCCACGAAATGCTGGCCGATCTGGACAAGGAAACGGTCGATTTCATTCCCAACTATGATGAATCCGAATCTGAGCCGGCTGTCCTGCCAACCCGTTTTCCGGCGTTATTAGTTAACGGCTCATCCGGTATTGCCGTGGGTATGGCAACCAATATCCCGCCGCATAATCTGACTGAAATTCTCAATGCCTGTATTGCGATTATTGATGAGCCGGGTGTCACTACCCGTGAGTTAATGCAGTATGTACCGGGCCCGGATTTTCCAACCGCCGGTATTATCAATGGTGCCAACGGCATTGCCGAAGCCTATGAAACCGGTCGAGGCCGTGTTTATATGCGTGCCCGCGCTGAGATCGAAACCAATGAAGCGACGGGCCAGCAAAGCATCATCGTTCACGAGCTGCCTTATCAGGTAAACAAAGCCCGCTTGCTGGAAAAAATCGCCGAACTGGTCAAAGAGAAAAAAATTGAAGGTATTTCCGCACTGCGTGATGAGTCTGATAAAGATGGCATGCGGATGGTGGTCGTCATTAAACGTGGTGATGTTCCTGAAGTTATTCTGAACAATCTTTACCAGCAAACCCAGTTACAAACGGTGTTTGGTATCAATATGGTGGCAATCGTTGATGGTCAGCCACGCACACTGGGCCTGAAACCGATTCTTGAAGCCTTTATCCGTCATCGCCGTGAAGTCGTCACGCGTCGTTCGATTTATGAACTGCGTAAAGCCCGTGACCGTGCACATATTTTGGAAGGTCTGGCAACCGCACTTGCCAATATCGATGAAGTTATTGAGCTGATCAAAGCGTCACCAAGCCCGTCTGAAGCCAGAGAAGCCCTGTTATCCCAGGGTTGGCGAAGTGAAATGATTCTGGAAATGCTGGGTGCCGCTGGTGCACAGGCTTCACGTCCGGAAGATTTGGCCGCTGAGTTCGGTCTGGTTGATGGCCAATATTATTTATCACCGGTTCAGGCGCAAGCCATTCTGGATATGCGTTTGCACAGATTGACGGGGCTGGAACAGGACAAAATCCTGCAGGAATACCGTGAGGTTCTGGATCAAATCCGTGACCTGCTGGCGATTCTGAGTGACCCGGATAATCTGATGGCTGTTATTCGTCAGGAATTAGTGGCCATTAACGAAGAATATGGTGATAACCGTCGTACCGAAATTCTGGATACCCATCTGGATTTGACGCTGGAAGATCTGATCACCGAAGAAGAAATGGTGGTGACCTTATCGCATGCCGGTTATGCCAAAACGCAGCAGCTGGATACCTATCAGGCACAACGTCGAGGCGGAAAAGGCAAAGCAGCGACCTCAATGAAAGATGAAGATTTCATTGAACATCTGTTTATTGCCAATACCCATGACACCTTATTGTGCTTCTCCAGTGCCGGTAAGGTTTACTGGAAGAAAGTCTACGAATTGCCGCAAGGCGGTCGTACAGCCCGTGGTAAGCCGATTGTGAACCTGTTACCACTGGATGAAGGCGAACGTATTAATGCGGTATTGCCAATCCGTGAGTTTGAAGCAGATAAGTTTATCTTTATGGCAACGGCGAGCGGTACCGTCAAGAAAACCCCATTAGTCGATTATTCACGCCCAAGAGCTAACGGTATTATCGCCGTGGATCTGAAAGATGATGACCGGCTGGTTGGAGTGGCATTAACCGGTGGTGAATCTGACGTCATGCTGTTCAGCAGCAACGGCAAGGTTATTCGTTTCCCTGAAACCGATGTGCGTTCCATGGGCCGTGTTTCTCGCGGTGTTCGTGGCATGCGTCTGGCCGATGGGGAACAGATTATTTCACTGATTATTGCCCAGCAGGAAGGTGCCATTCTGACCGCAACCGAATTCGGTTACGGTAAACGTACTAACCTGGAAGAATACCGTGTCCAGGGTCGTGGTGGTCAGGGCATTATCTCGATTCAGACCTCTGCCCGTAACGGTCAGGTGGTGGGTGCAGTGCAAGTCTGTGAAGAAGACCAGATCATGTTGATTACCAATGGCGGTACGCTGGTTCGTACCCCGGTTAAACATGTTTCTCTGGTGGGTCGTAACACGCAGGGTGTTCGCCTGATTAATCTCAGTAATGATGAAAAACTGGTGGGTCTGGAACGTGTTATCGAAGACGAAGATGAAGATCTTGATCTGGATGACCTGCCACATACTGACGACTTAACGGAAGAATAAGCACTTTGAGAGCCTATAATTTTAGTGCCGGCCCAGCGATGTTGCCGGACGAAGTGATGCTGATTGCCCAGCAGGAAATGCTGGACTGGCATGGCACAGGCATGTCGGTGATGGAAATGAGTCACCGGGGGCCGGAATATACTTCTATCGCAGAACAAGCCGAAGCTGATTTACGTGATTTGATGGGAATTTCAGACGAGTATGCGGTGCTGTTTTTGCAAGGCGGAGCATCAAGCCAGTTTTCGATGATTCCGATGAATCTGCTTAATGGTAAAAGCCATGCAGATTATTTTAATACCGGGGCATGGTCAGAAAAAGCCATTGCTGAAGCAGGCCGCTATACTAAAGTGAATGTGGTCGCTGATGCCAAGCCATCGCATTATCGAACCATTCCCGATGAAACAGAGTGGCAGTTGTCTGATAATGCGGCTTACGTGCATTACACGCCCAATGAAACTATTCATGGGCTGGAATTTGCTGACATTCCGGAAGTAGGGGATACCCCTTTAATTGCTGATATGTCATCAACCATTCTGTCACGTCCGGTTGATGTCAATCGTTTTGGGCTGATTTACGCTGGTGCACAGAAAAATATCGGTCCGGCCGGTTTGTGTATTGTCATTGTGCGTAAGGATTTGATTGGTAAAACTTTGCCGGGTACACCGACGATGTTTGACTACAAAATTCATGCGGACAATGGCTCAATGTATAACACCCCGGCTACTTACAGCTGGTATCTTGCTGGTTTGGTGTTTCAGTGGCTGAAACAGCAGGGTGGTTTACAGGGCATGGCTGAAATCAATCAGCGTAAAGCGGCCAAATTGTATGCGGCTATTGATGGCAGTGATTTTTATGCCAATCCAGTGGATATACGCTATCGCTCATGGATGAATATTCCGTTTACGCTGGCCAACAGTGATCTGGATAAACAATTTCTGGCAGATGCAGCCAAAGAAGGCTTATTAACGCTTAAGGGACATCGGGATTTGGGTGGAATGCGAGCCAGCATATACAATGCTATGCCTGAAGCCGGTGTTGATAAACTCATCTGGTTTATGTCTGAATTTGAGCGCAGGTTTGGTTAACCATGTCCGAAAAAAAAGCCCTTCAAGCCGTTCGTGAACAGATTGATAAAGTCGACAGGCAGTTACAGGATTTATTAAACGAACGTACGGCTTTAGCGCATCAGGTTGCCGAAATAAAACAGCAGTCCGGCGAGCAAACCGATTTTTATCGGCCTGAGCGCGAAGCGATGATTTTGCGACAGGTAATGGAACGCAATACCGGCCCGTTATCAGATAAAGAAATGGCCAGATTGTTTCGTGAAATTATGTCCGCCTGTCTGGCAGCAGAAAAAACCTTAAAAGTGGCTTACCTAGGCCCTGAAGGTTCGTTTACCCAGGCCGCAGCGTTAAAACATTTTGGTGGTTCCGCTGAGTTACATCCGGTCAGCACCATTGCCAATGTATTTCGGGCCGTTGAAACAGAATACGCTTGTTATGGGGTCGTACCGGTTGAAAACTCCACAGAAGGCATGGTCAACCATACGCTTGACAGATTCGCCAGTTCGCCACTGAAAATCAACGGTGAAGTGACCTTGCGTATTCATCATTACTTATTGAGCAATGCATCGCAATTATCTGATATAAAAAAGGTTTATGCTCATCCTCAGGCCTTGGCACAATGCCGGCAATGGTTGGGTGATCAACTTCCCCAAGTGGAACTGATTCCACTGGACAGCAACTCCGAGGCGGCGAAACGTGTTGCTGAAATGGGTGAGGATTGCGCTGCAATTGCTGCAAGTACGGCCGCTGAAATTTATGGCTTGCAAGTGCTGGCCAGTAACATTGAAGATGAAGCAGGGAATACCACCCGCTTTCTGGTGATCGGTAATCAGGATGTCGGCCCATCAGGCGTGGATAAAACAGCGTTACTGGTTTCGACAAAAAATAAACCGGGTGCGTTACAAAACTTACTCAAACCTTTGGCTGACAAAGGTATTAGTATGAGTCGTATTGAGTCCAGACCTTCACGGAAAGGTATCTGGGAATATGTGTTTTTTATCGACATTGACGGCCATTGTCAGGATCCCGTAGTTGCCAGTGCGTTACAGGAACTGGAGTCGGAATCCTCAGTTTTTCGTGTATTAGGTTCTTATCCAAAGGCAGTGTTGTAAATGGCAAAACTGGTTTTAGCCAATCCTCGGGGGTTTTGTGCTGGAGTGGATCGCGCTATTGAGATTGTAGAGCGTGCTTTGGAGCTATTTGGTGCGCCGATCTATGTACGTCATGAAGTGGTGCATAACCGAACAGTCGTTGAAGACTTGCGTAATAAAGGCGCGATTTTCATTGAAGAATTGTCTGATGTACCCGATAACAGCACATTAATCTTCAGTGCGCATGGTGTTTCCAAAGCGGTGCAGGAAGAGGGTAAACAGCGTGGTCTGAAAGTATTTGATGCGACCTGTCCTTTGGTGACTAAAGTACACCTTGAGGTCGCCAAACATGAAAAAGTGGCTCGTGAATGCATTCTGATTGGGCATGCCGGGCATCCCGAAGTGGAAGGCACGATGGGACAATATACGGCTGATCCCACAGCAATGTATCTGGTCGAGTCACCGGAAGATGTGGCGAAATTAAAAGTCAATGATCCCAATAATCTGTCATTTGTAACCCAAACCACCTTGTCTGTGGATGATACCAAGCTGGTCATCGATGCGTTGCGAGAGCGTTTTCCAAACATCATTGGCCCAGGTAAAGATGATATTTGTTATGCCACACAGAATCGTCAGGATGCCGTAAAACGTTTGGCTGAAAATTGTGATCTGGTACTGGTGGTTGGCTCAATCAATAGTTCAAACTCCAATAGACTCAAAGAGTTAGCTAATAAACTTGGTACAGAGTCTTATCTTATCGATAATGCTGATGAAATACGTCTGGATTGGTTGAAAGACAAACAGAATATTGGTTTGACTGCCGGTGCATCTGCGCCTGAATCATTGGTCCAGGCTGTGGTTGATAAACTCAAAATGCTGGGCGTTGAGGCGGTTACTGAAGATACCGGCCAGATTGAAAATATTGCTTTCTCGTTACCGAAAGCACTTAAAGTGGATATTTCCAGCCTCAGAAAATCAACCTAAGGACAGCCATGCCCTTTCTGCCGGTATTTTTGTGGACCGACATTCTGATTTTCATTCTGCTGACTGTTATAACGGCTGGGATATTCTACCTGCGTAGTAAACCGCATTTACGTGCTCCCTGGATTATGGTGATGCAGCGTAAACGCGGTGTCATTTCCATCATTATCCTATTGAGTTATGTCAGTATCGGTTTTCTCGATTCATTGCATTTTCGAACGGCATTAGCGTCTGAGAGCAATACACAGCAACATTATTCAACTGAAGTGCTTAGTGTACTGGACTGGCTGATAACGCCCATCCGTACTCAGGTTGAAAAAACTTATTCTGCGCCGTTTGCAACCCATTTATTTGTCAAGGAAATGCAAGTCGTGCAGGGCGGGCAGTTGGAATACAACTATCCACGCTTACAGCATTCCGCCCAACACCTGGCAACTGAAACAGAAAAATGGGCTGATGTCAGCAGGATTGTGGCGAAAAGCACGTATACAGCTGTCATCTTCACAGCGCTGCTGATCGTTTTTTATATTCTGTATTGGAAGATACGTTACCGGCATCCCGCTTTTGCTAAGCTCAAACGGCTGCTGCGCGGAGAGTCCGATTATCCGATCCGCACCTTTTATCTGATGATTTTTCTGCTGAGCTGGTTAAGCATTACATTGATAATGCTGAGCCAGTATTACCATGTGTTTGGCACGGATAAAGTCGGGCAAAGTGTCCTGTATCAGGCGCTGAAAAGCATCAGAACAGGGCTGGCGATTGGCACGTTGACTACACTGATAATGTTACCGCTGGCTATTTTCCTGGGTATCAGCGCGGGTTATTTCAAAGGCTGGGTTGACGACGTTATTCAGTATATTTACACTACCTTAAACTCTATTCCCGGCGTGTTATTAATCGCAGCTGCAGTATTAATGTTGCAGGTGTATATGAATACGCATCCAGAAAACTTTGCCACCATTGCCGAAAGGGCAGATATCCGTTTGCTGTTTTTGTGTTTGATACTTGGTGTCACAAGTTGGACAGGCCTGTGCCGTATCCTGCGGGGTGAAACACTCAAATTACGCGAAGCCGAATATGTATTGGCTGCCCGATCATTAGGGGTAAGTAATCTGAATATCCTGCATCGCCATATCCTGCCAAACCTGATGCATATCGTTTTGATTACTGTGGTGCTGGACTTCAGTGGACTGGTGCTGGCTGAAGCTGTGTTGTCGTATGTCGGGGTCGGCGTTGACCCATCAATGATCAGTTGGGGCAATATGATTAACAGTGCACGACTTGAAATGGGCCGTGAACCGGTGGTCTGGTGGTCTTTAACTGCAGCATTTATCTCGATGTTCATGTTGGTACTGGCCGCTAACTTATTTGCCGATGTGGTACGCGATGCCTTTGATCCAAGAATGCAGAGGGCACGATGAGTTCGACGGCATTATTGGAGGTTAAAGGTCTCAAAACCTGGTTTGCCAGTAAAGATCAGCCTTTTAAAGCGGTTGATGGTATCGATTTTACCCTCCAGCAAGGCGAGACCTTTGCCTTACTCGGCGAATCAGGCTGTGGTAAATCCATCAGTGCATTGTCCCTGTTGAGGTTGAATCCTTACCCAGCCAGTCAGATTGTGGCAGGTGAAATCAATTTAAATGGTCAGGATCTGCTCAAACTTTCCGAAGCAGAAATGGAGTCGGTTCGGGGCAGACGGGTCGCTATGATCTTTCAGGAACCACAAAGTTCTCTGAATCCAGTATTGACCATTGGGCAGCAGATCGGTGAAACATTGCGCTGGCATTTCAAATTATCGCCACAGGATATACAGCAGCGCAGTGTGAACTTACTGGATTCTGTTGGTATACCTGATCCTCTGCGACGCCTTAAAGAATACCCACATCAAATGTCTGGTGGCATGAAGCAGCGTGTGATGATCGCCATGGCATTAGCCGGTGAGCCGGAGTTATTGATTGCGGATGAGCCCACCACAGCATTGGACGTCACCATTCAGGCACAGATACTGGATTTACTTAAACAGATTCAGCGTGATACCGGGATGGCGATTTTACTTATAACGCATGATCTTGGTGTGGCAGCCCAGATGGCGGATCACATTGCTGTGATGTATGCCGGACAAATTGTAGAACAGACAGACAGACAGACATTTTTTGAACATCCCCAACACCCGTATTCACAAAAACTCTTTGAAGCTTTGCCCGGTGAACAAAAACGTGAACAACGTTTAACAGTGATTAAAGGCAATGTCCCGCCGTTAAATCAGAATTTTGTTGGCTGCCGGTTTGCTGAGCGTTGTGATCATGCCTGGGAGCATTGTCATCAGCATGAGCCACGATGGATTGAAACGGAACAAACAGGTGTCCGTTGTCATTTATATGACTCTGCGATAGTTTCTTCACGAGCTGAAGCAATCAAACCATTACATGCTTCACACCTATCAGATGTGGTTCCCTCACAGGTGCATGCGCTTGATGTCAGGGGATTAAAAATTCATTTCCCCATTCGCAAAGGTATTTTGCAGCGCACGGTGGGTCACGTTAAAGCGGTGGATGGTGTCAACCTGACATTACATAATGCTGAAACGCTGGCACTGGTGGGCGAATCCGGCTGCGGCAAGACCACGGTGGGTAAAGGCATTTTACAGCTGGTTAAGGTGACTGCTGGTGAAGTGAGTTTTCAGGGGAAAGTGCTAAACCGGCTATCTCAACGTGAATTAAAACCTTACCGGGGTCAGTTGCAGATCATTTTTCAGGATCCATTTTCATCAATGAATCCAAGGATGACCGTTGAGCAGATTATTGAAGAAGCGATAGACAGGTCGAGGTTTCGAAAAGATCCTGATGCCAGATCTGAATATGTTGATTCATTACTTGAACGTGTCGGCCTGCGTGCGGATATCCGACATCGTTACCCCCATGAATTTTCCGGGGGACAACGTCAACGGATTTGTATTGCTCGTGCGCTGGCGACTGAACCTGAAGTCATTATCTGTGATGAGCCTACCAGTGCGCTGGATGTCTCAGTGCAGGCGCAAATTCTGAATTTACTGCGTGATATTCAACATGAGTTTGGGCTGTCGTTTTTATTTATTACGCATAATATCGGTGTAGTGGATTATCTGGCGCATCGGGTGGCTGTAATGTATCTGGGCAGAATTGTCGAACAGGGTACTCGCAAGCAAGTGCTGGATTCGCCTAAACATCCCTATACACAGGCTTTATTAGCCGCTGTACCGGATTTGAATAAGCAACATCTGCAGGTTGCGGTCAGGGGCGAATTACCTTCGCCCGCCAATCCACCTGCAGGGTGTCATTTCCATCAACGCTGTCAGCAGGTGATGCCAATTTGCCATGATCAGTATCCATCCACTACGGTGCTGGAAAATGGCCATCAGGTTAATTGTTTTTTATATGAAGAGGATGAAGATGGACAAACAAACACAAACTGAACTGGAAGCTGCGGCATTTCGCAGATTGGTTGCACATTTACAGGAACGTACTGACGTACAGAATATTGATTTAATGAATCTGGCAGGTTTTTGCCGTAATTGCCTGTCTAAATGGTATCTGGCCGCGGCAGAAGAAAAGGGCGTGGAAATGGATTATGATGCTGCCCGTGAACATGTCTATGGCATGTCTTATGACGAGTGGAAACAAAAGTATCAGAAATAGAGATTATTCAGTGCCAGCAGACATTTATTGTTTGCTGGCGTTTTCCTGAAGATGTTTGGCCATAGCTTTCATTTTGTCGTCAACAATCACCGCATGGGTTGCTGGCAATTGTCGGATACTGAGTATGGTGGTTTTTAACTGACGTACATGGTTTCGGCAGTTATGGCAAAGAAACAAATGTAACTTGAATGCCATGCGTTGCTGAAATGACAAATCTTTATCCAGATAATCACTGGCCATTGCTTCGATGTCACGGCATTTAAGCATATTAACTATTTTCCTGATATTGATGGATTTTTTGCTGTATCGCAGAGCGTGCACGATGCAATAACACTCTTGCATTGGACGCAGAGATATTCAGAATGTTACAGATTTCCTGCATTGACTCACCTTCCAGATCATACATAGTTAATACCGCTTGTTGCTGTGGCGGCAGTTGGGCAAAGGTTTGCTGAATGATTTCCTTGAGCTGATGATTGGCAATGATTGCTTCAGGGGTATCAATATCCCATTGTGAAACTTGCTCTCGCCAGTGATCTTTATGATTAAAACGGTCATCTGTATCAAGCTGTTGCCAGTTTTCATCTAATGACACCTGGCGTTTTTCCCGGCGTAACCTGGTTTTGGCAGCATTTGCTGTAATTTGCACCAGCCAGGTATACAAACTGCTTCGCCCCCCAAAATCTGCCAGTGAGCCGATAGCCGAAATCCACGCATCCTGAGCGATTTCTTCAGCAAAGGCTTCACCAATGATAGCTTTGGCGATCATCACCATTTTGGGATGGTACAACGCTACCGCTATTTCAAATGCCGTTGAGTCACCGGCCAGCATGCCTTTAATTAACGCTGCATCATCGCCAAAGTCTTTCTGGTCAAACTTCTCCGTCATGTTGTTAGATACATAAATAAAAACATGCTTAGCTGCTCGTATAGGATATTTATCTGAGTTTAGACATGTTTACTGGATTTATCTTTACAAAATTCATCGATTGAGAAAAATTTTACTTTAGTTTGTAACAAACGTTTTACTCGTCAGTCTATGCTAACAAGCCCGGGCTATAGAGACGGGCTGATGATGTGATTTAAAACATAAGGAATTTAAGACATGGCTATGAACAAAAAAACCTCTATTGCATTGGCTGCCAGTGCAGCAATGACTGCGGGGCTGGCTTTATCACCAATGGCTGCGGCTGATAGCAACCCATTCCAATCTTCTGAATTAACCAATGGTTACATGCAGTTAGCAAAACATCACGAAGAAGGTAAATGTGGTGAAGCAAAATGCGGTGAAGACAGCAAAAAAGATAAAGAAGGAAAATGCGGCGAAGCCAAATGTGGTGAAGACAGCAAAAAGGATAAAGAAGGTAAATGCGGTGAAGGTAAATGTGGTGGTAACTGATTCAATTTATCGTGATTAACCAAAATAGCAGGGGCGTTAAGCCCCTGTTTTCCTCTGAGAGGTTATAAAAATGGTTAAATTCATCGCTAGTCTACAGCATTTATTGAATACCACTCGAAACGTAGATTTTCTGGCACCCTTGTTATTGAGAGCTTACTTGATACCGGTATTCTGGGTAGCTGCCAATAACAAATGGAACCCCTTTAATCCTGACAGTTCTTTACAGAATACCATTGACTGGTTTGCCAATCCGGATTGGGGCCTGGGTTTACCGTTTCCTGAACTGATGGCCTATCTGGCCTGGGGGGCTGAATATTTTGGTGCCATTCTGTTATTACTGGGTCTGGCAGTGCGCTGGGTCAGTATTCCGTTAATGATAACGATGCTGGTTGCGGCTTTCAGTGTGCATTGGAAGAACGGCTGGCAGGCGATTCACGATCCGATGAGTGCCTTTGCTGCGGAAAATGCTCCGGCGGCAATCGAACGGTTAGATCGTGCGAAATCTATCCTGCAGGAACATGGAAATTATAGCTGGCTGACGGAACATGGCAGTCTGGTTGTACTCAATAATGGTATCGAGTTTGCTGCAACGTACTTTGTTATGTTGCTGACATTATTTTTTATCGGGGCTGGTCGATATATCAGTGTGGATTACTGGTTGGCCAAACGCTTTAAACCCAATGAGGTGAATCATGTGGATTCGTAAAAAACATTCCTGGGATATTCCTGAATCTGAAGTCACTGACTATAAGGTCTATCTGAATCGCCGACAATTTATCAATGGTGCAGCCGGATTGGCAGCAGCAAGCGCCATGCCGCTAAGTTTTGCAGCAAAAGCGCCGACAGGTGAATCTTTTGACAATCTCGGAAAAAGTAGTTTTTCTACTGATGAAAAGCTCACCACCTATGAATCCATTACGACATACAATAATTTTTATGAATTTGGCACCGATAAAGAATCACCATCGGCGTTAGCCGCTGATTTTCCGGATCGCAGTGAGCCTTGGATAGTGACGATTGATGGTGAATGCGACAAGCCGGGAAAATATGACTATAACGAACTGATTCAAGCGCAAAGCCTGGAAGAACGGATTTATCGTCTACGTTGTGTGGAAGGCTGGTCGATGGTCATTCCCTGGGTGGGATTTCCATTAGCGGAGCTTTTAAAACAGGCACAACCCAACTCCAAAGCCAAATTTGTTGAATTTACGACATTGTATGATCCCGAGCAAATGCCGGGTCAGCGTCGCCGGGTTTTAAACTGGCCCTACCTTGAAGGCTTGCGAATTGATGAGGCAATGCATCCGTTGACATTACTTGCCGTGGGGTTATATGGCCGGGAAATGCCTGGTCAGAATGGTGCACCGATTCGTCTGGTCGTGCCCTGGAAATATGGTTTTAAAAGTATCAAATCGATTGTACGAATTCGCTTTGTAGAAGAAATGCCGTTAACGGCCTGGGTGCAGGCTAATGCAGGTGAATACGGTTTTTATTCCAATGTGAACCCGGATGTAAACCATCCACGCTGGAGTCAACGTCGCGAAAGACGTATTGGCGAATTCCTCAAACGTGAAACGCTTATGTTTAACGGTTATGGTGAAGAAGTCGCAGCGTTGTACAACGGCATGGATCTGAAACGCTATTTCTAATGAGAAAGCATGTTGCCGGGCTGAAAATACTGGTTTTCAGTATCTCATTACTACCTTTATTCTGGCTGAGCTATGCACTGATATCGGATCAATTGGGAGCTAACCCCATTGAAGCCATTACCCGTGATACAGGCGTATGGGCATTACGGTTTATTATGGTGACATTATTCATATCACCTTTACGCAAGCTCACAGGAATCAATGAATTTATCCGATTTCGCCGCATGTTGGGTTTGTTTGCGTTCTTTTATGCCAGCCTGCATATGCTGTTGTATTTTGGACTGGATCAGTTTTTTGATCTGCATGAAATATGGCTGGATATTGTCAAGCGTCCCTTCATTACCATCGGGTTTATCAGCTTTATCCTGCTCATTCCATTAACGATAACGTCTACTGATAAGATGATAAAGAGGTTAGGGGGGCGTCGCTGGAAAAAACTGCATTACTTAATTTATCTGATTGTCGTGCTTTCTTGTGTGCATTTTTATATGCTGGTCAAGCAAGATAAAACCGAGCCGTTAATTTATTTATTGATTGCTATCCTGTTGTTGGGTTTCAGAGTGTTTAGCCAGCGTCGGCGTCATCAGGTAGCAGGTTCCTGAAGCCAATTTCATTGGCTTTTACGGCTTTTTTTCAGTATTTAATTTTTCCACAAGGTTTTGATTTTCTTGCCAGAATGGCGCTGTAGCAGGCTTTTGTCCTCGCATCTGAGTGTGAATTAAACAAAAACTGTTACAATGTGCGGCTGTAATTTATCGCGTTGAGATTTAAGAAGGTATATATGACTGATTTTGTCGATCACGATCCACAAGAAACGCAAGAATGGTTGGACGCTCTGGAGTCTGTGCTTGAAGCGGCCGGTGACGAAAAAGCCCATTACATTATTGAAAAACTCATTGATAAGGCCCGCCGTAGTGGTGTCAATCTGCCTTATAGTGCTAATACCGCATACGTAAATACCATTCCGGTGGATCAACAGGAACGCATTCCTGGTGATCAGGCAATGGAGCATAAGCTCAGATCGTATATCCGTTGGAATGCAATGGCGATGGTGGTTAAGGCCAATATGAAACCCGGTGCTGTCGGCGGACATATTGCGAGCTTCTCATCTGCGGCAACACTTTATGATGTAGGGTTTAATCATTTCTACAGAGGTGATAACCATGAAGAAGGCGCCGATATGGTGTTTGTTCAGGGTCACTCTGCACCGGGCATCTATGCTCGATCTTTCCTGGAAGGCCGTCTGACGGAAGAGCAATTGGATAATTTCCGCTTTGAAGTCGATGGTAAGGGGTTGTCTTCCTATCCGCATCCATGGTTAATGCCAGATTACTGGCAGTTCCCCACCGTTTCAATGGGCCTTGGTCCAATTCTTTCCATCTATCAAGCGCGATTCATGAAATACATGCATCATCGCGAAATCGCCAAAACATCAGGTCGCCATGTATGGGCGTATCTGGGCGATGGTGAGATGGATGAGCCGGAATCTTTAGGCGCTATTACACTGGCTGGTCGTGAAAAACTCGATAATCTGATCTTTGTTGTCAACTGCAACCTGCAACGTCTTGACGGTCCGGTTCGTGGTAATGGCAAAATAATCCAGGAACTTGAAGCTTTATTCCGTGGTGCTGGCTGGAATGTATTAAAAGTTATCTGGGGCAGTGGTTGGGATCAATTACTGGCAAGGGATACCAAAGGCTTGTTGCTGAAACGCATGGAAGAAGTCGTCGACGGCGAATACCAGAATTACAAAGCAAAAGATGGTGCTTATGTACGTAAGCATTTCTTTGGTAAATACCCTGAGCTGCTGGATATGGTTTCAGATATGACCGATGAGGATATCTGGCACTTGAGTCGTGGCGGCCACGATCCTCGTAAGATTTATGCCGCTTATAAACGTGCAGTGGACCATCAGGGGCAACCCACTGTTATCCTGGCGAAAACCGTTAAAGGGTATGGACTGGGTCAGGCGGGTGAAGGTCAGAACACGACTCACCAGCAGAAGAAAATGGAACTGGAGCACATGAAACGCTTCCGTGACCGTTTCAATATCCCCATTCCAGATGATGAAATCGAAGAGATTCCATACATCAAACTGGATGACGACAGTGAAGAGAAAAAATATCTGCTGGAACGTCGAAAAGAGCTGGGTGGGTTTATTCCTAAACGCAGCCATAGTGCTCCGGCACTGGAACTTCCGCCATTAAGCATTTTTGATGCAGTACTAAAAGACAGTGGGGATCGTGAGTTATCTACTACGATGGCCTTTGTACGAATAATTACCGCATTAATTCGTGATAAGAAAATCGGCAAAAACATCGTACCAATCGTGCCGGATGAAGCGCGTACCTTTGGTATGGAAGGTCTGTTCCGTTCTATCGGTATTTATTCATCTTCCGGCCAGATGTACGAACCCGAAGATTCCGGAAAAGTCATGTGGTATCGCGAAGATACCAAAGGCCAGATCCTGGAGGAAGGTATTAACGAAGCCGGTTCAATGTCCGAGTGGGTTTCTGCGGCCACGGCGTATTCAAACTACAACGTTAATATGGTGCCGTTCTATATCTATTACTCGATGTTTGGTTTCCAGCGTGTAGGTGATTTGTGCTGGTTGGCCGGTGATATCCAGGCCAAAGGTTTCCTGATCGGTGGTACTGCAGGCCGTACAACACTGAACGGTGAAGGTTTGCAGCATCAGGATGGACACAGTCTGATTCTGGCAAACACCATTCCTAACTGCATCAGCTATGATCCGACCTATGCTTATGAAATGGCTATCATCGTACATGAAGGCATGCGCCGAATGTATGAACAACAGGAAGGCGTGTTTTATTACATCACCGCGATGAATGAAAACTATACCCATCCTGCTATGCCAAAAGGTGTGGAAGAGGGCATTATCAAAGGTCTCTATAAGCTTAAATCAGGTGGCAAACACAAGATTAAAGCGCAGCTTCTCGGTAGCGGCACTATTCTCCGTGAAGTGGAAGCAGCTGCTGAAATGCTGGAAAAAGACTGGAATGTTTCTGCCAATGTGTGGAGTGCGACCAGTGTGAATGAACTGGTTCGGGATGGTATGGATGTGGATCGTTATAACCGTCTGCATCCAACTGCTGAGAAAAAAACCAGCTATATTTCACAATGCCTGGATGACCAGGAGGGCGTTGTAGTGGCTTCCACAGATTACATGCGTCTGTATGCCGAGCAATTACGTCCCTGGATCAAACAGCGTTATGTTGTACTGGGTACCGATGGCTTTGGTCGCAGTGATACCCGTGAAAGATTGCGCAGCTTCTTCGAAGTGGATCGATATCACGTGGTTGTCGCCACCCTCAGTGCATTGGCTGATGAAGGTGCTGTTAAATACGATGTGGTTGCAAAAGCTATTAAGCAGTACAAAATTGATGCTGACGCAACGAATCCAGTTAAGGTTTAAAACATGGCAGATTTAATCGAATTAAAAGTCCCGGACATTGGTGATTTTGATAGCGTTGAAATCATTGAAGTATTAGTTGCTGAAGGTGATTCAATCAATGCTGATCAGGAAGTGATCACCATTGAATCCGATAAAGCGATGATGGAAATTCCATCATCGCTAAGCGGTACAATCAAGGAAATGAAAGTCAAAGTCGGTGATAAGGTCAGTGAAGGTTCAGTTATTGCCTTGATTGAATCTTCTGATGCCGGCGCTGAAGAAAACGAAAAGCCGGCTGAAAAAGCAGCAGAAAGTAAACCAGCAGAGAAAGAAAAACCTGCTGCGGCTGAGAGTAAACCGGCACCGACACCTACAGTAGCGAATCCTGAGCCAGAAAGAACTGAAACATTGCCTTATGCACCGGATACCGGTTCAGCTAAAAAACCTTCACATGCATCACCTTCAGTACGGCAGTTTGCTCGTGAATTAGGTGTGCCTTTGGCTGCGGTTGTCGGTAGTGGACAAAAAGGCCGTATTACCAAAGAAGATGTCCAAAACTTTGTTAAACAGGTCATGAATGCACCAGCACCAAAAGCAGCCGACGGTGCCGGAATCCCATCTGTTCCTGTAGTCAACTTTGAACAGTTCGGTGAAATTGAAAGCAAAGAACTGTCACGCATCAAGAAAATTTCCGGCAAACATCTGCATGCTTGCTGGTTGAATATTCCACATGTAACGCAATTTGATGAAGCCGATATCACTGAGCTGGAAGAATTCCGTCAGGAAAATAAAGAAATGGCTGCCAAGAAGGGTGTCAGTCTGACGCCGTTGGTGTTCATTATGAAAGCAGTTGTCGCCTGCCTGCGACAGTATCCGGAATTTAACGCCTCGTTAAGCGAAGATAAACAAAGCCTGATTTACAAAAAGTATTACAACATCGGTGTAGCAGTAGATACACCCAATGGTTTGATGGTTCCGGTTATTCGGGATGTCGATAAAAAAGGCTTCCTGGAACTGGCCGGTGAACTGGGTGAAATCAGTGTCCGTGCGCGTGAAGGAACCTTAACAGCGAAAGATTTACAGGGTGGGACCTTTTCTATTTCCAGTCTGGGAGGTATTGGCGGTCAATTCTTTACCCCGATTGTCAATGCACCTGAAGTCGCTATTCTGGGGGTGAGTCGCCACCAGATGAAACCGGTGTGGAATGGCAAGGAGTTTGAACCTCGTTTGATGTTGCCACTGTCTATTTCATACGACCATCGGGTGATTGATGGTGCGGCAGGTGCTCGATTCACTGTGATGTTGAATCAGATGTTATCGGATATCAGAAAGGTCTTGTTATGAGTTTGATTGAAGTCAAAGTTCCGGATATCGGCGATTTTGATGCGGTTGAAATTATTGAAATCCTGGTTTCAGAAGGAGAGTCAGTCACCGCGAATCAAGACATTATCACGCTGGAATCTGATAAAGCCGCAATGGAAATCCCTAGCTCTGATGCTGGTGTCATCAAGTCATTGAAAGTCAAAGTGGGTGATAAAGTTGCTCAGGGTGATGTGATTCTGACGCTGGAAACCGAAGCAGATTCCGCCGCAGAAGATAAAGCGGCAGAAACGAAAACTGAAGCTGCTAAACCTGCTGACACGGAAACAGAAAAACCTGCTGAAAAATCCAATGCAGCACCGGTTGCTAAAAAGGACATCCCAACCGATGCCGATATGCATGCCGAAGTCGTTGTACTGGGCTCTGGTCCTGGCGGTTATACCGCGGCATTTCGTGCAGCAGACTTAGGCAAGCAGGTGATATTGATTGAACGTCATCAACGTATTGGCGGTGTGTGTCTGAATGTTGGTTGTATTCCTTCAAAAGCTCTATTGCATACCGCTCACGTTATTAATGAAGCGAGACATATCGCTGATAATGGTGTGACCTTTGGTGCGCCGAAAATTGATATTCGCAAAGTCGCAGATTGGAAAGACGGAATTGTTTCCAAGCTGACTGGTGGATTATCAGCGTTGGCCAAGCAACGTAAAGTGACTGTGGTACATGGTGAAGCACAGTTCTCCAGTACCAATTTAATGCAGGTCAAGACAGAAGGTGGCGATAAAACCATCAGTTTTGAAAATTGTATTATTGCTGCGGGCTCACGTGTAACGAAAATTCCTGTCTTCCCCAATGATGATCCACGGATGATGGATTCCACCGATGCATTGGAATTGGAAGATATTCCCAAAAAACTGCTGGTGATTGGTGGCGGTATTATCGGTCTGGAAATGGCAACGGTATACAACGCTCTGGGTTCTGAAATCAGTGTTGTCGAATTACAGGACAGTCTGATTCCCGGCGCGGATAAGGATCTGGTCAAACCGTTGCATAACCATATTCAGAAACAGTACAAAGCGATTTATCTGAAAACCAAAGTCAGCAAAATTGATGCGCTTAAATCCGGCTTGAAAGTCACGTTTGAAGGTGACAAAGCACCGGAACCGCAAACGTATGACAAAATTCTGGTGGCAGTAGGCCGTTCACCCAACGGTAAATTGATTAATGCAGAAGCTGCTGGTGTGAACGTCGATGATTATGGCTTTATTGAAGTCAATCAGCAGATGCAGACCAATGTGCCGCATATCTATGCAATTGGTGACATTGTCGGCCAACCTATGCTGGCGCATAAAGCGACGCATGAAGGCAAAGTGGCAGCAGAGCATATCGCCGGTAAAAAAGTGGCTTTTGATCCCATGACGATTCCTTCTGTGGCTTATACCGATCCGGAAGTTGCCTGGATGGGATTGAGTGAAGATGACGCTAAAAAGCAGGGCATCGAGTATGTTAAAGGTGCGTTTCCTTGGGCAGCCAGTGGCCGTAGCTTGAGCGTGGATCGTGATGAAGGACTCACCAAAGCCTTGTTTGACAAAGAAACTGGTCGTTTACTTGGTGCCGGTATTGTTGGACCAAATGCCGGTGAGTTAATCGCCGAGGCGGTATTGGCGCTTGAAATGGGCGCTGATGCAGAAGATATTGGCTTGAGCATTCATCCGCATCCTACTTTGTCAGAGACTTTTGCGTTTGCAGCGGAAATGGCAGAGGGCAATATTACCGATCTGATGCCGCCACGCAAAACATTGCATTCCAAGTAATATCAGACTATCCGTTCGGTGCCGATTCAGCTTCCGAACGGATAGATAATCTCAACTCAGCAATCAGTAATGAACTGCTTTTCATGCAGCGGAATCGATCGGTGACAATTCAGCTATGACCAGAGAAGCTTCTTTGCTTAAACCGCCATTGAAATGGGCTGGTGGTAAACGCTGGTTAATTCCCAGATTACGCGATTTGTGGAAACAGTTTCCTGATTATCGTCTGGTAGAACCGTTTTGTGGTGGCTTGTCTGTGGCGTTAGGGCTAAATCCTGATAAGGCATTACTGAATGATTTAAATCCGGCGCTGATCAATTTTTATCAACAATTGCAGCAAGGTTTGACAATCGATTTACCACTGGCAAATGATGAGCAGCTTTATTACCAGTACCGTAAACAGTTCAATGATATTGCAGCACATACCGATGCCGAACGTGCTCAGTTGTTTTATTATCTGAATCGCACTGGTTATAACGGTTTATGCCGTTTTAATAAAAGCGGCGGTTATAACGTACCTTTTGGACGTTATAAAACGATTAATTATGTCAGCGACTTTGCATCTTACCAATCGGTGCTGAATAAATGGGAGTTCAGCAATACGGATTTTGCTCAGATCGACATCAAGCCAAATGATTTCATTTATGCTGATCCACCTTACGATGTACCTTTTCGACAATATTCCCAGCAGGGTTTTGACTGGGATGATCAAGTTCGGTTAGCCGAATGGCTGGCCAATCACAATGGGCCTGTAGTGCTGTCCAATCAGGCTACAGATAACATTAAAAAACTCTACCGTGAACTTGGCTTTACATTGAAATTTCTTGATGCTCCGCGGACTATCAGCTGCAAAGGAGATAAACGTCAGGCGGCAAGAGAAGTGCTTGCTTTACGTGGATTTTGATACAATAACGCATTCTTTTTTACATTCTTCGATACAGGATTTCCCCACTTATGTCTGACATCAAAAAAGTCGTTCTAGCCTATTCAGGTGGTCTGGATACTTCCGTTATTCTTAAATGGCTGCAGGATAAATATCAATGTGAAGTGGTGACCTTTACAGCCGATCTTGGTCAAGGTGAAGAAGTCGAGCCGGCGCGCGCCAAGGCGCAATCTCTGGGCATCAAAGAAATTTATATTGAAGATTTGCGTGAAGAATTTGCCCGTGATTATGTGTTCCCGATGTTCCGTGCCAATGCCATATATGAGGGTGAATACCTGTTAGGTACTTCGATTGCCCGGCCGTTAATTGCTAAACGGCTGGTTGAAATTGCGGCACAAACGGGTGCCGAAGCGGTCTCGCACGGCGCCACAGGTAAAGGCAATGATCAGGTACGTTTTGAATTGGGTGCCTATGGCCTGAATCCAAACATTAAAGTCATCGCCCCTTGGCGTGAATGGGATTTGTTATCGCGTCAAAAACTGCTGGATTATGCCGAAAAGCATGGTATTCCAGTGGAAATGAAACAAGGTAAAAAATCACCTTACTCAATGGATGCCAACTTGCTGCATATCTCCTATGAAGGCGGCATTCTTGAGGATCCATGGGCTGAAGCGGAAGAAAGCATGTGGCGCTGGTCTGTTTCGCCTGAAAATGCACCGGATAAACCGACTTATCTGGAACTCAGCTATGAAAAAGGCGACATCGTTGCCATTAATGGTGAGCGTATGACGCCTGCACAAGTGATGACGTATCTGAATAAGGTTGCTGGTGAAAACGGTGTTGGACGATTAGATATTGTTGAAAATCGTTATGTCGGTATGAAATCCCGCGGTTGCTATGAAACCCCTGCCGGCACAGTCATGTTAAAAGCGCATCGTGCCATCGAATCACTGACGTTGGATCGTGAAGTTGCTCACTTGAAGGATGAATTGATGCCTCGTTATGCCAGTATGATTTATAACGGTTACTGGTGGGCTCCGGAACGTCTGATGATGCAGACAATGATAGATGCATCACAGACTAACGTGAACGGTGATGTCAGAATCAAATTGTATAAAGGGAATGTAATAGTAGTGGGTAGACAATCTGCTACAGACAGTCTGTTTGATGAATCAATTGCTACATTTGAAGATGATGCAGGTGCCTATGATCAGAAAGATGCAGAAGGGTTTATTAAACTGAATGCGCTACGATTGAAAATAGCAGGGAAGAAGAAAAAATAGGCATGCGGACTTTGCCGGAGTAATTATGAAATACAGCGAGCATGATGAGCGAACAGCAGAATGGATGCGATTAGCGCTCTCTAAAATGAAACAATTTGACATTGCTCCGACGCCGGCAAATTATGCGCTATGGTTTGAGTATGTTTCCGGTACCAATCTCGCTTTGACCGAAGCTGTAGATAACGAAATCGGCATGACAGGAAAACTGACTGCTCAACAAAGCCATTTGTTATACGAGCAGTTTTTTGATGACGATAAGGATCGTGCTGCGATGTTTGAAATGCGCCAGGAGCTGGCGCGTTTACTTAAACAGGTGTTGAATTACGTCTACACAGGTGTGACCACTACAGATCGTAGCAACAGTCATTTACAAAGCATGCTGAGTCGCCTGCAACCGGATTTAAACCGGCAGCAACTACATACACTTATCGAAGAAGTACTGATTGAAACCCGGTTGGCTGTTTCTTCAGGTGAATTACTCAATGAGCAGTTAAACGGTGCAATGACCGAAGTTGCTGCATTGAAGAAAGAATTAAGTGATTCCCGACGAGAAGCGATAACCGACAGTTTGACTGGTTTAGCCAATCGTAAGCACTTCGACGAGCTCATCAATAAAATGACTCTGGATGCGGATCAGAATGGCATGGATGTTTCTGTCATTTTTACTGACGTGGACATGTTCAGCGTTATTAACGAAAAACATGGTCAGTTGGTGGGTGATCAAGTGTTAAGAGTAATTGCTGAATTAATGAAGAAATCTTTGAAAGGGCGTGATTTGGTTGCGCGATATGGCGGTGAGGAATTTGCTGTTATTTTGCCAAATACCAGTATGCAAAATGCCCGTAACCTTGCTGAAACGATACGTCAGGATCTTGCCAGTAAACGTATTCAGCGAAAAGATACCCATGAACCACTGGGGATGATAACTATGTCATTCGGGGTGGCTCGTTATGTACGCGGCGAGGGCGTCGACAGCTTTCTGCAACGGGTCGATCGTGCGGTGTATCTGGCTAAACGAAGCGGGCGCAATAATGTGTGTGATGCGCCCCCGCCGGTTATCTGATCTGATTAAAAACTATCGGTAAAAAACACTTCCTCGAGCGGTAATTGTCCTGCTCGGGGGCGTGCATCTTCCAGTTTCTTGCCCACCGTAATCATCATCACAATAATGTGGTCGTGAGGCAGATTGATGATGCGGGCTACTTTATCAAAATCAAAACCATCCATCGGGCAAGTGTCATAACCCATACCCTTTGCCATTAACATGATATTCATTGCCGCGATGCTGGCTGAACGCACGCATTCATCACGTTGGCCCTGATGATGATTGGTGTAGTAATTCTCAATGGCAGGCAAAATGGCTTTCTGTGCGGCTTCAGGCGCATGCTGCCAATAGCGTTCAGGTTGTTTTTCCCATGCATTCAAATCGGCACATAGCACCAGTAACATAGAGGCGTCTACAACCTGCGCCTGTCCCCAGGCGGCTTCCAGAATCTGTTGGCGTTTTTCAGCGTCCTGTACATGGACAAACCGCCAGTGCTGAATATTAAACGCAGTGGGTGACAGGATGGCATGTTCCATCAATTCGTTTATTTCTGCTTCGGTCATTTGATGTGCCGGGTCATAATGTTTGACCGAGCGACGAGTTTGAATCGCTTCTTTTATATCCATTTTTTCGGAAAAGTACTCAGTTAAGTTCGATTTTAAGATACAGCCATTGTTGTTCATCTTGATGACTGCGATAGGTTTTTGCATTTTGTTGCTGACGTTGCTGTTCACCAATCTGGCCGATCAATATCCATTGATTGACCGGACCATTTACTGTGGTTAACAGACTGGTTGAGGTGATATCACCATTACGTTGCATTTCAGAGAACAACGGGAAAATATCGACCCGGGCTTGTTGATTGCCGAGAATATTGACTCTTGCCTGAAAGCCGTTATCCAGCTGAATATACTGAGTCGACTCCTGCACAGCGATTCCACCATGCGGATAAAAAATAAGTTGTTGCTGATTATCGGCAACAGCACGACCCATTTGAATATCGATAGGCTGTCCGGCAATACCACGCGCCTGATATTGCTGATCCCGTTCACGACTGTTTTTGGTTGACCAGCGATTTATCTCTAGCGATGAATTCTTAGGATTTTCTAAATCAATATTTAACTGATCATTGGAAAAACGTTCATCGTTAATTTGTTGCTGGGTTCGCAACACCGTGACAGTCAGACTTTGCACTCTGCTATCCAGCTGCTTGACCAGTTGTTCAATCTCATTAAAACTCTGTGACGAACTTTTTATAATCAACAGATTATCGTGCCCATTAATAGTGGTGTAATTATCTATCATGGGTTCAATCATCGGTAATATTTCTGCTGCAAGACGATGCTGCAGCTGAATCGTTCTGATCTGATCGGCAAAAGCCGGCAATGCCAGACAGATAAAACATATCGACCAGAACATTTTCATAAGTGTAATCGCCTTGTGGTCACATCGGCAGTGCTGTGATCCCAGTATTCCTCAAACTGTTGTTTGAGTTCACGTACCGTCAGGGGATCGTGCAAATTTGCCTGTCCCAGATAACGTTGATTATTAAGACAACGTAAATAGCTGGAATCATCCACCAGTATGACGATATTTTTGGGACGCTGGTGCTTCTCTGACAGGATATTCAGACTGATCGAACTGGTCAGCCTGGAAATAAGTGGCAACAGTCGATGAGAATTCGTCATACTGCTCTGCGTTTCATCCACTAAAAAGCGGATTCGGGTGCGTGCACTTTTAATACAAAGTTTTTTGATGACTTCGATTACAGCTGGCTGATCAAGTAATACTGCTTCCAGATTACTACCCAAAAAACAGATTTCCCGTTGAGCCGATTCCACCAATGTGAGGGCAGCAGCAGCTGCCTCATGTTTACCATCAAACACGATGATTTGATTGGAATGGTCATTAGTGGAATGCTCAGTCATTTAGCAGTTTTTCGCCTGTTCAATGGCATTACCGATGTAGCTCGCTGGTGACATGTCTTTCAATGCAAACTTCACAGCATCTGGTAACTCAAGTGTATCGATAAAATCATGCATTATTTGTTTATTAACTCGCTGTCCACGGGTTAATTCCTTGAGTTTTTCATAAGGATTCTCAATGCCATATCGACGCATAACGGTTTGAATTGGTTCCGCCAGCAATTCCCAGTTAGCATCCAAATCCGCTGCCATCACTTCCGGGGCGGCTTCCAGTTTGCTGATACCTTTAAGTGCCGAGCTGTAAGCCAGCAAGGAGTGGGCAAAACCCACACCGATATTCCGTAAAACGGTTGAATCCGTCAGATCACGCTGCCAGCGTGAAACAGGCAGTTTCATGGCCATATGATCAAAGGTTGCATTGGCTATACCCAGGTTGCCTTCAGCATTCTCAAAATCAATCGGATTAACCTTATGCGGCATGGTCGAAGAACCAATTTCACCTTTTACGGTTCGTTGTTTGAAATAGCCGATTGATATATAGCTCCATACGTCGCGGCAAAAATCAATTAAAACGGTATTAAAACGAATCATCGCCTGGAAAAGTTCGGCGACATAATCATGCGGTTCAATCTGAGTGGTGTATTTGTTCCAGCGCAGTCCCAGTCCAGTGACAAATGCATTCGCCATCATGGGCCAGTCAACATTTGGATAAGCCGCATAGTGGGCATTGTAGTTACCAACCGCACCGTTCATTTTTCCGTATAACAATACGGCAGCGACATGGGTACGCTGCAGCTCCAGGCGTTTTACTACATTCGCTAATTCTTTACCCAGAGTTGTCGGAGAGGCCGGTTGACCATGAGTACGTGACATCATCGGTGTTTCAGCCTGCTCCAGAGCCAGTTTCTTCAGTGCGCCAATCAACGTGTCCATTTCCGGCAGGATAACCTGTTCTCGGGCGTTTTTAAGCATAATGCCATAGGCCGTATTATTGATATCCTCTGAAGTACAGGCAAAATGCACAAACTCATTTACGGCATCCAGTTCGGCATTGTGTTTGAATTTACGTTTGATAAAGTATTCAACGGCTTTGACATCATGGTTGGTTTCCCGCTCGATCGCCTTGATTTCAGCAGCATCCTCAACCGAAAAGTTAGTCATTAAATCGTTAAGAAATTGTTCAGCTGTTTCGCTTAATTTAGGGACTTCATGAATATCAGCATTGGCGCCGAGTAAATGTAACCAACGGCACTCGACCTCAACACGGGCGCGCAGCAAACCATACTCACTGAAATAGGGGCGCAAAGCCTTTGTTTTATCGGCATAACGGCCATCAACCGGTGAGATGGCAGTAAGAGCAGTTAATTCCATGAAAACTCCATTAAAAATAAGCTGAAAATTGGCCGAAATTATAGCAGAACTCGGCCCTGTTTCTGGATTTGATTCAGTTTGATTTGTGAATTTGCGTTAAAATAGCGCCCATCTTAGTTTCAACTTCGGAGCGTTTTCGTGCTGCAAGAATATCAAAAACATGTTGAAGAGCGTGCTGCTGAGGGTTTACCGCCTTTACCGTTGGATGCAAAACAGGTGTCTGACATTATTGAAGGGCTTAAACAACCTCAAAACAGTGATAGAGAAGTATTACTTGAGTTGTTAATTCACCGCGTTCCACCGGGTGTAGACAAATCGGCCTACGTAAAAGCAGGTTTTTTAGCCGCTATTGCCAAGCAGGAAGCCCAATGTGATTTGATAACACCGGTTCATGCCACTGAATTGCTTGGCACAATGATGGGCGGCTATAACATTCAGCCGTTAATCGAATTGCTGGATTTAGATGAAACTGCGGAGGCGGCGCAGTTAGCCTTATCCAAAATTGTCATGGTCTATGACGCTTACCATGATGTTGTGGAAAAGGCAGAAACCAATTCATATGCAAAACGCATTCTGCAATCCTGGGCTGAGGCCGAATGGTTTCTTTCCAAACCCATTCTCCCCGAATCGATAACCCTCACTGTATTTAAGGTTCCGGGTGAAACTAACACCGATGATTTATCACCTGCGACTGAGGCATGGAGTCGTCCGGATATTCCCTTGCATGCCAAAGCCATGCTGGTCAGCAAAATGCCCGGCGCATTAGAGAACATTATTACTCTGAAAGAAAAAGGCTATCCACTGGCTTATGTCGGCGATGTCGTCGGAACGGGTTCATCACGTAAATCTGCCATTAATTCTGTGCTCTGGCATATGGGCCACGATGTACCATTTGTGCCTAATAAACGTCAGGGTGGTGTCATTTTAGGAAATAATATTGCGCCAATATTCTTTAACACGGCAGAAGATTCGGGTGCTTTGCCGATCGAATGTAATGTCGATAAGTTAGAGATGGGGGATGTCATTACCATCAAACCTTATGAAGGCAAAATTTATAATGAAGCCGGTGACGTGATTTCTGAGTTCACTTTACGGCCGACCACTATTGCTGATGAAGTGCGTGCCGGTGGTCGTATTCCTTTGATTATTGGTCGTGGTTTAACCGATAAAGCCCGCGAAACATTGGGAATGCCTCCCTCAGAGGTCTTCAAACGTCCCGTTGAACCTGTCCACAGTGACAAAGGTTTTACACTGGCGCAGAAGATGGTTGGTGTTGCCTGTGGTGTGGAAGGTGTGCGTCCCGGTGCTTACTGTGAACCCAAAGTCACCACTGTTGGCTCCCAGGATACAACGGGTGCCATGACCCGTGATGAGTTGAAAGAATTAGCCTGTCTTGGATTTTCGTCTGATTTGGTGATGCAGTCTTTCTGTCATACCGCAGCTTATCCAAAACCGGTGGATATAAAACTGCAACACGAATTACCAGAGTTTATCAGTACCCGTGGCGGCGTTTCACTGCGTCCCGGTGATGGCGTTATACATTCTTGGTTAAACCGGATGATTTTGCCTGATACCGTCGGCACCGGTGGTGACTCACACACCCGTTTCCCGATCGGTATCAGTTTTCCGGCTGGTTCAGGTTTGGTGGCATTTGCTGCAGCACTGGGTGTTATGCCCTTAGATATGCCGGAATCCGTTTTGGTACGTTTTAAAGGTGAAATGCAACCGGGAATTACCTTACGTGACCTGGTTAATGCCATTCCTTATGCAGCGATTCAGGAAGGTTTGCTGACGGTTGAGAAGAAAGGTAAGAAAAATATCTTTAATGGCCGAGTACTGGAAATTGAAGGCCTACCGGATTTGAAAGTTGAGCAGGCGTTTGAGTTATCAGATGCCTCTGCTGAACGTAGTGCCAACGGTTGTACCGTAAGATTGAATAAAGAACCGATCATCGAGTTTTTAACTTCCAATATTTCTTTAATGGAATGGATGATTGCCGAAGGTTATGAAGATGCCAGAACCCTGCAACGTCGGATTGATGCCATGAAAGTCTGGCTGGCTGATCCTCAGCTGCTTGAACCGGATGCTGATGCGGAATATGCGGCAGTTATCGAGATTGATTTAAATGACATTAAAGAACCATTACTGGCTTGCCCGAATGATCCGGATGATATCAAACCGTTATCTGAAGTGGCGGGAGCCAACATTGATGAAGTGTTTATCGGTTCCTGCATGACCAATATCGGTCATTACCGTGCGGCTGGAAAAGTACTGGAAAAAATGGGTAATTTACCGGTCAAACTATGGGTCGCTCCACCGACCAAAATGGATCAGCATCAACTGACCGAAGAGGGGATTTACAGCATTTTCGGCCGGGTGGGTGCTCGTACTGAAACACCGGGTTGTTCATTGTGTATGGGGAATCAGGCGCGTGTTGCTGATAATGCCACTGTAGTGTCAACTTCAACCAGAAACTTCCCGAACCGACTGGGTAATGGTGCTGATGTGTATTTATCCTCAGCTGAACTGGCGGCAGTGGTTGCCAGTCTCGGAAGAATCCCAACGGTTGCAGAGTATCTTGAAAAAGTTGCCGGCATTCAGCCAATGGCAAAAGAGATATACCGTTATCTGAACTTTAATGAGCTGGAACACTATCAGCGTGCTAAAGCCAGTTAATCTGGTAAAGTGCAGAAACAAAAAAAGGGCTGTTATGACAGCCCTTTTTTATATGGGTGACCCGTCCTAAATAAGGTT
>NZ_DDOK01000003.1:415081-509670 GCF_002341635.1 Methylophaga sp. UBA2496 | reverse complement strand
TGGCGTTGAAGGGTTAAATAATGCTCATTATTGGCAAAAAGCTCTCGCCGTATGCCCTATTGTCCATATCGGGCCTGCTGGCAGCGTCTGATCAGGCTGTAAAGTGGCTGGTGCAGCAATCAATGGCCTATGGCGAGTATGTTTCGGTGACCCCGTTCTTTAACTGGGTGCACCTATGGAACACCGGTGCCGCATTCAGTCTTTTTGCGAATGGTGGAGGCTGGCAGCGCTACTTTTTTATCGGAATCGCGGTAGTGGTCTCGATTTTTCTGATCAAGCTGATCCTTGAAAATCGTCATAAAGGAGAAGCCATCGCTTACAGTCTTATCCTCGGTGGCGCCATGGGCAACCTGATTGACCGGGTCTTTCGCGGCTATGTTGTGGATTCCTTTGATTTCTATTGGCGAGACTGGCATTGGCCGGCCTTCAACCTGGCTGATATTGCAATTGTCCTCGGTGCCTTACTTTTCGTTTCCAGCAGCTTGTTGGGTAAAAAAGCAAACACCAATGCCGAGCCGGATGGATCTGACTGACACCTACGCCTATACAACACCATGACCGAACTTCCCGACAACATCCTTCACCTGCCGCAATACCAAGTACTGGGCTGCAAATCAACCGACGACGAAATGCACTTCCAGGTGGACGTGCCCGATCCCATCGCCTGCGAGGAATGCGGCGTGCAGGGTGAGTTCGTACGGTTCGGCAAGCGTGACGTTCCCTATCGTGATCTGCCCATCCACGGCAAGCGGGTCACTCTCTGGGTGGTCCGCCGCCGATACACCTGCCGGGCCTGCAAGACAACATTCAGGCCCCAGCTACCGGAGATGGTGGACGGATTCCGTATGACACTGCGGCAGCATGAGTACGTGGAGAAGGAATCCTTCAACCACCCCTACACCTTTGTGGCGGCACAGACCGGCCTGGACGAGAAGACGGTGCGCGACATCTTCAACGCCCGCGCCGAGTTCCTGGGGCGCTGGCACCGCTTCGAGACGCCCCGCATCCTGGGCATTGACGAGCTATACCTGAACAAGCGCTACCGCTGCATTCTGACCAACATTGAGGAGCGAACCCTGCTCGACCTGCTGGCCACCCGCCGCCAGGACGTGGTGACCAACTACCTGATGAAGCTGAAAGACCGGCAGAAGGTCGAGATCGTCAGCATGGACATGTGGAACCCCTACCGGGCAGCGGTCAAGGCTGTGCTGCCCCAGGCCCGTATCGTGGTCGATAAGTTCCATGTGGTGCGCATGGCCAACGATGCCCTAGAGAGAGTGCGCAAGGGCCTCAGAAAGGAGCTGAAACCGTCCCAGAGCCGGACTCTCAAGGGAGACCGGAAAATCCTGCTGAAACGCGCTCACGAAGTCTCAGACCGGGAGCGCCTCATCATGGAGACCTGGACAGGCGCGTTCCTGCAACTGCTGGCCGCCTACGAGCACAAGGAGCGCTTCTACGGCATCTGGGACGCCACCACACGGCTCCAGGCAGAAGCCGCCCTGGACGAGTGGATAGCCACCATCCCGAAGGGCCAAAAGGAAGTCTGGAGCGATCTGGTCAGGGCAGTGGGAAACTGGCGCGAAGAGACCATGACCTACTTCGAGACGGACATGCCCGTCACCAACGCTTACACGGAGTCCATCAACCGACTGGCCAAGGACAAGAACCGTGAAGGGCGCGGTTACTCCTTCGAGGTGATGCGGGCACGAATGCTCTACACCACGAAGCACAAGAAGAAGGCACCGACTGCGAAGGTCTCTCCTTTCTACAAGAAAACCATCGGTTACGGACTGCCGGACTTCGCAGAGGGACTCAACTACGGAGTCGATCTATCAACCATCTGAGGGTGGTATCAGATTGATGGGGTGAAGGTGCCCCATCAACCATTAAATCCGTATACCCTGTTTATATTAGGTAGTGTGCATTGACTTAGTAATAATTTGGGATAAAAGTTGAGTATTGCTAAAGGCTTCAACCCCCTCTTCTGCTGTGTATGCATAGCTACAACAGTCAAACTGGAGTACGAAGCTATGCATTCAACGTTCGTATCAGCCATGGAGACATAAAGTTTGCGGCATCATGATGTCAGCGCAAGTTATGATAGATTGCTCAATCTGTAAGATTTTATGTTATGGGATTATTCTTGAAAGATATACGTCATGCTAGAAGATAAATTGCTTGGCAAACTTACTGGCTCATTGAATATTGTTGATAAAAGGAACATTAAAGTTATAAGTATCGAATATGCTTTGTAGTGGCAATTTTTCTTATGGTTCACCTTTAATTGTTGCTTCAAACTCTTACATTTAAGAGATATTTCAATCTTCTCAGTCATGATCTGGTTAGATGAAACTTTATGATTTTCAGTCTGAATTTTTTGCTCTTTAAGCTGTTTTAGAAGGCTGTTATTTATCGCCTTTATGTCTGAAATCTCATTGATTTTCTCTACTTCATCGACTTTTCTTTGCTCTAGCGCATCTAATGCACTGGCTTGCCGAACTAAAGATTCTTTAAAACTATTAAAATTTAAATATTGAGGTATAAATGTTTTATTTACAGAAGGACTTTTCGCTGCTTCTTTTCGCTGTTTGGAACTAACTTTATGTTTGTGGTTATTCTTAATCATTTCATGCCACTCTATGGCATTGCATGGAAAGTCATTTTTTAACGTTCTGTGAGTATTAGTAATGGCACTCTTACTGACCTGTAATTCTCGAAGATAAGGGTATTTGATAACTATCGAATATGCATTACGCCAATTTTTCCATCTATCATAACTCCAGCCTAAATGTTCAACGAATGCTTTCCATGATTTAAAACCTTGCTGTCCTACCAAACTGCCCTGAATTTCTTGATTTGAGGGCGTACCGTGCTTTCCTAAAAAAGGAATATTCTGGTAGCAAAATTCCACTGTATCAATCCACCCATTTTTACGTTCTAGAGCGAGCATGTCACTCAGCTGCAGCTTAAATAGTTCAGCATCTTTTATGTCAATAAACTTGGCGTTTGCTGCCATTATTCATTACCTCAATACGTAATAGGGTAAAAATTACCCCTTTCTGTTATGGTTTAATTCACCTAGGACTATAGTTATCGTCACCTTCTACTTGTTGATATTGCTCAACTAAGGCCTGACTTTTAGCTAATTCTTTTTTCAAAGCTGCATTTTCTACTTGGATTGCTTCCCAATGTGAAAGATTGTTTTGCATGTGCTCATATTTCTGATTGAGAGCCATAATCATCTGTTGTAATTTCTGTATCTGTGCCTGATTCTCAAGCTCTGTTGCTTTAAACTTTTTATCAGCCTCGGCTTGCTTATCCTTAATTGTTTTCTCTAAATGCTCAAGATAATCAGCTGACTGCTCTTCAGCATTTTTTTTGATGCTCAAGTAAACATCCCTTGTGTAGCGTTTTCGAGCTGGACCAATACGTGCTATATCATGGTGACTCGATACCTGTTCAAAAAATAAATCTTGTAACTTAGACATCTCTGAACGGTATGTACCTGTATAGGTTGTGTCTATCTTTTTGTATTCTTTGGCAGCAAATCCAGGGTGGAGACGTTTAGCGTTAGCATCTATTGTATAAACATGGATGTGAAAATAACTTTCGTCTATGTGGAGTACGGCAGAATCAATTTCACCAAATTGATTTTGATGGAACTCTATACAATCTTTGAAAAAGTCATCCATTGCATCGTGTTTTACCTTTCCGATTTTGACGGGATAACTGTATACAGCAGCAAGCAAAACGTGCGCATCAAACCGAACAGCTCGTTTTTTTAGCCCCCCATGCTTGGTATCCATTATATTTTGACCAGTGTCTTTCAGTAGTTTTTCAAGTCTTTTTGGCAAATCCTCAAGAGGTTTACCTGAAATTAATCTCACTGATTGAGGGACCTTGACGTGATTGCAACTCCCTTTAAATCTGATAGCCTCTTTCACGATTTTATCCACGGTGTTGCCATACTTCTTGGATGACAAACTGGATATCTTTCTTGGATATGTCTTTACGTGCATAAACTGGCTGAGTGTCATAATAAATTTCCTTGCTTAATATAGTAATGCTGAGCTCAAAAAGGTTGATTGATCTACTAACCTATAACCGACTATAGGTTAATGATTTATTGATCAGCTCATGCAGCCCTTCCCTTAGCCACAAATTCTTTAATATCTGCAAGCTCGTACCTTACAGATCCGCCCACTTTATGAAAATTGGGACCTTGACCCGAACTACGCCAATTCGCCAATGTTTGAGTGGAAACCTTTAATAGCTGTGCAACATCCGCAGCTGTCATTAGTTCAAAAATATTGCTGTCCATATTTACCTCTGGTTGTTGTTTACATATGAACAGTATACGGAAGATAAACCACCTTGATAACACCTAACACATTGATATTTATAATGTTTACTAGGTATAGCATCTTACTGTACATTTAATTATCGTTTGATAATTGCCATACAAGCGAAAAAGACAATAAAAATGGTGATTGGAGATAATTGAGATAAGGAAAATTTGATGTGAAGGGGATTTCATTAAATCACAGTAACCGCTTAGTTTAAGTATGCAATCTTCAGTTTGTTATGCTCATACTTGCCTGCGTTTGAAACTTTTTCTGAACAGAATAAAGTGTTTTTTCGTAGATTAGAGGCTCATCAATTTTGACGTTGATCAATTCTTGATAACTGATTTTGTTAACATTAGGCTGAATTCGGCCAGCGATTTTCGAGGGCTGTTACTTTTGGTACGCTTTTTAAGAATAGCTTCTTGTTTTTTCTTGCGTTTAAATAGCTCTCGGTCAATCAAAACAATTTACAAAGTTTTTTATCGTTTCGTTAAGCTTTCACTGTTTCATCTATAAGTTGTGACACCTGATTAAAAGCTTTTCTCAAAGTATCTTGCTCAGTAATGATATATCCACCAGTAACATCACTATCTGTGACATGATCCAACATTCTTTTGATGAGAGTCGTAGGTAGCCCGCAAGCTTCAGCAAGAGTAGCAAAGGTACGTCTAAGATCATGGCTACTAAACTTAAGATTTATATGATTAATAATGCGATTGATCTGTTTTTTAGGCACCCACATAGGATTATCTCCATCTAAATTTGGAAACACCCAAATGTTAGTTCCTGTCTCTTTGTGTAATTCTTCCAATGTAGGTATTAATCGATCTGGAATGGGCAGCATCACATCTGTGCCTGTCTTGGTATCAAATTTTGCCGTTTTGCCGTCAAGATCTACATTGCACCATTTTAAAGATAGCGCACTGCTGCTTCTAACCCCCATGCGAAGCAACATCAATAAATATGTTTTAGCTTTCTGATTCGTCAATTGCTCTACTGCATCAAGCCAGTTTTTTAATTTATTACTAGGAATAACTCGCTTTGAACGATTATTTTTATGCCAAAGCCTGCCATTTTTCAGTACCTTCGTTGGTGATTCTTCAATTAACTCAAGTGCTACTGCATAAAGCATTAATAAGCGAAAAATTCGCATAGTTCCATTAGCCGTTGTTTTACCAATTTCACTCAGCTCCTTAAACTTTGTCTGAACATCATGTGATGATATCGCTGAGACAGGCTTGCTCAGCCAATCACTCAAGTACTTCTCAGTTTTATATTGATAATCTTCGATTGTTTTAGGCTGAAGGCTTCTATTATCCAAATACAGAACAAGCAAATCAGCCAATGTGGTTCTGAGCTTCTCTTTCTTTCGCTTATTCAAAATTGGATCTTCATTCCTGGCCAATGCCAGTAATAAATGCTGAGCTTGCACACGGGCATCTTTAACATTCCAATCGGAACATTTCCCAATTGTGATGTTACGAAGTCTTCCCTGAACTCGCTTTCTGACTATATATGATCGATTACCTGACGAACTAATTCGGCATATGAGCTTGGATTGTTCAATATCTGTATATTCCATATATCCAGATTCAGGAACTGCAAGATTTTTGATTCTTGCTTGTGTAAAAATAATTTGGTTCGTCGCCACCCCAATCTCCAATGTAACTGCTATGTAACTTTTGAAAGTGATATCTCGGTAAAGATCGGGATCTAAAATGAAATACACTTTCTTCAAGTATCACATAAGCGACTGTCCTTGTTAATATTTTGGGAATTTTATTTGGATTAGCAATATAACCTGTATATGACTGTTAATCATTGGGTCGCTGGTTCGAGTCCAGCTCGGGGAGCCAATGATTTAAAGAACCTCAGCAAGTAATTTTTCTGAGGTTTTTTTATGTCTGAGATTTCACCATTACGTCTTCCATATATGCTTTCATTATTGACGACTTCAAACTGTAAACTCTCTTCATCTCGGCTGCTTCACCCAAACTTAATATATATATTCTCTGCACAATTAATAATATAAATATCTCACCCTATCTTCCAAAGCCTGCCTTTGGCTTACTTGACTGTGGTTCCATGGCGTTCAAAAAATTTCGGACACACGGGCCATTAATCCTGTTACCTCGTTGCTACTATCCCCCACACCGTTGAAAAGCCAACAACGCATGACAAATGTTTAATGGCTTTTTATGGCGGCTAACATAGAGGAAACAACATGACTAAAACAAAATTATCTTTACTGATGCTGTCGATGACCATTCCTGGTTACAGCGTTGCAGATGAGTTAGGCGAAATGCAGAAAAACCCTGACACCTGGGTGATGTCAGCAGGTGATTATGCCAACACCCGTTATAGCCAATTGTCTGAAATTAACCTCGACAATGTGCAGGCACTGAAAATGGCCTGGTCATTTTCTACCGGCGTTTTACGGGGCCATGAAGGTAATTCGCTGATTATTGATGATGTGATGTATGTGCACACGCCATTTCCCAATATCGTCTTCGCATTAGATTTAAACAATGACGGGGCGATGAAATGGAAATATGAACCTAAGCAAAACTACGATGAGACGGTTCCAGTTATGTGCTGTGACGTAGTCAATCGTGGCCTGTCTTATGGTGACGGCAAGATTTTCCTGAATCAGGCTGACACCACGCTGGTCGCTTTAGATATTAATACCGGTGAAATGCTGTGGTCGGACAAACGTGATGACCCAAGAACAGGCGCAACTAACACCGGTAACGCCAATGTGTTTAAAGACAAAATCATTGTCGGTATTTCAGGCGGTGAATTCGGTGTGCGTGGTTATGTTCAAGCCTACAATATGAGTGGCAAATCACTCTATAAAGCCTACAGTACCGGCCCCGATGACGAAATGATGGTTGATCCGCAAAACACCACTGCCATGCTGCAACCTATCGGCAAAGACTCTTCATTGAACTCCTGGCAAGGTGAGCAATGGAAAATCGGTGGCGGCACTACCTGGGGCTGGTTCTCCTATGATCCGGATATGAATCTGTATTACTACGGTACCGGTAATCCATCTACCTGGAACCCCTTGCAACGTCCGGGCGACAACAAATGGACCATGTCACTGTTTGCCCGAGATTTGGATACCGGCGTAGCCAAATGGATATACCAAATGACACCGCATGATGAATGGGACTATGACGGTGTGAATGAAAACATCCTGGTCGACCAGAAAATCAAAGGCAAAATGCGAAAAATGCTGGTGCATTTTGACCGTAATGGTTTTGGATACACCATGGACCGTGCAACAGGTGAATTGCTGGTAGCAGAAAAATTCGACCCGAGTGTGAACTGGGCCGATAACGTTAATCTGAAAACCGGCTTACCAGATCGGGTAGCGAAATACTCACCTGCAACCCATGGTGAAGATACGCAAACCACCGGTATCTGCCCGGCAGCGCATGGTGCAAAAGATCAGCAACCTGCTGCTTTTTCCCCAAAAACCGGATTATTCTACGTGCCCACCAACCATATCTGCATGGATCTGGAACCATTTGAAGTGGAATACCTGGCCGGTCAGCCGTATGTGGGTGCTGAAGTAAATATGTACGCCGCGACCGAAAACAATATGGGTAACTTTATTGCCTGGGATGCTCGCGAAGGCAAAATCGTCTGGTCTAATCCAGAAAGGTTCTCAGTCTGGTCAGGCGCAATGGTTACTGCTGGCGATGTTGTTTTCTACGGCACGCTGGAAGGTTACCTCAAAGCACTGGATGCCAAAACCGGTCGTGAACTTTGGCGCTTCAAAACCCCATCGGGCATTATCGGCAACGTCAATTCCTACAAACATGGTGGCAAGCAATACATCTCCATCTTGTCAGGCATTGGTGGCTGGGCCGGAATCGGTATGACCAATAATCTGGAGAATGATACAGATGGTCTGGGTGCAGTTGGTGCTTATAAATCACTGTCCAACTGGACGTCATTGGGCGGTGTGTTAAGCGTGTTTAGTTTGTAACTTAATTAACAGCAGCTTCATAATTTAGCCCGGCACTATTGAATAGTGTCGGGCTTTTTTCTTATCCAAAGCTGATATCAACAAACTCACCCTTAATCGCCGGGCCATTTTAGCTGGTGTTATCAAGTTTTAGCCCACACCAAGTAACCGTTCATCAGATAACCAGTTGTTAAATCATCTCACCGGTATAATTGAGAAAATCAATGATTAGCAGCAAAGTCTCTTCATCAACCGAAGCCGCCTGCATACTGGTGCCGGGAATCAACTCCTGAGGATCTACAAGGAAACGAGCAAGACTTTCTTCATCCCATACAATTTCAGCGCTTCGCATCGCCTCCGAGTAATCAGGATATATCCCGCTACCCGCTGTAGCTGAATATATGTGCTGCAGTCCCGGTGCTTTGCTGTGATCATTTCCAACCAGACTATGACACTGAATACATTGACTAATACCGGATTCAAGCTTTTTCAGCTGACTGTCACTTAAAGATGCCTTATCTGCAAAAGCGAGTACCACTTCATCCATATCTATAAGTTCCGTTGGTGTTATATACCCAACGCTCATATCGTCTGAGAATACAATGAGCTTTCCGTTGAGTTCAGCCAGATCGCGGATCCGCTTTCCATATGGTATCTGCTCAACATAAGCAACTCTGTCATCATGGAGCCTGACCCGGTAAAGTGACTCCGCAACAAGGCTGGAAATCAGTAGATCACCTTGCCAGTGCGCATGAAAATCATTCAAACGGATAATACCCGAAGGAGCAATCGAAGGAACCCAGGAAAACAACGGTGCAGCAAATTCAGCATGCCGACCAAACGAGTTTGAGAAAGGCATAGGGGAACGGCTGTAACTCGTTCCATAAGTTTCTACTGGCCAGCCATAGTGCACTCCCGGCTTCAGTATATTGAGCTCATCTCCCCCTCGTGCACCATGCTCAACTGCATATACGGTATCATTACTGACCGTTAGCCCCCCCATATTCCGATGTCCCTCTGAAAATACCGAACTTACTCCAGTATCAATATTAATGAGAAGAGACTTTCCATAATGATTGTTTGAATCAAGTGCTAGCTCCTCCCTCAGGAACTCTCCGTTTTCCAATATAATCAAGTCATCGCTGTATTGCGCGATACGACCTCCGGCCATCTGACCAATCACTGCCCAGAAATTCGTTTTAAGCGGAAGACATGGCTCAGACCTGTAAATAATTCTCCACGCATCACCGGATACCAACACAGTCTTCAAAGACTCATAGCTGGCTATGCTCTCCAATTCGTAACCTGCAACTATGTTTTGAAAACATTTCTCACTGGCGTTAATGTCGGTATAGGAAATCAGGATTGTCGTTGACTCATTACCAGAATGTAAAAGTAGATCGTTATATTTGAAGGGAGTCTTTTGGAATCTGACATTATTGTAGGCGGGATCGCTCTGCATCAAATTTTCATATGCCTGGTAGTCTATGGAGGGCACCGTGATCCGTGTTTTTTCCGGCCATTGCTGCTCTGTTCCAACATACAGATCACCAATCGGATCCAATAGAAGATAGAAGTCATCTCCAACAGCAATCGCACCACCAGTATAATCATAGGTACCGTAGTAACTCTGCCGGGCATTACTGAAACGCATCCACTCAACTTGCAGATTGAGCAAACCGGTTTCAATTTCCCCTGTTGTAATTCGTCTGGTAATTTCCTTCTGCGTACTGCCAATATCAGAGTCCTGATCCACTAAGTCGCTTTTAACTTTCCCTAACTTCGCATCCAGACTTTTCATACTTTCATATAGTAAACCAGACTGCGATTGATGCACTTTAAATCCCGCAAGCAATGACATCGAAATCGCGGCTATAAGGATGAGGGAGACCAGAAAAAAAATTGTGTAGCGCATATTTATTCGCCTTAGGAATAAATGGCAGTTTCAGTCAGTATATGCATCCTTTCCACTAAATTACCATCCTGAGCAGGATGCCACACACACCCCAAACTCAACCGTTTGATAAATACCGGCATTCAGGGGGCAGTATCTGAAAGATTCATATTTTTTAAACTGCCAATTGCCACGTCAGAGGATGTCGTTTTCTATGGCATGGTGAAAGACTATTTTTCCAAAAGTTATTGAACTTCAGTCGTTTAAAACATTATCAACATAGATAATTCTTAATAACAAAAAAACGCCGGCATTATGAAGCCGGCGTTTTGGTTGAATAATGAAACTACTTTGTTTATTTATCAGAAGTAAATTCCGGATAAGCGGACATACCACATTCGCTGATATCCATACCTTCCATTTCCTCCTCTTCATCAACACGTAGCTTGGCGAATTTATTGATAATCGACAAGACGATAAAGGAAGCGATAAACATCCAGGCAAAGGTCACCACGGTACCGATCAGCTGACCGGCAAATGTGGCATCCGGGTTGCTGAGCATGACCGCAAAGATCCCCCAGATGCCCGCAGTACCATGGACTGAGATAGCCCCGACGGGATCATCAAGCTGCATTTTATCCATTAATACAACGGAGAATACCAGCACGATACCGCCGACTGCACCGACAATCAGTGCCAGGCCAGGGCTTGGCATTAATGGTTCGGCAGTGATTGACACTAACCCGGCCAATGCACCACTGATGGTCATCGTTAAGTCGGTTTTACCAAACAGGAATCGTGCCAGTAACGAAGCGGCAACCATACCTGCTGCTGCAGCCATATTTGTGTTCACAAAGATTTTAGCGACAGCATTGGCTTCTTCGATGTTGGCGATTTTTAACTCTGAACCGCCATTGAAACCGAACCAGCCAAACCAGAGGATAAACATACCCAATGTCGCCATGGGTAAGTTGGCACCAGGAATGGCATGAACTTCACCGTTTTTGCCATATTTGCCTTTACGCGGCCCAATGATAATCACGGCTGCCAACGCGGCGGCGGCACCGGCCATATGTACAACAACTGAACCAGCAAAATCCTGGAAGCCCAGTTGATCGAGGAAGCCGCCACCCCATTTCCAGTAACCTTCTACCGGATAAATGAAGCCAACCATAAATACAGCAAATACCAGGAACGGCCATAAACGCATACGTTCAGCGACCGCACCCGAAACAATCGACATGGTTGCTGCAGCAAAAACCGCCTGGAAGATAAAATCCGCCATTGCTGAGTAATAAGGCGCACCTTCACCACCCGCTAATACCGATTCTGTTGAATTATCTTCACCCAGGAAGAAATCAATGCCCGGAATCCATGAATTGACCGGATCCGCTGGATACATAATGTTGTAACCAACAATGAAATACACCAGACAGGCGATACTATATAAAAGTACGTTTTTATTAAGGATTTCGACCGTATTTTTACTACGAACCAACCCCGATTCCAACATGGCAAAACCGGCTGCCATTAACATAACGATCGCTGTACACATCAGGAAATAGAATGTGTCCAGCGCATAACTCACTTCAATTGCAAGAGTATCCATTCTGTTCTCCTAAATAGCGGCTTCGCCGGTTTCACCCGTTCTGATTCGAACGGCTGACTCCAGCGATGAAACGAAAATTTTGCCATCCCCGACTTTTCCGGATTTGGCACTGGCAGAGATGGCCTCAATGGCTTTAGCCACATCCTCATCCCCTACCACTAATTCAAGTTTGATTTTTGGTTGAAAATTGACCGTGTATTCAGCTCCCCGATACATCTCGCTATGACCTTTTTGTCGCCCATAGCCTTTGACTTCGGTTACGGTAAGACCTGATATACCAATATCCTGAATGGCCCCCCTCACCAACTCGAGAGCATGCGGGCGAATAATCGCCGTTATCATCTTCATTTCTCGCTCCTGTTAATTAAAATTAAATTTAATTTACCCCGGCGAAACAATGAAAAATCCATGCCACGTATTTTTTCACTTTAAAGTCATACAGTTAGGTTTGTAACTTGGGTAGTGAGCGTTTTTATGCCCCAATTTGATGCAGAAAAGCGTTAAAAACGCACTGGCAACGTGCGCATTAACGCAAAATAGGCTTTCTTACTTTTTGAATGTGCGCTGATTCGTTCACTAACAAAGGCTGAACGCCTGATCCAAATCGTCGATTAAATCCTTCACATCTTCCAAACCGACAGATAACCGAACCAGACTGCCGTCAACATGAGCCTGTTTAAGTGTTTCTGCTGACAACCCATGATGCGAAGTGTAAATCGGCTGCGTTGCAAGGCTTTCTACCCCGCCAAGACTGGGGGCAATGGCAAATACTTTAAGCAGATCGATAAAACGCTCCGCCATTGCGGCATCACCATCAATGTAAAAACTGACCATGCCACCAAAGCCAGACATTTGCTGGCTGACAAAACTATGTTGCGGATGTGAGGCCAATCCGGGATAACAGGTTTTACGGACTTTTGGATGTGTATCCAGATAGTCGGCAATTAACTGAGCATTAAGATTGTGACGCTCTACTCTCAATGCCAATGTGAGCAAACTGCGAGACAGTTTATGGGCCACTTCGGTCGCAATGGTCTGCCCCAGATTTTTACGCCATTCATTGATAGCCTCCAGCTCCAAACGACGCCCTGACAGTACACCAGCCGTTAAGTCACTGTGACCACCAAGATATTTAGTGGCACTTTGCACAGTAAAGTCAGCACCTAGCCTGATCGGAGACTGATTAACAGGTGTCGCAAAGGTATTGTCGACCGCCAGCAACGCACCATTTGCATGAGCCAACTTAACTAATTTACTGATATTTTGCAGAATCAAGGTGGGGTTGCTTGGTGTTTCAATAAATACCAGTGCAGGTTGATGTGTTTTCAATGCTGTTTCTATTGCATTCAAATCGGTTTGCTGCAATAAGGCTGTTTTGAGACCCAACGCCGGCAATTGCTTATCTAAAAGCTGCCGGGTTCCACCATACACATCTCCCAGGCAAAGGATACCCTGCCTGGCAAAATGCATAAACAATGCAGAAATTGCGGCCATACCTGAAGAAAATGCCAGACTAGCTTCAGCCTGATCCAGCTGAGCAAGTTTATCTTCCAATGCAATGATAGTTGGATTCATGCCATAGCGAGTGTAGAAAGCACCCGGTGTTTTTCCCTCAATAACATCCCGCATGGCCTGCGTACTCTCAAATGCAAACAAACTGGTGTCATATAAAGGCGGTTGAGGCGATCCCTGGTTATTATGGTTGGTATCACTATGTATGCAATGCGTCATCGTCAGCTTTGATTTCATAAGCTCGGTATCCTGAAAGTATGATGGCTATCATCCACCATCAACATATTAAAAAACAAAACAAAAAAACCGGCCTAAGCCGGTTTTTTTTTAACGCTCTGTGAATATGGTCACCCCAGCCACAGTCCCGATGCAAATTTGTTACATTCACTTTCGGGACTGTGAGCAAGGCAAGTTCACGCTATTTCACGTTCAACGTACCTGAATCAAGGTTTGTTGTCAGTCACAGGATCGACATCCGGCTCGATGTCCCAGTAGACTTTGTCCAGACCTTCAGCCTGTGCATCATCTGATACATCCATGCCAATAGTATGTTTCAGAATAAACGACATCACCAAGGCTGTGACAATACCAAAACCAAGACTCACCACAATGCCAACCACCTGCATCAATACGCCAATTTCACCATGCTGGAAAGCATAGATGCCCTCTTCAATACCGAGGTAACCACCGCGCGGTACGCCTATGTGCAGCAGCCCCGTCATGATTAGACCATAAGAGCCTACACCGGCAAACAACGGCAGTAACTTATGTTCATCAATATTACGTTTTTGCATGAACTCATAAATCAAATACGCTACAACCGGCGCACCCAGTGCTACCAAAAACATCTGCCAGGGCACATAAACGTCAAAGCCTGATGCGCCAGCAACGTAACCGGCCAATGGGCCAAGCAGCAGATAACTGAATTTACGGGTTGAATAGGCCAGAATAGCTCCCATCAGAGCACCACCTGCCCACGCTGCTCCATAGTTGTTAAAGGCAATACCCACGCTGGTATCGGCCATTGTCACACTGACTGCCAATGCTTCAGGATCAAAGAAAAACAGACAGGACAAAATAACCATCGGCAGACCGGCAAAAATGGTCATCACACCGACTGTCAGCAGACCGAGGTTTGGTGGACGATATTCAGAGACGTTTGGATGCGCCGTGAACATGCCCGGACGAGGTCTCAGCTTACGCACAAACACCATTGCCATGCCGGCCGGGAACAGATAAACAAAGCCCACCCCAAAGAAATCATGGAAGCCCATATTGGTCAGTGGACCAACTGATCCCCAAGTCAACCAGCTCAGGATGGATGAAACAATGGTAGCAACAAAAGCAGTAATGTAATAAGCCGATGCTTTCATCCGTTCTGATACTGCAAAATGTAGCAACACATTAACAATACCGGCAAAACAAGCGAGGAAGAAAATAAAGATCTGGAAGTTATTCAAACCCGGAAAAACTGCCGGATCCACATTTTGCGCCATTGCATTTGATAGAGCCCCACCAGCCCACCAGTCTTTCATGGTATCAACCAGTGTGTAACCTTCCATGATGTAATATTGCGATGCCCAAAAAGCGAAACCAATCAGAAAGTAGGCAGTAAAACCGATAAAAAAACCGACCATCTTTTCTATCGTGGCGTTAAAGATATTACGTCTTCGAACTCCTCCCACATCAATCAGCATTAAGCCAATCACAACAAAAATAGCCCCGACTGTACCCGAAGCATAAACCAGGTTTTGCACAAGCATTCCCAAACTGACCTGCTCAGCAAACAAATTTGCGACTTCTGTTTCCATAAAAAGTATCCCTTATTATATTTTTAGCTGCGGATGGGAATTCAACCGCAGGGAACCGAATCTATGCCCCGGCCAAAGGTGTGTCTATTGCTCATTTTAATTACCACTTAGGGGGTAACAACCCTTGATATGGCTTATTTTTTAGGAATTAGCGATTATCTGGGGGATCTGGATGGCTGAATTTTTTTATAAAAAACGCGTATTTTCTTCGCAAACAAAATCTGCGTAGATGATTTTGATATTCTGCGGATCTGATAATGCTTGATTAAAGCAAGAACCACCGTTACAACAACAGCCAAGTTATTGTTTATAAAAGACTACACAAACTGAGTACTACTTCAGAAGGATTGTTCCTAATCCAGTGACGTTATTTAATCGGTGCGTCACTAACGAAGGAGACATTTTATGAAATTTCAAAAACAGGCTGTAAAAGATCCACAACCAACGATGGGTATTGATGGTATCAATGCCACATTGGGTGACAGCATCGTTTCGGACAGCAAGGACAAAACACTTTGTGCAGGCTTTTTTCACCTGAACAAAACGGATAAACCTCTTGTTTACACCTACGATTACGAAGAAATGAAGTATGTCGCTGAAGGCGAATTTTTCATTACAGATGAATCCGGTCAGAAAGTACATGCTACCGTCGGTGACGTGCTGTTTTTTGGCAACGGTGAAACCATTACCTTTGAAACACCAACTCGTGGTGTCGGTTTCTTTGTAGGTCAGCGTAAAGCGTTGTAATTTAACAGGGTCTGTTGATCTTTCAGAACATCCAGCAATGGTCGATATGAAGGATTAACGGACTCAGTTTCCCGGAAAACTCTCCGGGTCATGTCCAGTGATTGCTGCCGGCAAACCTGATGAAGGTTTGTCGGCAGCAATTTATGCGTTATAGCTTGCCGTCCTGTTGATGCTTCCAGACGACCGCCTCCAATCTTGAAGTCAGATTAAGCTTACGCAGGATGTTTTTGATATGCACTTTTACGGTGGTATCTCGAATATCCAGCTTGCGGGCAATCGTCTTATTGTTCATTCCCTCTGCCAGACATTCCAGAATTTCGTTTTCACGTACCGTCAGATTCACATCGTCAGCATTCACTTTATGATGCGGTTCGATGAGCGCATTCTTTAAAATTTCGGTCATGCTGTCCTGCAGCACAGTGACACCGACAGCCGCTTTAAGCAGATTGCTGCGCAAATCTTCCGGCTCCATATCCTTTAGCAAATAGCCATCAGCCCCGATACGTAATGCCTCAAGCAAATGCTCTTCTGCATCCGATACCGTCAGTACCACATAATGGGCATCCAAATCTGTCGCTTTGAAACGTCGTAATGTCTCCAGACCATTCATGCCTTTCATATTGAGGTCCAGCAAAACCAGATCCGGTTTAACGTCCAGCGCCAGATCCAGCCCTTCCTGTCCGGAAGCCGCTTCACCGACAATTTCAAAACTCGGATCATCCGAAATAATCTGCCCTACCCCCTTGCGAAATAAAGGGTGGTCATCAATCAGCAGTACTCTTATTTTCTCAGTCATTTTTTTCTCTCTTTAATAATTATTGTACTGATTTTGGTGTAAACACCAGCCGAACACGGGTGCCTCCATGGCGCTTGGCCATAACTTCTATATTGCCTCCCAGGCTGTTGGCACGTTCCTTCATGATGATCTGACCATGATGATCATAAGTGTTTGTCTTCGCAGTAAAACCTATACCGTCATCCTCAATGGTTAATACAACATTCCCATTCTGACGCAATTCCAGAAATATCGACACATTCTTGGCTTTCGAGTGCCGCACAATATTGGATAGCGCTTCGCGAAGCACGTGCAGCATATGAAATTCTTCATTGACCGTCAGGCGGCAATTGACGAGCCGATAGTCAAGATTGATGTTGATATTGGAACGCTGCGAAAATTCATCAATTGTGGTTTGTATAGCGTAGCCCAGACCACGTAAATCCATATGCACGCGGAAAGTGGTGAGCAATTCACGTAATTCACGATAGGCCGAATCAAGTCCCTGCCGGAGCTCACCCAGCATTTCTGCGCTTTTTACCTTATCATCGCCAGCAGACTGCAATCGGGCCAGTTGGATTTTCATAAAGGATAAAGACTGTGCCAGAGAGTCATGCAGCTCACGGGCAATCGCTGCACGTTCTTCCAGCACCGCAAGTCGACGCCCTTCTTCGTCATGACTATGAAATTTGGTCGCCATTGTCAGTAGTTTGGCGGTAATTTCCAGCACCTGAATTTCGGTATTTTCAAGAAACCGGTCTTTTTCAGTTTCGATCAACAAGATGCCTAATGCTGAAGCGGGGCCACTGAATGTCACGCCAACACAGCGAATTTCCTCTCCTTCCTGGTTCTGTGCCATGTAACTGGACATGCCGTTACGGTGAAGTTCATCGAATCTTTGGTTGTCCAGTTTCGGCGGTGGATGATGCGAAAAAATGATCTGTTCGCTGGTAATCACCGCCGCATCATCTGTATAAATAATCGCAACATTGCTGAAGTTCATCGCCCGCTCAAGTGAATAAAGCACTTTAAGCAACGTTTTTTCACTCAGAATCTCATGGCTGGTAATCTCGATGAAATTAAGAATGAACTCATGCGAGCGTAATAGAATAAGCAATTTTTCATTGGTTCGTTCAGCCCAGGCAACCTGTGATGCATAACCTTCTATCTTGGCTGTCATTTCAAAAATACGCTGCTCAAGGCGAGTAAACTCATCTGAATTCGGTTCATGCTTTTGCGCCGGGAACTTCAGCATCAGGAAGGTCTGCAACCTGTCCATGCGCTCAACCAGGAAACTTTTAGCCCCCAGCATAATGGCAATGATGCAACTGTAGAGAAACAAAAGGCTGATCACATTTAGCAAAGCGATCACCGAAATTTTGATTTCACTGTCCCGATGTAACGCAGCAGCCAGATTTTTATAGGAAAGTAATACATTCTCAGCCAGTCTTAGCTGAGTCGCCATGCGGATGTTAATTTTCGCCACACCATCAAAGTTTTTCTGAGCCTGTTTGACCTCGTCCAGTGCGGCTTTTAACGCATCATTTTTCTGATTCAGCATCCATGCAACGGATTCATGCTCGACATCCAGGTAATTTTTTTTCATTTGAACCAATGTTTTCTGCGCATCAGCAGGACGCAGATTGTTCAAATAAAATAAATGTTTATCCCAATAAATCTTATGTTCATTTACTTTCTCAATTGCACGTTGACTGGACAGCATATAATCCAATAAAAAAAGTGTTCCCGCCTGAATTAAAAGTGTTGTCATCGCAATACATAAAAGCAACGTAATCAGCTTGGAAAAAACAGCTCTTTGGCGTATGCTTTTAAAAATATATTTCAGGTCAAATTTCTTCAAAATCGGGCTTCCCGAAAAAGCTGTTCTCAAGGGTCGGAACAATGGGTCTCATCATATTTACCATGATCATGTTAAGCATGATCACAGCCATCGTATTTGGTACCTGGTGGGACAGTACAGCCCCATTCAAAATACATTTTGCCGTGGCAGCGGCAATATTTGCAGCATTATTTTCCGTTGTCATCACCATTGCCTTTTACCCACGTAGTCAACGGAAATTGATGCTGGCTGGCAATCAGACAGCCGACAGGAATATCGGTTGGGCCAATGATGTGGCAAAGCGACTGTCAACACCCTCTGCCGTCATTGATGGTTTTAATATCATTTTTGCCAATAATGCTTTCCTGCGTGAGTTGGGAATGAATGGCATGCGTGAATTGATCACAAATATGCCGCTCACAAATATCGTGCATCCGAGCAATCATGCGGCACTGACAAATTTCATGAGACATATGAAAAAAAGCGATGAACCGCATCAGACACTGACGCTCCGTATGCTTTATGTTGATGGCACCACCATACCTGTTCACATTTCATTGTCACCACTCAACTCACAAGGTGATTCGAACCTCAATTTGCTACAGTTTTCATCCATTACACAATCACAAAATGAGTCAGAATTAAAATCAGAAAAATTTAATTTCCCGAGTCTTTTAAATAATATCAGACAAATCATTTTTATAAACAATGTTGATCAGGAAATTATATATGCGAATACCGCATGGGAAATTCTTACTGACTTTAGTATTTCAGAATCAATAAACAAACCCTTTTTAAGTTTTATTCACCCTGAAGATATTTTGCTGGTTGAATCAAGAATGAATTCACTTATTCAGGGTAAACGTCAATATTTTCAAATCGAATGTCGCGTCATCACCAAAAACGGTTCATTTCGGTGGATTGAAATCCGTGCTTCACGCAGTTCAAACTTCAAGGGTGAACGTTCCAGTGTGATTGGCACACTGACCGACATCACCCAGCTCAAACAACTTGAAGCCTCCCAGAAACATAATCGTCATTCACCAGTTGATATGATTATGACCAATATTCCAAGCATGATTTACCGCTGTAAGAATGATCGTGACTGGACGTTTGAATTTGTCAGTGACAGTTGTCTTGAAGTCACTGAATATCAGCCTTATGAGCTGATAAATTCGAATAATGTGACCTATATGCAATTGATTCACCCTGAGGATCAGTCACGTTGCTGGGAACATGTACAGGAACAAATAGCCAAACAGCGCAAATTCCAGATGATTTACCGTATCTGTACCCGCACCAATAAGTCCCGCTGGGTTATGGAACAAGGCGAAGGTATCTTTTCCGCCAGTGGTGAGTTGCTTGCACTCGAAGGTGTCGTTATCGATCTAAGCAACGATAACCTATCGCAACTGGAGTTTGGCTTACGAGACATGCTGGAAAATCAGTCCAGATAAAATAAAAGCACCCCTGAAGGGGTGCTTTATCATGAAACATAAATCAATCATGATACAAACCATGAATGATTTAGAAAGATTTTGAAACACTGAAAGTAAAGATATTGTCGACCAAATCTTTATCACCAGCGAAGTCTTCACCGTCACTGTCAGTGTCAGTCCATGTTACTGCGAAGTCCAGGTCAAACATGGTTTTAGATACACCGATCAGGTAATCGGTGTAGCTTTCACCGAGATCGCTATCCAAATCCTGATAACCAATATGTGCCATCAAAGTGATGTCGTATGGCAGGCCATATTCAAAACCAAGGTTGTAGTATGTACCGTCTTCATCCAGATTCAGGAAGTTACTGGAGTGTGCAATACCGAAACTGAAATAGCTGTAGCTTAAGCTACCGTAGATTTCATTAAAGTCAGCACCGCCACCTGTACCAGGATAATAGTAACGAATCGCACCGATATCATAGCCGATACCAGTTTCGCCAATTTCATTGGCAAAACCACCGTAAAGGTTGAACTCTGAACTAAAATCAGCATCATCAAAATCTACATTTGATGCCCAGGTACCGACATACAATCCAGAGGCATGGCCGTAATCAATCCCGCCTTGAATGGTCGGGTTGTTATCGGTTTGTGAAATACCACGGAAAACGTAATCACTACCTAATAAGACATTGGCTGTTACTGAATGTGCACCGTCTTCGCTTTCCCATGCCATAGCTGTATTTGCTACTAACATGGATGAGGCAGCCAAGCAGAGTGCTGATATTTTTTTTAATTGCATTATATTGCTCCTGAACGGTTAGTTGTCGTTGTTATAGTGACCCACATCATCAAAACAATTAAAAATCAAATTGAAGTGGATAACCTTTTATCTGCAGCTGATCAGCGCTGCCCTGGTTGTGTGTCTTTTTTTGATGCGCTTTGTATATTTTTCTGTCTGAAAATATTTATCAGCGCACATTGAAACTCGCTTTATTCCGGCTGCGTACCCAATGACAGCTCGGCACCGTCTTCTAATGGTTCAAGCCAGTCGATGACCGTTTGTCGATAAAGATCCAGACCCTTGTATTCAGAAAGATCCGGATGCAGATTGGTGAGCACCCGACGTAGCCGTTTTGCCCATTTTGGATAGGTGACCAACTCATCCAGGCTAATCAGATAACCACGTACACTGAAAGCAATGGCATTACTGCGTGGCAGACGGAATAGCGCCTGCAGCTCAACCCGAAGATGTACTTTTTCGCCGACGTTCTCCGGCGTCACTGAAGCATTATCAGGTCCCCATAAAGGAAATTCTTCGGGAGAAGTATCCAGACGCGGATTGACCGTCATGGTCCAGTTCAGCCGACGTACCGGACTGCCATATTGCAGATGCAGCAAATATTTCAGTGCCCGGTCAAAAATGCCGATTTCATTTGCCTGCGGAACCGGACCATGCCATTCTTTGAACGACATACCGGCATCAAAGGCAATTGACCAGTCAGCCTGACTGGTGACCATCCCCATATCAGCAAATAAATCGTCATCACGATGATCCATGATGATCCAGTCACCCTGAACCTGGCGTGAGATATATTCAAACGGCTCCATCGGTAAGGTACTGGTATCACCAAAAGTAAATGTCTGATCAATTTCCAGTGGCTTGTTCACCCAGTGCCACTGATCACCGTTCTTGGTCAGCTCAAACCATTGCGGGTAATCCGCTGACAGTGATTCCATAATCAGTTCGACCATGTCCCACTGAGCATCCATCATGTGCGGCAAGGCAATATAACGCGTCGAGTCGCGTTCAAGAGTCAGGCGTCGATCCTCACATTCGGCAATGTAATGCTCATCAATATCGATGGCATGTTCAAAAACCGATCCGGGATTGGTTGAAACATGCTGCTCAATATTGACGCTGTACATGTATTCATCCTCGGCAAACGGAAACGGAAAACGCCGTATTGCCTCAGGTGAATTACGGAAAGTGTAATCATCCCGAAAAGTTTCTTTTTTAAAGGCTGGAGTATTCATAAGACGTCCTCAGATATTGAGTAATAATTTCTGACAGCGGGCCCTGGATACGCAGGGCATGATTTTGTTGCCAGACGCTTTTTCCGCATCAGACAGATAATGATCGTTGTGCATCAGTGCGCCATCGCACTCCAGAACTTCTACTTCACAGCGACCACACGCACCGCCACGGCAGAGAAAATCGGGTTCCAGGCCAGCCTCTTCCATGGCTTCGAGCATGCTCATATCACCCGGCACTTCAATTTCCATATTGGACTTGGCCAGCTGTACCATGAATGATTCACCGATAGGTGGTGCCAGGAACTGCTCACTGTGCACATGCGTTTTTGGCCAGCCCAAATCTTTGGCCGTCAGTAATAACGCATTGACCATCGGCTCCGGCCCACACACATAGATATGGGTACCCAGAGGCTGGTTGGAAAGAAGGTTCTGAAAATTAATCCGCTGGCCTTCACTCTCAATGTGCAGATGCAGACGATCGCCACACATCTGCTTTAATTGTTCGACAAAAGCACCATGTTCTGCTGAGCGGAAGGCGTAATGCATTTCGTAGTCATCACCCAGTCGATTCAAATCAGCGATTTGTGACATGAATGGTGTAATGCCAATCCCTCCGGCAACCAGGATGTGTTTTTTGCCCAATTTGGACAAGCTGAACAGATTGACTGGATAAGTTATCTGTAACTCGGAACCGACCTTGACACCGTCATGCATAAACACCGAACCACCGCGTGACTTCTCCTGTCGCCGAACCGAAATATGGTAACTGTCGGTATTTTCCGGTGATCCCATCAACGAATAAGGATTCCGATGAATACGCCCATTAATATTCATCGACACCACCACATGACTGCCACCGGAAAACCGTGGTAATGGCCGACCATTTTCTTCGACTAACGTGAAATGCTTCACCACATCGGTGACCTGTTCGATTTCGGCCACTCTTACGTTCAGGATACTCATGGATAAACCTCTTCAATCTGTGGAATGTTGCCCGGTTCTTCCGCATCGACCATCACCCCCATATAGGCACCAAGTCGCCGGGAAAAATGGTCACGGACAAACAGATGTCGACCACAATTGCTACATGGGAAGACGTTGTGATGAACATCACGGGTAATCGTTTTGCAGTGAACGCAATACACCGGTCTTGCCAGCGTGCCGCACAACTCTTTCTGCACATCAACATCCTGAACACCTGCCGCACGTGTTTTCTGCAATACTTGCCACATAAAGGCCTCACTACCAGCCACATAAAAGTGGGTTCCCATCGTGCAGTCTTTCAGCCGCTGTTCCAGATTATTCAGCAAGCTCTCTTCTGAATCACATAATTCAAGTTCTTCAGGCACTATTTGCTGAAGAATGTCTGAATAGTTTTTATTTGCCGTGGCTAAATCTGTGTACAGCACCTGAATGGGATCTTTGGGGTACATCTGCTGAAACAGTTTAAGCACGGCAATACCACCCTCACCCCCGGCAATCACCAGATGTGCCACCGCCGGGGTTTGCCACACCAGCGAATCGTAAAGTGGTTTGCTTCTAATCCAGTAACCTCTTTGCATAAAGATTTCCTCATTAATTCTGACAGAGCGAGGCCGGATCCCTGGCCACCGCCGTGCAGACTATTTACTTAGTTGTTCCGGATGAGTACGCAGGCGCATCGGATCATAGAAAGGCATTTTGGCCACATACGCTTTGACCGGCTGGTTGTCTTCCACCACGAGTTGCGTACCGAGTGCCAGATAATCCGGATGCAGATGCACCAGTGCCAGGGATTGCATCAGGTAATTGCTAAAACTGGCGCTGGTCACCACACCAACATCCTTACCGTTGTGGGTAATACGAGAGCCTGGTTCAACGGCTTCAGCGCTCCGACAGATAATGCCGGCCTGTTTGAAACGTTCTTTGCCTTTGGAGGCCAGGACAGCCGCTTTGCCGATATAATCGCCAGGCTTGTCCAGATCGACACCCCAGCCCATATTGACTTCCCAGGGAGTGGTATCACCTTCAGGCATTTCATAAGGGAAAAACAGCAGACCGGCTTCAACACGGGTCAGGTCAAGCGAATCCCAGGAGGCGGCAATCGCGCCAAATGGCTTGCCTTTATCAAGAATCATGTCCCAGAGATGAATGGCGTCATCCGCACTGCAATAAACTTCATAGCCACGCTCACCTGAGTAACCACCACGCGCAATTTTGATATCACAGCCAAATAGCTTCGCATCAACATGTCGGAAATATGGCAGCGTTTCTAAATCAAAATCCAGATGGGGATTCAGTATTTCCAGTGATTTAGGGCCCTGAAGCGACAGAATATGCACATCCAGATCGGGAGCTATCTGGACATTTTTACCCTGAGCGATCTTTTCCAGTTGCTGCGGTGTGGCACCACTGCCATGAGACAGACGGTATTTGTTTGGCGCATCACAAATCACCATAATGTCATCACATAACGCACCGGTCTCATCCACTTCCGCGGCCAATCTGGAAAACCCCGGTTGCATGGTGGTGACATCAATCGTCACCAGTTGATCCAATACCACAGTTGCATCAGGACCACTGACATTCAGAATATTCAAAGCCGATACGTCATACAGGCCTGCGCGTGTACGTACCGCAATCACTTCTTCGTCCGGATTGGATTTATAGCTCCAGGGAATCGGCATATTGTTCCAGGTATCCCCATCCAGTAAGGAACCAAGTTCCTTATGACGCACATTTAGGATTGAATTTCTAAGCATTATGATCTCCGCAGTCATTAAAATTTATGGCTAAACCAAACCATAGCCCAGCAGGCAATACTCTAAAATTCCCAAGATGGCGTACTCCCTATGGAGTAAATACCCTTCAGCTGAACGTATTCAGCAAAGGTCTAAAAAGGTTTGGGAAATTTGGATCAGGCAGACATGGATTTTGGAAGCTGGTGAATTCGTTGCTGAATTTGAATCATTTCCAGTACAACCTGGGCAGCCTCTTTGCCTTTAATACGGGCACGGCTGACCGCTTGTTCTTCGTTTTCAGTCGTCAAAATAGCATTGGCGATGGGGATACGAAAATGCTGTTGGATCTCGGTAATGGCACGAGCTGACTCGTTGCAAACCACTTCAAAATGATAGGTTTCGCCCCGAATAACGCAGCCCAATGCGATTAAACCGTCAAAACCACCACTTTCAGACAGCTCAGATAATATCAATGAGATTTCCAGTGCTCCCGGCACGGTAAATAACACAATGTCATTGCTGGCTACCGCCGCACGATTCAATTCATCAATACAACCACTGACCAACGCACTGCCTATCGATGGGTTAAAGCGTGACTGTACAATACCGATCCGCAGACCTTTGCCATTCAGACCCGCTTTCGTTGCTGACACTTTTAGATCATCTGTCATGCCGCTTTTCCTTCATGTAGGTCGCGAAACCAACGGGGATGTCTGCCAAGGCAGACACTGCCAGTTATCCCCGCCAGCCCGCGATTTAACTAAGTCTAATTGTGAATTAGCCCAGCCTATTCAAAATGGCTGCGCAACTCTTCTTCGATTTCAAAAATATCACCGACGATGCCGTATTTTGCGATAGTGAAAATAGAAGCACCCGGATCACTGTTCACCGCAACAATAGTCGGCACATGTTTCATACCTGCCATATGCTGAATCGACCCGGAAATGCCCATCGCAACATACAATTTGCAGGATCCGACGACCTTGCCTGACTGACCGACCTGACGGGATTTTGGCAACCAGCCGGAATCCGCTATGGGGCGAGAACAGCACAAGGTGGCATCCGCCATTTCAGCCAGCTCGCGGAACTGTTCCACATTGGCTTCTTCAGCAATACCCCGGCCTATCGACATAATGAAATCAACCGTTGTGATATCAATGTCATCAGCGCCACCGGCTTCAACAAACTCCAGGTTGGTACTGCGTGACCCGATACTGGTCATATCCTCAACAGAAACCGTTGGCGAAGCACTTTCCTCCGTCGCTTTGAATACGCTTGGACGAATGGTTAACAACACACACTGCTTTCCGGGGAAATCAAGTTCCACATTGACCTTCTGGTCATATCCGGAGCGTGTGGCCACCAGTTCATCGCCATCGTATTGCAGGCCGTATACATCGGTAGCAAATCCATAATTACCCTTGCGAGCCAGAGTAGCCGCGTAGCCGAGTGAATCCACACTATGAGGCAAAAGAACAACCTCCGGATCCAGTTTTTCCATCAGCGAAGTCACAACAGATTCAAAGATATCCGGATCAAACTCGACGCTGCCCGTCTTGACGCTGATGATTTCATCAACCCCGGCCACCGACAGATCCGCGACATAGTTTTCAGCCTGTTCACCAATCACTGCCACAACGACCTTGTCATCAGCCTGACGCAGTTCCTGCGCAGCCGCAATAACTTCCAGTGAGATAGGTCGCAGTTCGCCACGACGGTGTTCAGCAATTAATAAGAATGTTTTCATGGTTATTCCCCTTTGAACTCACGAATAATTTCAGCCAGTTTGGCGGCCTGTTCGGCAGGTGTGCCTTCGATCATCGAGGCCATACCTTTTTCAGGAATATACATACGACGAACACGTGACAAAGCAGCATCCACACCGACATCGCTGTCACTTAACCCTAGGTCAGCCAGACTGATTTCATCAACCGGTTTGGCTGCCGCCTGCTTGATACCGCGCAATGAGGCATAACGTGGTGTATTAATACCCAGTTGAATGGTCAGCACGGATGGACAATCAATTTCCACTATCTGTGACAGCCCACCCTCAAGTTCACGGGTGATTTTGGCTTTGTTGCTGCCAGGCTGATATTCAAGTCCTGCCACAACGGCGGCATGTGGCCAGTTCAGGCTGGCAGCCAGGGAAATACCGGTTGAACCGGCTGCATCATCGGATGACTGCACACCGGCAAATACCATATCCGGCTTTTCTTTCTCGACGACCGCTGACAGGATGCGACCAATCGTGACTGAATCAGAACCTTCCATGGCATCATCCCAAACCCGGATGGCACGATCGGCCCCTTTAGCCAGGCATTTTCTCAGAATGTCATCGACCCTTTCCGGGCCAACGGATACCACAACCACTTCGACTTCGGTGTCAGATGATTCTTTGATAACCATCGCTTCTTCAAGTGAAAAATCATCCCACTCGTTGAGGTCGTAAAGCAGAAAGTCCTCATCGACATCAAGCTCATCATCACGAATTTCGAAGTCTTCATCTAATGCAGCGACTTCTTTAACTGCAACCAGTATTTTCATCAGATTTCTCTCCTAGTTGACTGTATAAAACAGCATTTCTAAAGCAGCTAAAGCTGCAAATATTTCTGTGCAAACCATTTAAAAACCATGAATCGAACAGATAGATCAGGATCGTCATGCAGGCTCCAGCGGTCGTTATCATTCAACGCGGGGTTGGAGACCAGCAGCAGGCGATGTAAGTAATATGGGTCTTCAAGCAACGGCAGAAGAGTGTCGCGTTCAGCCTGTGGATTGATAATCACGCCACGCCGAATATCGGTTTGTTGGGAGCCGGACAATCTGATTAAAATGGCTTGCGGGGTGTTCGGGTTACTTGCCACACCGCTCAACACATCCACATCACTTTCTTCAGATAGCGTGCTGAGTACATCTGCTGGCGTATTCTTCTGATAAGCTACGCCTGCCCTGACCCAGACACTGCTGTCTTCAGCTAGTTGTCTGAGAATGTCGACAGGTGTCTGCGGATTTCTTGTCACGGCACGGCGAACTTCATCATTCTGGTCCGAAGCCAATTGATTGAGCAGCAAATCAGGCAACTTCGGATGACGGGCTACCCACTGTCTGACCCAATGGTCATCATCATCAACCAGTCGTTGCAGATTTTCAGCCGTCAGGTCCGTTCGACTGGCCAGAGTACGACGCACACTATTGGAGCTGTTTTGGATCATCTGATTGGCCAGTTCAGCACCTAATGATGGGTTGCCAGCCAGAGTACGAAGCACACTGACATCATCATGTTGAGCCAGAACAGCCAGTTTTTCCGAGTCTAACCTTGGGTTCGCTGCCAGGTGACGTAAAATGGTTGTATCCGTCTCATTAAATGCTGAATCCAACAAATGCTCAGGACAGCGTATATGTGAGACCACGGCAGATCGGATAAAGCAGTTGCCACGCTGGTACAGCGTTTCAAGCAACTCCGTCGGCGTTTCTGCATGAACCGCCAGTTCATTATCAAACATGCCGGGATAATGCTTTTCCAGGCACATCAGTGTATTGGCATCGGTATTTGGATGTGCAGCAATGGATTTGAGGATCGGTATATCATCCTCGCTCATTGCCAGACGATTCAATAATGTCGATGAGCTATGTGCATGCTGCGTCAACAGACAGAGCAACTGCCGGTCGTGACCACTGTTTTTGTAAATCGTGTTCAGCGTACCGGCGCGACTGGCAGGATTCTTATCCAGTCTTAATCTGACGGTTTCATCATCAATCTCTGCCAGCATTTGCAGGACTGCCGCGGGTGTATGCTCCCAACGGGCCAGCAGCAATGTATTACGCCGTTCCTCACAGAGTAAATCGCGTAACTGTTTTTTCTTCTCGCCCTGAGCCAGTTCATACACGGCCGCCGCGCTATGCAGATCACCACTGTTTATCACACAGTCAATCAGTGCATCGGCACTATTCGGCAGGCTGATATCAGGCGGAAACAACATCGGCATCGATGACCTCTGCTTCATCAAACTCGACGCATTCGTTGACCAGTTCAATCAGTTCTTTCACCACAAACTTGCCTTCATATCCTGCTGTTTTCAGTGCATCTTCAAACATGGTCAGATCTTTCGGACATGACACGATAAACACATCAAGCTCTTCAATTTCTGCGGCTTCACGCATGCGGTTCTCTGACGGCTTTTCAATGCCGACCGGATCCGGAATCCAGATACGACCACCACCCGCACCACAGCAGAAGGAGTTGTCACGATTACGGTCCATCTCGATCAACTCACAGCCAAGCAGTTTGATCAGTTCACGTGGTGCGTCATAGCCTTTGTTGTAACGGCCAAGATGACATGGGTCATGGAAGGTGACGCGGTAATCCAGTTTTTTACTGAGTTTGAGTTTGCCCTGTTCAAATAGCTGTTTGAGCAATGTGGTGTAATGCTGAATCTCAAATTCACCACCAAAATCCGGGTACTCATTACGAATCGTGTTGAATGAGTGTGGATCGGTGGTCACAATCGAGTTGAAATCGCATTTTTCCAGAGTACTGATATTGGCATTGGCCAGGAACTCATAGAGTCCTTCTTCACCGACCCGGCGCACATCATTACCAGCATTCATTTCAGCCTCATATAGCAAGCCAAAATCAACTCCCGCCTGCTTCATTAACCTGGCAAAAGAACGGGTCACCACCTGGTTACGCGGATCAAAAGACGCGTAGTCACCGACAAACCACATCACATCAACCGGTTCTTTACGGGCATCTTTAATAGTGAACGGCAATTCCTTGGTCCAGCGTGGACGTTTACGTTTCGATTCATTCATCGAGTTGCCGTTTTTGTGGATTGACTGCATGGTTTTCTGCAGTATGGGTTCCATATTTCCCTCATCCACCAGCTTACGACGCATTTGCACAATAATTGGCACATGCTCAACCGCAACCGGACAGATTTCCACACAGGCAAGACAGGTTCTGCAGGACCACAGCGTTTCCATAAACACCTGTCCCACATCCTTGCCATGCACATCCAGCTCTGCTTTTTCAGGCAGTTCCTTGGATTGCAATGATTTATTGGCAAACTCACGCAGAGACAGAATCACATCCCGTGGTGATAACGGTGCACCAACCGCATTGGCCGGACAGGCTTCGTGACAACGGCCACATTTGGTACAGGCATCCAGATTAAGTAACTGTTTCCAGGTAAGATCTGTAATGGTTTTGATACCAATATCTTCCTGATCTTCGGGAACACTCGGCAAACGCTTACCGGCCATCGGATCACGGAACATCAGCGAGCCTGAAGCGGTAAAGATATGTTTGACCTTGGTATAAGGAATCAGCGCGATAAAGGCCAAAGCCAATACACCGTGAAACCACCACAATCCCAGGCGGAAATTGCCTGCAGCTTCTGCGCCCATGCCCAGCCCCATCATCATATGCGCCATCAGCGCACCGATGGGTGACCACCAGCGATAATCCCAGACTGTCGCGGTATCACTTAACCAGACCAGTCGTGCCGCTTCCAGTAAAAAGCCGGTAAAACCAATGAGGATAAGCGCCCATAAAAAAGCCCAGTCTTCACGGCGGTAGCCGCTACGATCATAATCCGGATCGCCGGGTTCACGATCCGGACGGGCATAGTCAAGCTTGGGCAGCTTTAACCATTTTCTGCGATACATCATATAAATCAGGCCGGCAATCAGGCCAACACCAGCCAGATCCAGAATCAATGAAAACCACAGATAGAAGTCGCCATACCAGAACGTGATCCCAAACAGGGGTTCCAGAATGTCGTATTCGAGGGTAATCGTGGCTGTGCCGATAAACAGCAGCACAAAGCCGAAAAATATCAGTGCATGTGCCCGACCCGCTGACTTATCACGTCGTTTCAGGGTGCGATGCGTTGCCATGGTCTTGAACATATCTGCAAAGCGTGCAAAAAACTCACCCCAGGAAGCATCAGGCTTACCGCGGCGATACTTGCGAATCTGCACATAAACACCGTAAAGGAATATACCGATAGCGGTATAGCCAATTACGTAGAAAAGATAAATTGACCAGTTTGAAAAGTCTTCAAACAGAATACGTGTAATTTCATGTGCTTCATTCATGACACACCTACTTTCCTGGGAAATACATAGTGGTTGAGCAAGCGGAATGTGTGCTGCCAACATGGACAGCACACAACCGGTTCCTGCTATTTAGATCTTGTACTCAATTTCATGGTTACCACCCGGCATATGCGGTGTGCCCCAGGCAATTGTTTCGCGCTTGTATGGCAATGGGAATTGAGGATTTTCAGACTCAATCTCACGAGCAACACGATGACCGGTAAAGGTGGCATCTGCGATATATCGTGGTGCTTCAGCATCACCAATCAGATACACGCCTTTGATATCGTTCTCCGCCCATTCACTTTCACGCGCTTTGAGTTCCTGATAAAGCTTGTTATCAGATTTACGACCCGTGACCAGTACCAGAGAATCAAACTCAAGCCAGCGATGTGTTTTGTTCTCATCACGTGGCAATTTACCCGGTCCACGGTAGCTGCGACGGGAACCATCACCCCACATGTTGTAAATTTCCAGACGGCCCGGTTCAATGCGGCTGCAGAAATGATTACCGATTTCTTCGATATGCAGTTCATGCAGACGACGCATCATATTTGGATATTCCAGAGTGAATTCCATATATTTCGCCAGATGCACACCGGACACGATGGTGACCTCATGACCGTCATTGACCAGTTTTTCAGCCAGACTTGGTGCCATGAAATAACTATCCGCATTCAGAATAACGACACGCTTGCCGATTTTCTTTTCACCCGACATGACCTGTTCAGGGGTTAACTGATCCGGTAAAGAGGCATCTGCGCCCGGTATGGCTTCATGGGTCAGGCAGTTATCACCATTGGTATGCCATTTGGCACCGGTGGCAATAATCACTTTTTCTGCACCATATTCCAGTACGTCATCAGCCGTCAGTGCTTTTTGCCCCAACGCCAACACACTGTTTTTGTTTTTCTTGACCAGTTTCTGCAGCTGGGTTTCACGATAATCACGGTGATATCCCCACTCGCCCAGCCCCGGTAACGACGCAATCTGATTCAGATGACCACCGACTTTTTCAGCCGTATCGTATACGTGAACTACATAGCCTTGTTCCATCAGTACGCGTGCCGCTTCAGCACCTGAAGGACCCGCGCCAACAACCAATACTGAATCAGAGGAAGTGGCTTTCTTGAATTTTTCCGGATGCCAGCCGCGACGATACTCTTCACCTGCTGTGGCATTCTGCGTACAGATCATTGGCGGGCCACCGATTTCCCAACGGGAAATACACACATTACAGCCGATACAAACACGGATATCGTCGTAACGGCCTTCTTCAATTTTCTTCGGCAGGAACGGATCAGAGATAGACGGACGTGCCGCACCAATAATATCGGCATAGCCTTTGGTGACGATCTCAGTCATTTTTTCCGGATCGGTAAAGCGGCCTACACCCAGTACTGGTTTTTTGGAAACTTCTTTAACGAATTTGGTCCAGGGAACCTGGTGGCCCTGCTGATAGAACCGTGATGGACCGGCATCTTCGCCCCATTCAGCGATATCACCGACATCCACATCCCATAAGTCCACCAGCGGATCAGCCATCTGAATGAACTTCATACCATCTTCTTCAACTTCGATTTGTCCCGGCCCATACAGGGTATCCACGGCAAAACGAGTCGCAATGGCACAATCACTGCCAACGGCATTACGTACTTTTTCTAATGTTTCAAGCCAAAAACGTGCCCGGTTTTCTAATGAACCACCATATTGGTCAGTTCTTTTATTGTAATAAGGATTTAAAAATTGCAGTGGTAAGTAAGAGTGCGCACCATAGACATAAATAATGTCAAAACCGGCATCGCGTGAGCGATAAGCTGCATCTACATAGTATTGCTGGACCCGTTGAATGTCGCTCAGATCCATTTCTTTACAATAGCTCAGGGTTTCAAATTCTGATGCTATCTGGCTCGGGCCCATTGGGGTTGCCCGGCTTTCCAGACAAGGGGCATGCGCACCGCCGTACCAGAGTTCGACACCAGCCAGAGCGCCATGTTTATGGACTTCATCCGTCATGGCTTTCAGATTGCGTACATCGCCTTCATCCCAGATACGGGCTGACAAACGCATGGTGTCGTCAGATTCAGGATGGATAGAGCAATATTCTGTATTCATCGCCGCCCAGCCACCTTCAGCTTTCAATGAACGATGGGCGGCCTGGAAGCCGGGTTTATCTGAACCAGCACCGATACAGTGTGGTACTTGATAAAAACGGTTTCGAAGTGTTTTAGGACCGATCTGAATCGGTTCAAATAAGATATCGTGCTTGGGATCGCGTGCCATATCATGTTCTCCATTATTGTGAGTTCGGGCAAGCTTATTTTCAGCCTTGCCAGAGGCCACAACAATTCTCCTGATGTGTTACCACCTAGGAAGTATGAGAACTTTGAGCGAAGTAGTTACTCTGCCCAAGACAGCAGATGGGCTGTCAGCTATGGCCTTGATGAAGACCAACACTGCAATGCCATGCGTTTGAGTCAGATTATTTAATTATTATGCTGGAAAAGCCTGCTGAGCCTTTTCACTGTTAATCAGCCACCAGCACACTGCTGAAATACACAATAAGAATACCGAACAGCAATACCAGATAAGGCAGGATACCTGCCCGACAAATTATATTTTTACCATTTTCATCGAGGGACATATCTTCCCGCATCGCTTTCGGAAATATGCCTTTATCCACCAGATAATGACGCCAGATGAAAACCGGAACCACTAACAATGCCAGCAGAATCCCACTCATCAACGTTCCCTTTCCCCATACATTTGCCCCCATGCCCATCAGCACCAGATTGACGTAAGACAAAATGGTGCCAATCACTATCAATATCGTTGGAGCACGATAAGGCCTTTCCCAATTTGGCCTATCCAGACGATGTATCCAGCCGGCATTGAGATTGAGGAAATTGAAAATGATATAGCCCACATTCGAAGCAGCCAGCAAAAATACATAATCCGACATGCTCAGTAACAACAGATTGACAATCAGATTGGTCCACATCGCAGCCGTCGGGGCGCCCTGCTCATTGACCTTTGACAGATACCGCGGCAGCAGTCCGTCAATAGATCCCTGATACAGGGTGCGTGAGGAGCCCGCCATGGTCGTCATCACTGACAGCAATAATGCGAGCACCAGCATGACCACAAACATATTGGCAAACATACTGTCCCCTCCCAGAATACCCGCCAGTACGTTTGCGACTCCCATGCCACTGTAGATTTCTGCCGATAACATGCCATCATAAACTGCCGGTGCCACAACCTGACCCGCGCTATTGAGTGTTTCCCGCTCTACCAGTTGTCCCAGTCCCAGGTGCCCCTGAAAGGCCAGTGGTACGAGTGTAAATACCGCAATACACAATAAACCCGAAAAAAAGATGGCCTTGAAGGTATCGCTTTTGGGATTTTTGAATTCCCGCGTATAGCAGACCGCTGTTTCAAATCCATAGGTTGACCATGCGGCGAGAAACAAACCACCGGCCATCAGCTCCCAACCATCAAGATTCCATTCACCTTCGATAACATTGCCAATCGAGTCGTAGGCCAGTGGCGTTAAGGGTGTGATATTGGATAACGGTAAGTCCCCGGTAATAAGGGGTACCAGACCAACCATTAACAACGGCAACAAACCCGTCAAACCAAAAATCATGGTCGCTCGAGCCGAGCGAAGTATGCCACCGTTCTGGATGGCAAAAACCAGCAGCATCAATGTACTGCCGATAATAAAGGTGGCATTGATCCGTAAACTCAGACCATTTTTGAGATAGGACAAATCGACCAGCGTGATTTGCCAGCTATTGATAACGGCATCGGGTGCAAACAGGGCAGAAAGAATATAACCGGCGGCCAAACCTGAACCAATCGCCAGTACGGGTCCCCAGGCTATCCAGTTGCACCATACCGATATCGGCGCGATAAACTTGATATACCTGATCCAGGCCACGGCACCGTAAACCGATGCGCCACCGGTTTTATGCGGAAACAGCCCGGCGATTTCGGCATAAGTGAAAGCTTGCAGAAAGCCGAAACTGATAGAAATAATCCATATCAGCCAGGCTGGCTTGCCAACCGTCGCTGCCACAGCCCCCATAGAAAACAGCACAAGCGCCGGCACACCACTGGCCACCCAGAAGGCCCCGGTCCAGGTGATTCGTCTGTGCAAGGTGGATGAATCGGTTCCATTCTCAACCAGAAAATCAACTGCTGTCACATTGGCAGTACCTGAAGGCTCCTTCACCTGTTTACCCTTGTTTTTGTGACGACTACGGTTCTAAAGCCGTATGATTAGTAGTAACTCGCAACAATATGATTGCTTAAGACATGGGATGGCAACACACCTTTTGGTGTACACCCAAGGTGGTAGTTAAATAGCTTGCTGCATTTAAACGCATCAATAGGTTTTGACAAAGATCCTTGCACACAACAGAGCAGCCAGACTTATTGCAAATATGAACACAAAAGCCAGTATATCTGCATACGGATAACCCCAGAATTCAGTCATTGATAAACTCTCCCGATGAAGCATTCGAATCTAAAAGGCCGGTATCAAACATACGTTCTCGTCCAAAATCTGAGAGAGCGAATTCAAACTGTAAACGGTCCCTGGCGATAAAACTGCCATCGTCAAGCCGATGGCCGATACGGGTAATAAGTCCTGCTGAGGCCAGCTCATCTAAAGCAATGCTGAAATGGTTTATCCAGTAGTTACCCTTCAGCCCATACTCCGCTATTGCCTGATTGATCAGTTCATAATCCCACAGACTTTGGTGCTGACTAAGTGTCACCAGCAGAAACCCTTTTTGTGGCAGTTTCATGTTTCCACCTCACGCAGGGTTGAAATATTCTCTGCCGGCTCACGGAACATAACAAAGCTGCCAGTCACCGTCAGAATCAAACCCACAACAAAATACCATTCAGGTAAATCCAGCGTAAATACCATGACAAAAATCACCGCAAATACCCCATATAAGTTACCTATGGCCTCACCCCGACCAACGCCAATCAGTGAAAAACTCTTATAAAAAGCGGTGTAGCAATAAGCATGACAAATCGATGCCAAAACCATCCAGATCATCACCATTTGACTGGTCAGCATGTCCACCAGCAACGTCACAATCGGCAAATCAGTCAGCAGAAAGATCATCGGCAATACCAGAACACCCCAGAACAGAATTTCAAAACTGAAACGGCACTGTATACCGACATCAGGATCAGTGACATCCATCGCCCGTGACGCTACGGCACCTTCGGCCCCCCAGCCAATGGCTGACATGATGCCCCCGACATAACCCAGCCAGGCATAGTTTTCACTGATATCAATTTCACCGAACAGCCCGGGACCGTATATCACCACGCCGCCCATGATAATAATCGCCATGCCCAGTGCTGCGCGGCCGGAGATTTTTTCGTGATACCAGAGTCGTGCAATCAGCGCCCCTACCACGGGGTAAAACAATGAAGTAATCGCGGCGAACACCGGACCGACATAGCCCATGGCCATATAGGAACCGAAAATGGCCATCGGACCACCACACAAGGAAGCCAATGCATACCATTTTGAAATGCGCCTGAAACGCATGATGGTGCGGCCATAATCCTTCAGCTTACCCAGCATACCATTCCAGATCACCAGAAACAGCAACACCACTACCGCATGAATCCAGGTCATCACGGCCGTGGCGGCCAGACGCATGCCGTGGTCACCGTTATTGATACTGACGAAGGGCTCTTCGTACCACATCGCTGTACCCGGGACATACCATGCCCCCCAGAGAACAGCGGTCCATAAAGCCCAGGTAAATCCCCAACGCTGGCTGCGTTGAAAATGATTATGCAGTGCTTTATCCAGCGATATTGAAGACATTAAGTTTCCCTACAACGCCTGCATCAGTTCTGCCAGAACAGCATCCATCCCCTGCTCAGACTTTTCAGGTAATACATAGTCATCCACTACCAGACCAAATCCTGTCAAATTATGGATCTTGCGTGGGCGGGTCATCAGGCGCATACGGGTAATACCAAGATCCAGCAGGATCTGTGCGCCGATACCATAATCTTTCAACTCAATAGTTGCTGCAGGCAAGGAATCCGGACTACTGATCTGTCGCAGGATGTCATTTTCAGACTCATCGCGACGCAACAGGACAATGACACCGGCTCCTTCACGGGAAATTTTCTGCATTGATTCATAGACACTCCAGCTATGTGAATGCCTGCCAGCATCAAGCAACTCAATCACTGAAACCGGTTCATGTACCCGAACCAGTGCACTGGACCTTTTGGCCGGTTCACCGTGCACCAGCGCCAGATGCGTTTTATCAGTAGTGATATCCCGGTAACCGATTAGCTCAAATTCGCCAAAAACCGTTTCGATTCGTCGACTGCTTTTACGTTCAATCAAGGTTTCTGTCTGATGCCGGTAGGCAATCAAGTCCGCTATCGTGCCAATTTTCAGACCATGCTCACGGGCAAAGTTTTGCAAGTCCGGCAACCTCGCCATACTGCCGTCTTCATTCATAATCTCACAGATCACTGAGGCAGGCGTTCTGTCAGCCATCGCGGCAACGTCACAACCCGCTTCCGTATGACCAGCACGAGCCAATACGCCACCGGGTTGTGCCATCAGGGGAAAAATATGCCCGGGCCGGACAATATCCGTTGGGGTAGCATTTGCCGCCACAGCCGCTTGAACGGTTCGGGCACGGTCTGCAGCAGAAATCCCGGTGGTCACACCTTCCGCTGCTTCGATGGATACGGTGAAATTGGTACTTAACTGCGCCCGGTTATGTTTGACCATTAAAGGCAAATCCAGCTGGCGACAGCGTGTTTCGGTCAATGTCAGACAAATCAGACCCCGGGCATAACGTGCCATAAAGTTGATATGTTCCGCTGTAACGGCATCGGCAGCAATCACAATGTCGCCTTCATTTTCCCGATCTTCGTCATCGATCAGGATCACCATTCTGCCCTGACGTATTTCGTCAATTATTTCCTCAACCGGCGAAATCACAGGCTGTTGTGAACCGGGGAAACGTAAAGGTTCTAAAGGATAGTTCATAGCGATCACCTGTTTTTCTGCAACATGGCATAAGCCGAATGGTTATGAATGGATTCAAAGTTTTCACATTCAATAATGTAATCGACAATGGCGTCGCAGCTATTCAGCGAAGCAGCCACATCACGCACCAGATCTTCAACAAATTTGGGATTGTCGTAGGCATACTCCGTGACAAACTTTTCATCCGGCCGTTTGAGTAAACCGTACAGCTCACTGGAAGCCTGTTGTTCAATTTGCTCAATCAGCGATTTGAGGCTAATGATCTGATTCAACTCGGCCGTCACGGTAATCATTGACCGTTGATTATGCGCACCATATTCGGAGATTTTTTTCGAGCAGGGACACAGGCTGGTGACCGGAATCGCGACTTTAAGTTTGAGGCTTAGTGTTTCCTGCATATTGGCAATCAGCGTGACATCGTAATCCATCATACTGCTGACGCCGGAAACCGGTGCCTGCTTTCGAATAAAAAACGGAAACTGCATTTCCAGATGACCGCTGTCAGCCTCAAGCTGAGTCAGCATGGTGTTCATGAAGTCTGCAATACTCTCAGTGGACATAACCAGGTCAGGCGTTTCCAGCAGCTCGATGAAACGTGACATATGTGTGCCTTTGACATCATGAGGCAACTTTACATACATATTGAAATCGGCCACCACACGCACTGGTGCTTCATCCGCATCACTTTGAAAAAATATGGGGTAACGCAAAGATTTTATGCCGACTCTATCGATGATTAAGCAGCGTTTATCTGGCGTATTCTGAACATCTTCCAGTTGAATATGCAGGGGTAGGTTCATCGATCTATCCTTCTGTGTTTGGATTGCTGGTCAATCACCTGTTGTCTTCCTCAAAAAAAAAGGTGGATCTGCCTTTGAAAACAAAAAACTGCTGATTTTGCTGTCTGGCATGATCCACCCAAACGTCTCAACAAAGAGAACGGGTCGAGGAGAACCGTTGAAACTGAATAACACCCTCTCATTCAGCTACGATTAAATTATCTCGTTGTGCAAGGGGCCGAACAATTCCAAAGAAGTATTACTCCTTAATCATTAGGGCCTGTTGATATGCAAGCTCAACAAACCTTGGCCACTTTAAACCCGGTCACCATCAACTGTTACTGCAAAACCACGACTCTGTCAGAAAGCTTAACTGAGGCATACCACTCGGAAAACTGCTCACTGTAAGTACTCCTTTGGTAGTAAATTCAGTTGACCGAATATAACCATCAGTAAGGTAATTATCTGAAAGTAAAGAAAAAAAATAACCCGGCACGAGGCCGGGTCAAAATGGGGTGACACTGTCACCCCCGAACGTGATACCGCCTGTCAGTCAGAAGCAACCGGTGATATTCCCCGATGCTGCTCCATAACCTTGTCCAGACCGGCACTGCGATGTGCCGCAGCGGCTTCAGCCAGTTCGCGATTCTCGTCACGGATCTGTTTAATGTGCCACCAGATCCAGAAAACCACCCCGGCAATGGTCAGCAACATTTCGCTGCCAACAAAGGGATAAATAGCCCCAATCGTGTCAGGATTGGCCCATGAACTGATTCCTGTAGACATAATAGTCTCTCCTATTCAGTTATTTATTGATGTACTGTCTTTCAACAGTTTCGAACTCAGATTCGGTCTTGGCAAAATATGGGTACATATCCAGCCCCCGATAGGTATCAGCACCAGCCAATTCAACCTCACGTGGCTCACGCAGAATACCCATTTTCTGGAACAGCTTGGCCAGCAGGTATGTGGGCAAGAAACCCAACAGACCGAACATAATAAATGCACCGATCAGGTTGCCCAGTGGATTAACAGCCGGGTAACCGTCTTCAGTTACACCAAACCAGCCAACACTCTCTACCCACCAGCCACTCAGATCAATCGGCGCGGCAGCTGGATAGCCCCATAACATAAAGCCAGCAACAATTACCCCGAAAGTACCGGCATAACCGTGCACCGCTACGGCACCGACTGGATCGTCAAGTTTGAAACGACGTTCCACCCAGAAATGCAGTTTGTAGGCAATAACGGCTGCGACGGCACCAATAAACATGGCTTGTATCGGGTGATACAGATCATTACCTGCAGACGCCGCAATAATACCGGCCAGACCCAGTGAAAGCGTCCAGTACGGATCACCACGACTCACCATATAACCCGCCATCAAACCACCAGTCAGTGACATGATGAAATTGAATGTAATGGCTGAAAGCGTCGTTGGCATCAGATAGATATTGGTCGTTCCCATCCGCAATGCACCTTCTGTACCGATATCAATGATGGGAATATTGCAGGCAGCATAAAAGCCCCAGAACCCGGCATAGATAAGCAGCAGACCGAAACAGGATAACCATGGGTTGTGACCTTTAATGTCACGGATTTCACCATTTGGTCCGAACTTACCAATACGGGGTCCCAAAACAATGGCCAATGCCAGACAGGCACCACCAGCCACACCATGAATAACACCGGAGGCATAGGCATCATGATAGCCCATCAACTGCACCATCCAGCCTTCTGCATGCCAGCCCCAAGAAGCATCGATTACCCAGGTCACTGAACCGACCAGTACAGCAATAACCAGAAACGCACCGGTTCTTACCCGTTCAATTGCCACCCCGGAAACAATCGCAGCGGCTGTCCATGAGAACAACAGGAAGGCTGCCCAGAACACACCACTTATATTGTCTGAAAGATTAGGTCCCATAGACTCAGACCACGGTAATGCAGCCGCAGTAAAGTCATTACTGATTAATGGGCCGAATATTCCCGGACCCGCATTGAAGGCCCAATACATCCACCACGAAAACAAAAACCAGGTAATCGTCACCAGTGCCAGCACCATAACGTGCCGTATGATTGTCTGGTTAATGTTCTTACGTCGGGTGGCTCCTACCTCGTATGCACATAATCCTACATGTATCAAAAACATCATTACTACCGTTACCCAGTAGTAAAACTCAGTAAATATCGTTATTAAACCGCCTAACTCAGTACCCATCGGCTCTCTCCTCCAAATGTCTGTTTTACTTTATGTTTTCTTTGAGCGGTAATCATCCTCACCGACAGAACACTTCAGTAAAACGAGTTGTGGCTTACGCCTTTTTATTAAACATATCCCTACTCTTATATTAAGTAGAGAATCACATAGTCATTAAAAGTTATAAACAAAATTTAATGCCATGATCGACACTAACGTATTAGTTTTTAAAAAAGGAATACTCTAAATGGTGTACCCCTAAGGTGGTAGGCGTTTATTTCTTTACAAAAACACTGGGGACAAGCTTAAATTCCACAACAAAACAAACCGTAAAAATTAAATATATTAGTTCTTATACTCAATGAAAATATTTATATTTATGTTACTTTTGCGCAAAATAAACTGAATTTTCCTGCATATAACTTGAGGGAATAAAATGAGATGAAGTTTTATCTGACAACTATAAAAATTATCACAATGTGGATACAAAACAATATGTTAAATAACAATATCAAATAACATACTATGAGGTGAAAATTGGAGGGAGAGATAATATCAGACTGGAAAGATTAAGCTAAATAATTACAAAAAAAGCACATAACTAAACATATATAAAAACAACGAATAATCGCCTCAGAAAAACCTGCTTTAAAAATAAATACAAACCTATAAAAAACAAAGCAAAATCACTTAATTTAAATATTTAGTTATTTCTAACTAATAAATTACTCATATACACATAAAAAAAGGACCAATACTATAGCGTCATAATAATTAAGATAACGGGGTAAGTTTATCCAAATTAATTAAACACCATAGCACTGGTCCTGTTCTGATGAACTACAAAATACCGATTAATTATTAACCCATATTATTCCCTGGAATCCAGTTTGTACCTGCCAGTGGAACCCTCGCCATTGCAGCGGATTCTACTGTTAAGGCCACCAGATCTTCAGGTTCCAGATTACGCATATCATTTTTGCCACAGGCGCGTGCCAGCGTTTGTGCTTCTAACGTCAGTACACGCAAATAGTTAGCGATACGGCGTCCACCTTCGACAGGGTCCAAACGCTTACTCAATTCCGGATCCTGAGTGGAAATACCGGCTGGATCGCGACCTTCATGATAATCATCATAAAAACCGGCCGCTGAGCCAATGGCTTTAAACTCTTCATCATATTTAGGATCGTTACATCCCAGGGCGATCAAGGCGGCTGTACCAATAGCCACTGCATCTGCACCCAAAGCCATACACTTGGCTACATCGGCACCGTTACGGATACCACCGGAAACGATCAGCTGTACTTTACGGTGCATACCCATTTCCTGCAGCGCCTGAACCGCTTGAGGAATTGCCGCCATAGTCGGAATACCGACATGTTCGATAAAGACTTCCTGGGTTGCCGCTGTACCACCCTGCATACCATCAACAACAATGACATCAGCACCGGCTTTCACTGCCAGCTTCACATCATAGTAAGTACGAGTCGCACCAACTTTGATATAGATAGGCACCTGCCAGTCAGTGATTTCGCGTAATTCAAGGATCTTGATCGCTAAATCATCCGGGCCGGTCCAGTCTGGATGACGACAGGCACTGCGTTGGTCAACACCCATCGGCAAGGTACGCATTTTGGCAACACGTTCGGTAATTTTCTGCCCTAATAACATGCCACCACCACCGGGTTTGGCACCTTGTCCCAAGACCACTTCGATAGCATCCGCTTTACGCAGGTCATCGGGGTTCATACCATAACGTGATGGCAGGTACTGATAGACCAGTTTACTGGACTGACCACGTTCTTCCGGCGTCATACCACCGTCACCGGTCGTTGTTGATGTGCCCACTGCAGAAGCACCACGACCCAACGCTTCTTTCGCATTGGCAGATAAGGCACCAAAACTCATACCGGCAATGGTGACCGGCGTTTCGATAACGATCGGTTTTTTGGCAAAACGGGTGCCCAATGTGACCTGGGTATTACATTTTTCACGATAACCTTCCAGTGGATAACGCGACATACTCGCGCCCAGGAATAACAAATCATCAAAATGCGGTAATTTGCGTTTCGCACCCCAACCACGGATATCGTAGATGCCGGTATCCGCTGCCCGACGTATTTCGGACATAGTCGCCCGATCAAAAGTCGCTGACTCACGGAGTTCAGTAGTATATTTTGTTTTCTCGCTCATAATAGATTCCTCGTAAAATCAGCATTAATACGCCGAAGCGTTATCGACTTTGAAGTTGTATAGTTGGCGCGCAGAACCATAACGTTTGAAAGCGTGGGGATCTTCCTTGATACCAGCGCGTTCAAACAGCTCAATAAGCTCTTCAATATGCTGAGGTCTCATCTCTTTCTCGACGCAGTCCGCACCCAATGACTTCACTTGGCCTTTAACGTAAATGTGAACTTCATACAATGAATCACCCAACGCATCACCAGCATCTCCGCAAACCACCAGCGTACCTGCCTGCCCCATAAAACAGCTCATGTGGCCGACACTACCGGTCACGACAATATCCGAACCTTTCATGGAAATACCGCATCGTGAACCGGCATCACCTTCTATCACCAACAGCCCACCGATTGAGGTCGCGCCAGCAGATGAAGAGGCATTGCCTTTCACGCGTACACTGCCTGACATCATATTTTCAGCCACGCCTTGACCGGCACTACCATGAATCACGATATCGGCTTCTTTATTCATGCCACCACAGTAATAACCGGCATGCCCCTTGATATCGATTTTCAGTTTCTGGTCAACGCCAACAGCCAGATTGTGCTGTCCTTTAGGGTTAAGCACTTCCCATTCTGTTTCGGTGCATGCTGAGGCCTGATCATGTAAGGCCTGATTCAAATCACGTACCGTCTCTTTTGCTAAATCAATTGTTTTCATTGTGTTCCCCTTAAGCACTTCTGATCAGTTACTACCACGTTCCCAAACGTAGATAGTTGACGGTTCCGGTTCCCAAACTTTGGCGTTTTCAATGCCAGGTAAGGTCGTTAATGCCTGATATTCCGACGCCATCGCCACATAGTCATCGGTTTCTGCAATGACCGCCGGTTTGCAGGCAACAGGATCACGCACCACTGCAAATCCGTCTTTAGTACCGATGGTAAATGTGTAGAAACCATCTAACTCTTTTAAAGCGTTTTCCAGGGCTTGATGCAAAGAATCACCCTGTTGCAAACGATAGGTCAGATAACCCGCTGCCACTTCAGTGTCATTCTCGGTATCAAAATGAATACCATTGCGTTTCAGTTCCTGACGCATACGGTTGTGGTTAGACAAAGAACCGTTATGCACCAGACACAGATCCATCCCAGTTGAAAACGGATGGCTTCCCGCCATGGTCACCGCTGATTCAGTCGCCATACGGGTATGGCCAATAATGTGTGAACCTTGCATCTTGTCCAGATTGAACATATTCACAATACGTTCTGGCAGGCCGACTTCCTTGAGGATTTCAATCGAACTACCGGCACTCATAATCAACACATCCGGATGGTTTTCACGCAGATAGTTCTCGACCAAATCAGCGTCAGCTTCCACTTTGAAAACAGCAACTTTATTGTTCTGAAACCAATCAACTTTAGTAACCAAGGCTTCTTCAATCGCTTTGGCCAAAGCTTCCCAGTCATAATTTTCATCTTCATGACGCAGGGTGAATTTGATACCTGACTCGACGGCATCACCATAAATGGCAAAACCGGCACTATCAGGACCACGTTCTGTCATCGCAATCATCATTGGGGCAAACAACTCACCCAATCGACTTTGATATTTATCATTTTTTAAATAAAGACCAACAATTCCACACATTAGATTTCTCCTAAAAATTCTAACTAGTCAGCTGCTTAATAAAATTCAGCGTAACGATCAATTTCCCAGTCAGAGACATGCCGCATATATTCCACCCATTCCATGTGTTTCAATTCCAAAAACTCATTTGCCAGTCCTTCGCCCAAAGCCCCCTTAACGACACTGTCTTTTTCAAGTGCCAGCAATGCTTCATGCAAATTCTGAGGTAAGATATTGATACCTTTTTCTCTCAACTCCATCGGGCTGAGGTCATAAAGGTTGGTGTTGTGACCCTCGCCCGGATCGAGCTCTCTTTCAACACCATCGAGACCTGCAGCAATAATCGCCGCCGTGGTCAGGTAAGGATTGCATGAGCCATCCGGTAGTCGCATTTCAATGCGGCCGTAAGGAATACGCACCATGGTAGAGCGATTGTTATCGCCATAAGTGATGTAAGCCGGGGCCCAGGTTGCACCCGATAAAGAACGACCTACCACCAGACGTTTGTATGAGTTAACGGTGGGGGCTGCTAAGGCACACAATGCCGGGGCATGTGCCAGCAGACCAGCCATAAAATGGTAAGCCATCTTGCTCAGGCCATGTCCGGCCGGATCACTGTCATCATGGAACAGACATTTTTCACCATCACCAATCGAAATATGCAGATGCATACCATTACCGGGACGGTTACTGAAGGGTTTTGGCATGTAGGTACAAATCATGCCCAATTCATTGGCAATCTCACTGGCTGCCATCTTGAACATAATGAAATCATCTGCACTTTTCAGGCAGTCTGCATAGGTATAGTTAATTTCGAACTGACCGTTAGCATCTTCGTGATCAATTTGATAAACATCCAGACCGACTTCAATCAATGATTCAGTCAGTTTTTCCAGGAAGACACTCTGACGTGTGATGCCTTTATAGTCATAGCAGGGCTTCTGCAACGTGTCGCTGTCTTCAAACGGATGAATGTGACCATACTCATCTTTTTTGAGCAGCGAAAATTCAGGTTCAAGACCGGTAAACATCGTCCAACCACGGGCTTCAAGTCGCTTTATCTGATTTTTTAATACAACACGAGAATCGAAGTTATAGGGTTCGCCATTGACGTGTCCGTTACAGATAACTCTTGCATAACCAGGCTGCCATGGAATAAGTGACAAGGTCGATAAATCACCCATCGCCATGTAATCAGGACCGTTTGGCTGGATACCCATGCCACAGATAGCACCACCGGCAAAACCCGCACCGGTTTTAATGATGTCTTTAAGATGTGCAGAAGGGACCGATTTAACCTTGGCCACGCCATGAATATCGACAAACTGTGCTAGGACATATTTGACGTTGTTGTCTTTAATAAATTGTTCGGCCTGTTCTAATGTTTTCATCTCTTTTTGCTCCTGGTTATCGGTGATAGGCTGGCTAGGTTTGGTTTCAGGTTCATATTTCATAGCTTGCCTTCTGGATTGATTTATTCAGCAACGGGTGACTTAATTACTATTGAAAAACTGGTTGAATCCAACCGGTCCGCCGCCTAACTCTTTGATAATGTCCAACAGGGTTTCCCACAAATAAACGCCAAAAGTACCATCGCACCAGAGACGCATCAGGGACTGCCCTGCAACTTCCTGTCTGAGAACAATCACAGAGACACCTGCTATTGAGGTCATCGCCAGTCGATTGTCAGCCAGCATTGGCCCGCTCAGATCAATTGCACATACCTGGGCCAGTAGCTCATCAAGCAACTCACCACTCAAAATAAAAGACGCATCATTACGTAAAACAACATGAACGCCATCGCCACTTTGCAACTGTTCACTCAAACCTTTGCATTGCTGAACACCAATCGGATCTTCCAGCAGGAATTCACTGCTACCCAGGCGCATGACCAGTGTCTCGTCATGACGACTCCAGCTGTTTGCTGAAGCAGGCAATTCGACACCTTTTGCCTTTAAGGTATCAGCAGCGGCGGGCCCCTTGATAGCAAAACGTGACAAGCAGCTGACATCACAGATCGTCAGTTTTGCCGCATGACGACTTTCCACATCCGGATCCGCATAGCGATTCGCAATCGCCATACCGTTGATAAAACCCAATTCAGGTTTCAGAGACGTCTGGGCAAACGCAACTGAACTTTGTAATACAACATTTTGCATATGCCGACTCCTTAACCCTGACTCAAACTTAGAAAAGCGTCTTCTACTACTTCAGCCATTTCCATCCGTCCACTATCAGTGCGGATGGCAAACTGATTCCCTGCCTTGGCCTGCTCAGGCAGCACAAAGGCGAAGCCAATCACCCGGTTTACATATTCACTGAAAGAAATACTGGTTACCCGGCCGGCAATCTCGTCATTTTCAATCACCAGATTGCATTCCTTGGGCATTTCACTGAAATTCTTATCCAGGACAAACCTCACCAGTTTTTTCTTTAATGGTTTTTTCTGCAGGATTTTCAGGCTGCGCTGGCCGATAAAGAAGGGTTTATCCATTGCGACCAATGAATCTGCATGTGCTTCAAACGGATTAGTCAGGCCATCAGTGTCATGACTAATTAAATGATGACCCATTTCCAGACGCAGCAGACGCTGAGCATCGGTACCAAATGGACGGATACCATAGGTTTTTCCCGCATCCATAATTTTCTGCCAGACATGTAAACCGGCACTGGACGGGACATGAATTTCAAACGCCAGATCCGAGACAAACGCGACTCGCATCACTCTGGCTTTAACCCCGGCTACTAATGCTTCCCGATATGCGCCCTGTGGAAACGCCTCATCCAGCAAATCCAGCTCAGTCACTTCACTGAGAATGGAACGGGATGAAGGACCAGCCAGTGTCATAGCAGACATCACGCCTGTCAGGTTGACCAGCGTGACCTGCATGCCCCAAAGCTGCAGGTTACGTTGCATTTCACGGTAAACCGTGGCGGCATTGGATGAGTTGGTAGACACATAAAACTTGTCTTGATCCAGTCGTACTGCTACACCATCATCAACAATGACCCCGGCTTCATCCAGCAACATTGCAATACGGCTGTTACCGACTTTCTGACTGGCAAATTTGCCGGTATAAAAACGCTCCAGAAACGCAGCAGCATCTTTGCCGAAAACTTCGATTTTGCCCAAAGTACTGCCATCAATCATGCCAGCGGATTTGCGAACCGCCAGTGCTTCCTGTTGCACAGCCTGCTGGTTGGATATTTTTACGCCTGCAGGCAGATAGTAAGCTGGACGCATCCATACACCGGCTTCCATCATCACTGCGCCTTCTTTCACATGCCACTCATGCATGGCAGTCAGACGATGTGGATGAAAACCACGGCCCCCGAGGTGACCAATCGGTGTTGGATGGAAAAATGGTCTTGCCGTCGTTGAACCAATTTTTTCAACGGGTAAATCCCGGATACGCGCCAGAATACGAATGGCATTCATATTGGAATGTTTGCCTTGACTTGGCCCCATACCCACTGTGGTAAACCGTTTCATCAACTCAATATTGTCAAAACCTTCCTTCGCCGCATTGATAAAATCCTTGACCTGGATATCTTCATCAAAATCAACAAAGTTTTTAGCTTTGGGGTGATTCACAATCGGATAAGGATGGCTGGGGGAATTACCACGATGAGCGGTAACCTCAACTGGCGAAACAGTCGTTTTACCAAGATAGCGTGACGCTTCAGCCCCTGCCCGTTTGCCATCCTGCATCCGTTGCTCAAGTTCGAATATGCCGTTCACTTTACCGGCAGCAAATACACCATCAGGTAATTGATTTGGTACAAACTGCTGAACAGCCTCGTCATAACGCATCTGAGTACCGGCCTGATAAAGCAAAGCCGCTGCAGGTGCCCAGCCAGCACTCATCGCAACACCATCACAATGCAATACGACTTGCTGATGAAGATCCGCTTCAGCGGTGGCTTCATCATAAGCACAGACGACAACCGCACTGACACCCATTTTGTCAGATGTCGGCACCACTTCGTAAATACAACTGCCCAGATGCACGGCGATACCCGCCTGTTTGACTTTTGCTGTCAAATCACCATCAGCACCCGTCTGGCGCATATCAATAACAGCAACTATTTCCACATTGGCAGCAGCCAGATCCAGTGCCGCCCGATAACCATAATCATTAGCGGTAACGACTATGCCTTTTGTAAAGGGTTTAACGGAATAACGATTAACAAGACGTTGTGCCGCAGAGCTGAGCATCACACCGGGTAGATCGTTATAGCGAAATACAGGTGGTTGTTCAAAAACGCCACTGGCCACAATGATCGATCCGGCACGAACTTTCGTTATACCGCGTTTTTCAACAATGGGAACCAGATGGTCAGTGTAGTAACCACCCGCATAAGCATCCGCAATCACCCGGATATTGGGATGATTGAGCACATTTTCTGTGAGCTGTTTTAACAAAGAACCGGTATTAACGTCAGCGGCCATGTCATAGGTCAAACTACCGCCAATTTTGCGATTTTCATCGACCAGAATAACCTGACTGCCAGCATCAGCTGCTTCGAGAGCTGCAGATAGTCCTGATGCCCCCGCTCCAACGACCAGCACATCGCAATGTGCATAGCGTTTGGCGCGAGTGATTCGCGGATAGTTAAAATTGACTTTCCCCAGACCAGCCGCTTTACGGATCTTGTCTTCCCAGAATGGAAACATCCATTTAGGTTTATGGAACGTTTTGTAATAAAAGCCCACCGGCAGAAACGCCGATATCTTGTCGATATACCGACCTTTATCTTTTAATACACCACCATCGGTATTGACTGCCGTCAGCTGCATACCGTGGGTAACCGGGATCACATCTGCACGTATATTGGTGTCCTGACCATCGGTCATCAATGCATTGACATCATGATTGGCAAAACTCAATAAACCACGGGCACGGTGATATTTAAAACTGCGACCCAACACTTTAATGTCTGCAGCCCAAAGTGCACTGCTGATGGTATCGCCTTCATATGCTTCGATTTGTTGGCCTTCATATTCGAAGGTCAAGGGCATATCACGGTTGATCCATTCATTCTCTTGTTCAGCGATACGCAATGTCATGCCTTATTCTCCTGACCGTAAAGATAGGTCCTGCTGACTTTGTCAGTCAGTGTGTTTCTCTCTGCAATAAACCAGGTGCCACTTGGGCCGTGGTACCACCACTCTTTTTTCAATCCCGGCGCACCATGGCGATGATGCACATAAGTGGCCCACTCTTTATCACTGCAGGTATCTGCGTCTGGCATCTCTCTGTATTCCCCGCCATAGGTAAATTCACTCACCGGGCGGATGCCGTTAACTGGGCATTGAAGTAATTTCATCTTGCTATCCCTAAATCAGTGGCCGACCGAGGCTGCGCCTTTTTCACCGGTCAGCTCATAGTCTTCAAATCGTGATAAACGGAATGATCTGATCATATCCGGAGCCATATCTCTGGCGATGGTTTCAGCCATGGTCTTGCCGCTTATTGGGGTGGCTTTAAAGCCCCAAGTGCCCCACCCAGCATCGATATAGAAACCTTCCACTTCAGTTTTGCCCATGATTGGGGCAAAGTCCGGTGTCAGATCCGCCATCCCAGCCCATTGCCGAACCACCTTCACATTACCGAGGAATGGGAACATATCGGTGATATGCGAGGTGAGGCCTTCCACAAAGTCCAGAGATGAGCGGGTTGAATGGATTTCGTATGGATCCAGTGAAGACCCCATAACCAATTCACCGCGAGAAGACTGACTGACATAAACATGTAAGCTGCCTGATACCAGAATCGTATCGAGCCAGGGTTTCATTGGCTCGGTCACACATGCTTGCAACGGATGAATGACAATCGGCGTTTCAACATCGACCATTTCGCAAATGCGTGGTGTAAAACCGGCAACGGCTGATAACACGCGGTTGGTGCTGATATACCCCTTACTGGTCTGCACGCCGACTACCTTGCCGCTTTTCACGTCAATCCCCGTCACTTCCGTACTCTGGAAAATCTCTACGCCCATTCGATCAGCCTCTTTGGCATAACCCCAGGCAACAGCATCGTGACGTGCGACTGAACCCGGCGCGTGATACAACGCACCCAGGATCGGTGCCTGACCACTGCATGAGATATCCAGTTGCGGGCAGGCTTTAGAAATCTCATCAGGACCAACCACATAGCTTTCCACGCCAACATGTTTGTTGACTTCAGCACGCCAGCGCATAGTGCGCATAGCGGAATCGGTATGTGCCAAAGTGAAATGGCCACGGTTGGAATAAAACAGGTTAATGTCGAGCTCTTCAGAAAGATCTTCAAACAACTTAACACTGGCATTGTAGAAGTTGACGCCTTCCGGAGTCAGATAGTTTGAACGCACAATGGTGGTGTTGCGCCCGGTGTTGCCACCGCCGATATAGCCTTTTTCCAACACCGCGACATTGGTGATGCCATGATCTTTTGCCAGGTAGTAGGCTGCAGCAAGTCCATGTCCGCCACCGCCGATAATGACCGCATCATAGGTTTTTTTAGGTTCAGTACAGTCCCTGAAAAAACGGGGTGCCGGATGTTCTCGGCTCAGTGCATATTTCAAAAGTCTTAATGGCATTTTTGCCCCTCAATAAAATGTTTGCCATCCCATCTACTACCTATGGGGTATATGGAACTACCACCTTCTAGGTAAACTTTGTTTCACTTGATGAAACCTTGAGTTCATTTACTCATGTCGGAAATCGGATGTCAACACCTCTTAGAAACTTTTTTTCATCTTATGAATCTTGTTTGCATTATGAGCAAAAAAAATCGTGTATGATCAAGGTTCTATTAATGTAGCAGGTTAGGAGATTTAAACGGCGTGAGCGAAAAACAAGAGATGAATGGAATCGAAAACAATACAAAATCACTGGACAAACACCTTGGCAACACGCTGCGCCATCTTCGACTCGATAATGGATTGACGATTGCCGAAGTTGCCTCACGGGCCAATCTGAGTCGCGGTATGCTCAGTAAGATTGAAAATGGCCTGACCTCACCGAGTCTGGAAAAACTGGAGCATTTGGCCAACGCATTAGGTGTTACCCTGTCAAAATTGTTTCATGATTACGATACCCCCAGAGGCGGGGCTCAATATGTGAAGAATGGCGAAGGAATGGAAGTGGTCCGTCGTGGCACAAAATCCGGACACACTTATCATTTGCTGGCTTATGATCAGGGCCCCAAAAAATTATTCGAACCCTTTCTGATCTCGCTGGAAGAAGAAAGCGAGGTATTTGCCCCGTTTGAACATTCGGGTATCGAATTTATCTTTATGCTGGAAGGCAGGCTTGAATACACGGTCGGTGACGAACGTTATATTCTGAATCCGGGCGACTCTCTGACATTCAATGCCGAACAGCCGCATCGTCCGGAAGCTAAATTAAAAATGCCTATCCGCTACCTGGCGATTATTTATTACGATAGCCTGGATGCGATGGAACACGAGCAGGATTAATGAACCTTTCGGTCTGTGTCTCTTTTATCACCGCTATGGCGTAAGACTACGGTGCTAATGATTGACCAATAAGCTGGCCATACCCTCAAAGTGCTGCATTAGATTCTGTTTCAGCGCCGGTTCATAATCCAGCCTTTCAATGGCTAATTGCATGGATGCCAGCCAGGCATCTTTATGCGCTTCTGTTATATCAACATGGTCATGAATTTGTCGCACATTGGAATGTCCCCACTTCTCGGCATAAAGTTTCGGCCCGCCAAACATACCTGAGAAAAAATTGAACTGTTCCATGCGCGCATGCGCCATACCATGACCACGCAAATGCAGCAGATGTATCGGCCGACCCACTTCTGTTGTCTCCAATACATCACAAAACGTATTCACTAACTTTTCAACACCTTCAGCCCCTCCCAGGCGATCATATATGGACGTTTTTCTAAGATTTGCTGACGCCTTCATAACAGGACTCCTGGATACTTGTTTAAATATCATTGAGTCTATCCCTGTCTGCCAAAAGAAGTTAATACACAGGACTAAGTACTACTTAGAAAGTAATTAGCTGATCCGGCGATAAACATTAGGGCTTGTTGATCTTTCAGAGCCGCCTCTGTTGTGACTGAAAATGCACCAATCAAGGCGCGAAGAGTATGATTTAGTCGTTCTAAATAAACGACAAGCAACACAGGCCGGCGCGCGCCTCCCTGGCGCGCCGGCATACAGTCCATCCGTGGACATAAGTGGTGCATTTTCAGCCACAACCCGCAGGGCTGGGACTATTTTTCCGCCCCACGGCGTTGGAAATGAATTATGTAGAACAACTACATCGCATCATTTCCGCCTTGTTGGACGGAAAAATAGCCTCCAGCAGTGGTGGCTCTGAAAGATCAACAAGCCCTAGCATGAGGTTCATTAAGCAATTTCAATCAACACCTCACCGGGTGTGACCCGATCACCTTTGCTGACATGGATTGCTGTGATTTCTCCATCAATATTGGCCAGTAATTCGGATTCCATTTTCATCGCTTCAATAATCATGGTTGATTGACCGGAAGCCACCTTATCACCAACATTCACTAATACTTCAACCACATTGCCCGGTAACGGCGTGCTGACATGACCCGGATCGCTGGCTTTTTTACGGCCTTGTTGCGCGCCATCCGAGACAAATTCACCGATGGTTTCAAATACGACCTCTTCAGGCATACCATCAACTGATATATACATTTTGCGTTTCCCACCACCCACATCACCGACACCAGTAATGGCGACATCATAGGTTTCACCATGAACATCGACTTTGAACTCAGTGGAAACGGTGCCTGAAGCCTTATCCTTACTCGCTGGAATCAACGGTTCAGGTTGCAACGTGCCATCCAGACGTTGTTGCAGGAATTCACGACCGATATCCGGGAACATGGCAAAGGTCAACACATCCTCTTCGCAGGTGGCCAGATCGCCAATTTTCGCCCGGAGCTTTTCCATTTCCGGTGCAATGGAATCCGCTGGGCGTGACTCCATCACCGTTTCATTCCCAATCGCCTTACGCTGCAGTTCGGCATTAATCGGTGCCGGTGGTTGACCGTAGCCACCCAGCAAATAACGCTTAACCTCATTGGTTATGGTTTTATAGCGCTCACCACTTAATACGTTATACACCGCCTGCGTGCCAACGATTTGTGAGGTTGGCGTGACCAAGGGTGGAAAGCCCAGATCTTCACGCACTCGCGGAATTTCAGCAAAAACATCACGAATACGATCCAAAGCATTCTGCTCTTTCAGCTGATTCGCCAGATTGGACATCATCCCCCCCGGCACCTGATTGATTTGCACGGACACATCTTCGCGGGTGAACTCGCTTTCAAACTGATGATATTTTTTACGCACTTCACGGAAATAATCAGCAATTTCCGACAGTAAATTCAAATCCAATCCGGTATCCCATTCAGTTCCTTTTAGCGCCGCCACCTGACTTTCAGTAGCAGGATGACTGGTGCCGCCAGCAAACGCGGATATGGCTGTATCAATCCGGTCAACGCCTGCTTCAATGGCTTTTAACTGACAAAGCGGTGCCAGACCAGATGTGGAGTGACTATGAATCACCAGCGGCAAATCCACAGCGGATTTAATCGCTTTAACCAGCTCATAGGTTGGATACGGGGCCAGCAGACCAGCCATATCTTTTATCGCAATGGAATCCGCCCCCATATCCCGGAGGGTTTTGGCCTGCTCAACAAATAATTCAGGTGTGTGTACCGGACTGGTGGTATAGCTGATGGTGCCCTGGGCATGTTTACCGGCATCTTTCACGGCTTTTAAAGCAGTTTCCAGATTACGCATATCGTTTAATGCATCAAACACTCGGAATACATCGATGCCATTTTCTGCGGCTTTGGCGACAAAAGCCCTGACTACATCATCGGCATAATGCCGGTAACCCAACAGGTTTTGACCACGCAATAACATTTGCAGACGCGTATTTGGTAAAACGCCTTTTAATAAACGTAAACGCTGCCAGGGATCTTCTTTCAGATAACGCACGCAGGCATCAAAAGTCGCCCCGCCCCAGACTTCCAATGACCAGTAGCCGACGCGGTCCAGCTTTTCACAGATCGGTAACATGTCATCGGTACGCATACGGGTAGCAATCAATGATTGATGTGCATCACGCAGTGTCACATCGGTAACTTGGATTTGTTTCATTACAATTCTCCGGATCTAACTTGTTTTACCAGCCTGCATGGGCAGCAATGGCCGTAGCCAGGACTAATGCTAATGCGGTGGGATGACGTTTATCTGAATAGGTCAGTAATTCGGGATGGGCAGCCACAAAGCTGGTATCGAACTTTCCGGCTCTGAAATCAGGATGCTTGAGGATTTGCTGATAATAGCTGGCAGTGGTTTTAATGCCATGCAAACGCATATCGTCAAGCGCACGACGGCCACGATCCACCGCATCTTCCCAATCCAATGCCCAGACCACTAATTTCAAACACATCGAATCAAAATACGGTGGGATTTCATAACCTGTATAGATTGCCGTATCCACCCGAACTCCCGGTCCGCCGGGCGCATAGTAATGGGTTATACGACCAAAGCTAGGCAAGAAATCATTTTTCGGATCTTCGGCATTGATACGGAACTGCAAAGCAAAACCACGATAGTGAATATCTTCCTGCCGGTAACGCAGCGTTTCACCGGCGGCTATGCGTAATTGTTCACGGACAATATCAATCCCGGTGATCTGTTCAGTGATGGTATGTTCGACCTGAATACGGGTATTCATTTCCATGAAATACACCTGATTACCGGTCAGCAGAAACTCAACCGTTCCGGCATTTTCATAGCCGACCGCCTCAGTAGCTTTGACGGCCAGCCCACCAATATAATTGCGTTGCTCCGGAGTCAGTTGCGGGCTGGGAGCAATTTCAATCAGTTTCTGATTACGCCGTTGAATAGAACAGTCACGCTCATATAGATGTACAACGTTGCCATGGCTATCAGCCAACACCTGCACTTCGATATGCCGCGGATTCACAATACACTTTTCCATAAACACTTCAGCTGAGCCAAAGGCTTTGGTCGCTTCAGAAATGACCCGGGGAAACTGCTGTTTGAGTTCTGCAGGCGTATCGCAACGACGAATGCCTCGACCACCACCACCGGAAGTGGCTTTGAGCATGATGGGATAACCAATTTCCTCGGCAACCGTTAATGCTTCACTAATATCTTCAAGGTTACCGTCAGAACCGGGAGTGATTGGCACGCCAGCTTCACGCATGCTGTCACGAGCGGCTGTTTTATCGCCCATTTTTTCGATAACCGACGCTTTAGGACCTATAAAGATGATGCCGTTTTGTTCACATAATCGGGCAAACCTGGCGTTTTCAGAAAGAAAGCCATAACCGGGATGGATGGCATCACAGCCCGTCTCTACCGCCAGATTAACCAGTCGGACCGGATCCAGATAGCCTTCCAGCGGGTTTTCGCCCAACGAATAAGACTCGTCTGCACGTTTGACATGAAGGGCATAACGATCCGGTTCGGTATAAATGGCTACAGAACGAATACCCATTTCGGAACAGGCCCGAATGATTCGGACAGCAATTTCGCCACGGTTGGCGATCAGAATTTTTTTCAACATAGCTCAGCCTCGGCCAAATTTGTTTGCTAAGCGTAGAGCAAATTAATGATAAACAAAAATCAATAAAATATAATTCATCGATAAGTAATAACTTATCAATCTATTTACAGGTGCAAAACCATGGCACTCAGCCTGCAACAATTATTATCTCGCCTGTCATTCAGACAAATGCAGGTATTTCAGGCGGTCTATCAACATAAGGGATATCGCAAAGCAGCGGAACATCTAGGCCTGACACAGCCTGCTGTCAGCTCGCAAATGCGCCATCTTGAAAACGCACTGGAACAACCGTTGTTTGAATATATTGGCCGTCAGCTATATTGCACCGAAGCGGGTGAGCGTGTTGCCACGTTTATTGACCAGCTGTTTGGTCAAATGAGCGAGTTGCAAAGTGAATTGAATTTATTACGTGAAGCCCTTTCGGGCGATTTAAGACTGAGTATTGTGAGCTCATCGCAAACTGTTGTGCCGCATTTGATCAGCAGCTTCCTCGAAGAGTTTCCAACGGTCAATTTGCATATTGAAGTCGTTAATCGCAGTCAGGCTTTGGAGCGATTAAAACTGAATATTGATGATCTGGTCATTATGGCAATGGTGCCAGAAGGTCGGTCATTATCGACACTGCCGTTTCTGAATAACGAGTTGATTGCTGTTATACCCGCACAGCATGCGTTGTCAGAAAACATGAGCATATCCGCCAAACAGTTTTTTGCGGAACCAATGTTGATACGCGAAAACGGTTCAGGGACAAGATTTGCTGTGGAGCATCACTGCCAGCAACATCGCCTGCAACTCAATCCGCTAATGGAAATGGGCTCAAATGAGCTCATTAAACACGCGGTCATTGCCGGTCTTGGTGTCGCGATTTTGCCAAGACTGAGTGTGATGGCGGAATTACAAACCGGCATACTCAAAACCGTGGCGATACCGGACTTTCCAATTCGCCGCTCATGGTGTCTGGTACACCCTATGGGTAAATACCCTTCACGCGTGGCTCAGGCATTTATTGATCACATTTATGCAAGTCTGGAACAGATCCACAGACATTTCATTGACGTTTAAGTCAAAAATATGACCCGGGAACATCCCTTTATTCATACCTCTTAATAAACACTTAAAGTTAAGGTATTTATACTCAATAATCCTATAAGAAAATATTGGTAAACAAAGGAGAGTGAAATGTTACAAGACAACCATGAACGTTATGGCACGTTAACACGCGTTTTTCATTGGGCAATAGCGGTAATAGTACTGCAACAGTTTTTCAAATTTGCAGATCGCATCAATGATGGCGAACACTGGTTAGGTGACACATTCGGTCCCTGGCATGTTTCAATGGGTGCGGTGATTTTAATTCTGACTATCGCCAGATTGCTATGGACGTTAAAGCAAAAACCACAGCGACCAGTAAACCCTGGCCTGGACGGCGTTATTGCCAAAATAGCGCATCGTTTGATGTATTTTTCAATGCTCGTTATGCCTTTTCTGGGCGCATTGTACATTCACGGTAAAGGCTACCCGGTCAAAGTCTTTGGTTATGAACTGATTGGCAAACCAGCAGATGAAGTACCGTGGGCACTCGCACTGGGTGAATGGCACTCTCCTTTTGCTTTTTTATTGGTATTTCTGGTTGTCGCCCATATCGCCGGGGCGTTATATCATCACTTTATCCAGAAAGATGATGTGTTAAGACGCATGGCTGGTTAACAGCGGCATAAAAAAAAGCCTTGCAGCTTATAAAGCTGCAAGGCTTTTTTATGACATTTAAAATTTATAACTGGCTTAATTGCTCAACTATTTTGCCCGTTAACTCATTATCACTTTCTTCAGCTGCCATGCGTTGTGCCTGTTCAAAGGATTCACGAGCTTGCTGCGGCATTTCCAGGGCTATATATAAACGGCCAAGATGATAATGGAATAATGCAATAGCATTGTTACTTGAAGCTGCTTTTTCCAAAGCCGGTCTGGCATCGTCATAATTACCCAGCTTGTAATTCACCCAACCAAAGGTATCCGCAAAATACGGTTGCTCTGAATCACGGAAACGGCTGGATAACGTGAGTGCACGTTGCAGGTTTTCCGGTGATTCAAATTGTTCTGATAACAAACTCGCTAAGTTGTTCGCAGCAACATCAACGGAAGGGTCTCGAGCGATGACCTCTTCATAAAGCACACGCGCTTGTTCAAAGTTACCTGCTGACTCATAACTCGAAGCCAGTTGCATTGAAAGAATATTGTTTTCAGGATTCGCTGCAAGCCCCCGTTTGAAAGTTTCAATGGCTTTCTCGCTGTTTCCCTCACGCGTATGAAAGTCAGCGATAAAACGATAACTTTCAATCCAGCCGGGATGTTGTGAAGCACCTTGCTCAAGGGTCTCAAGAGCCTTTGTATTATCTCCGGTATCACGATAGACACTTGCTAAAGCAGCATATCCATTAATCTGTTCAGGATGATCGCTAATATGCTGGCGCAAGTATGTGACTGCGGCTTCATGCTGCTCGACTTTCATATGAGTTGCGGCCAATCCTTGTAAAGCTGGATTCAGACCTGGATTTAACTCAAGCGCCTTTTCAAACTCTACAATCGCCAGCGTGTAATCTTCCAGTCCCTGATACATCTGTGCACGTAACAAATGATTGACGGCCGAATCCGTTTCCAAACTATTCAGCGTATCTTCAGTTCCTGCCCAATCCTGTTTAAGCATTCTCAGTTGAGCAAGCGCCTGTAACAAGTCCTGATTTTTGCTATCTCCTCGTAAAGCATTCAACAGTACCGTTTCTGAACGGTCCAAATCATTATCACGAATCATCATCTGTGCTACAGCAAGCGCTGCCTGAACATTTTTTGAGTTTGCTGATAAAGCTTGTCTGTAACTGCTTTCTGCCAATTGTTCAGAACCAGAATTAGCATAAGATTGTGCCAGCAGCACCAATGCCTCATCGGCATTAGGATTGTTTCTGACTAAAATTCGAAGATTACTGATTGCCGCATCGTATTTTTCGCCTCTTAACTGAAGTTTGGCTTTAAGTAACAATGCCATTTCATTTTCGGAGGACTCTGCCAACACTTGATCCACAATGGTTTCAGCCTCATCAAAATTACCTTTAGAGGCTTCAATAGAAGCCAGGTTGATCTGGGCTCTGAAACCACCTTCACTGTTTGGCTCAGCCTGAATGATGGTTTTCAAATCGTCTACTGCTTCGGATGATCTTCCTTGTTGAATAAGCATTTCTACGCGTACAAAGCGATATTCAATATTATCCGGTTCTTGTTGAATAAATTTATCCAGTTGATTTATCGCCTCGTCGGCATTTTGAGATTCGAGCAACTTGATATACACCAGTTTTGCTTCTGTATCTTGCTCATTCGCCGCAATAAATTTCTGTAATTCAGATTTGGCATCTTCATAACGATTCAAGCCATCGCTTAGTAATTTCACTAAAGAAAATACAACCCAGCTCTCTTCCGGATAATCCACCATGATCTCACGGTACAGACGTTCCATGTCCTGATAGCTTTTTTGTTCATCATAAATTGCCAACTGAATCATTTTTATTGGCATCGCTTCAGGATGAACTGCTAACGCTTTTTCTGCTGCACTCAGCGCGTCAGGATACTGTCGCAATTCTTTATAAATCATTACCTGGTAAGAAAGTGCATCCAGCGATTTCGGATCAATTTCAAGCGCCCTATCAATATCTTTTTGCGCCTGGCCAAAGTTTTGCTGCTTCATAAATGCATTCGCACGCAATAAAATTGCTTCGATATTATCCGGTTCAATGGCGAGTACTTTTTCAGCACTGCTCAGTGCTTCTTCAATTTGCCCGGTAACCACCTCCATCTGACCTAATTTAAGCATGATTTTGGGGTTATCTGGATCTAATGATTGAGCAGCACGCAGATTGGCATACATCTCTTTCCATTTTTGGTTCTTTTCATCTATTAAAGATAGCTGATAATAAGGTTCTGCTTCGGTTGGGTTAATTTGAATGGCATTGCGGAACTCTAAACGCGCTTTATCATATTCACCTTCAGACATCAGCGCCTTACCGCTCTCGATAAACTTTTCGGCTGACTCCTCAGCAGAGCCACAAGCCGTAACAGCTGTCAGCAAGGCCATGGCAATAATGGATTTTTTTAATGTTTTCATAGCGATCATCCTGATTTAATCTGCAATATATCTTTTTAATTCCGGACCCGTCTGATCCATCAATAATTTTATTCTGGCATCGGCATCTTTCAGCGTCTCTCCGGGAGAGACTGGAGTGACATACCTCACAAGCGCGCCATCGGTACGGTTTTCAAGAATCGCATCATTAAAAAGATACCACTTATTTGAATACTCATTAGCGATGATACGCCCCCTCCCCTGGAACCAATAATAAACCAGCTGTTCCTGATCACCATTTTTAATGACAACGCGGTTTATGGGGTGGCCATTTACTTCATCTCGCCTGAAGTCTGCAATCTCCCAACCGCCTCCGGGGATACAGACCCTTGGCGAATGTGGCGAGACCCCTTTACGCTGGGTTTCATAATAGGCCACATAGAGATTCACCACATTTCTATCAATACCGGTGTAATTAACAAACAGGTAATCACTCATTCCCAATTGATCAATGACTCTTTCATCAAGTTTGTCATGCTGGCCAATCCAATCAGTAAACTGCAAAGGAAAGCTGATAAAGCCTTCGTGTGCAGGCACCTCTTCCTCCCGGTTATCCACAAACTTTGTTGAAAACAAAGCGATAATTAAAATCAAAATGACGACAATAAAGGGTTTATAGGAATAGGGTTTACTATTAATGCTGAACATATTATTCGAAGGGGCGTGATCGACAACGCCAAATAATTGTGACAACGTCTTGCGGCTTGGCGCTATTTTTTCCAGCAATACCACCAGCAAAAACAGCAAGGCAGCGCACGCCATAAAGATGATCCAGCCTTCAAAGTCATGCAGAAAACCTTCTGCCATTGAAATGCCCCAGTTATCCACCATGACGCCGATAACACCAATACGGAAACTGTTCATTAAAATTGTGATGGGGATGGTCATCAAAAACACGGTGGCGCGTTTCCAGAAAGCAGCTTGATAAAAATATGCCGCGATAAAGCCGAGACTCATCAGCGGAAACAGATAGCGTAAACCACTGCAGGCTTCAACGACCTGAAGCTTGTAAACACCCAGATCAATAATATTACCTTCCAGAAAAACCGGTATCTGGAACAGGCGAATGACCTGCACACCTATCCAGGATGAGAAAAGCTGTAATTTTGCGGTGAGTAAGACTTCAACAACATAGGGCAAGGGAATGGCAAACAACAGTAACAAAATAGGAACATAGGTATATTTTGTTGCTTTACCGACAGTTATCATTGAAAGGCCAAGCAAAACTAATATGAATGAGTATTGTATTAACAAATAAAGCGCGCTGATTTCACCTACAAAGAAAATACCCAAAGCGATAAAGATCAGTACAACACCTGACCACATTGGTGGCCCCATTGCGCTACTTATAAGGTGGCGTTTTTCCCACAGGATGAACAGGGTAACCAACGGGATCAAAAAACCATGGCTGTATTCTTCTTGAATCATCCATCGTGAGACAGCTTCTGAAAGGCCTGACCAATAGGCGATTATTGCCAGTGTCAGTGCGAGGATAAACATCCCTGTCATCTTAATATTTAACAACTTTGCGCCCCATCCGGTATATGTAATTCACATTCAAATCAGATTAACTTGAATCTTTGTAAAACGCTACTCAAACGCAGTAAAGTTATGATCTTGGCAGGGAAATCTTTAAGTAGCAATTCATTTTGCTTTTGTTCAAGCTGGGCCTGGAATGTTAATAATCTGGCAATAGCCGACATTGATAAATACCGTATTTCTGCACCATTAATAATAACGTCTTTACCACTCAACAATGCCGATTGCAGTACATTTTCAAACTCAATTGCCTGCCCTGTATTAATGCTACCTTTAAATCTAACTGTGAATTTATCCTGTTGCGGTAACGTATCAGCAAAAACTTGGCCATTGCCAATATCTGCTTTATTAACCAGTCGTCGAGAATAAACTGCCAAGGGCAACGTTTGTGTCACCAACATTTTTATAAACCTTAAGCCATCACCAAGATAGCGTTTGTATAATTTGGGTTCCTGTTTAATCCGCCATAACCACTCGAAACCGTAACGCTGCCACTTATCAGGCGCACGCTGCACATTACCCGCAACAAAATTAATGACCGCTCCCAGATGACTGATTACCGGTGCATTCAACCTACTGCGATTATGCATAATCCAGCGCTGTCCTTTTTTCGCACCAAGTGCTACTACGATAAAGTCAGGCTCACAGCCATTAATGTGGTTAATAATATCTTCCGTACTCATCTCTTCAATTGAGACAAAACCGGGATCATAAAAACCGCAACTTTCCATACCTTGACTACTTTCGTTCAATTCATGATGAGCTTTTACTGCGATGCCGGCTTCACCACCAAAGAAAAACACCCGGATTTTTTTCTTTCTTGGCTGATTGGACAGAAATGCAAACAAATCTGAACCTGCAACACGTTCGTAGATAGGTAAGTTAAGAAACCTGGCAACCCATATCAATGGCATTCCATCAGCCACGACCAAATCACTTTGTATCACCGAATTATAAAAATCCGGATCATCTTGGGCCATAACAGTGAAGTTAAGGTTCGGAGTAGAAAGAAAGCATGGGATTTGCTGGTCAATGGATTTGGAAATAATGTCAGTAGCATCGCTTAGTGACACAGCATCAAAAGGAAGTCCCATGAGGCAATATTGATCTTGACCAACGGCTAAACGTGATTTTGATCCAGGTGGGTTCATTATGAATGTCTAATATTAATTGATGACTTAATTAACTTTAAAAGCCTTGCGACGTTTTTATTCAATAAAAACTCATCTTCGACTCTTTGTTTACCACCTGAAATAATCCGTAATCGCGTATCAGATGAATCCATTAGCTGACATATCGCTTTTGATAGTTCCATATCATTTTCTGGGGGTACAGTTAATCCAGATAGGTTATTTAAAACAAGCTCCGGAATACCTGAAAGCTCAGTCGAAATCACCGGCACCTCACAAAGCATGGCTTCCATCAACACAACTGGTATGCCATCCATATCACCGTTGCTATCTTTTTTGCAAGACAATACAAACACATCTAAACCACTAATAAACTTTGCAACCTGATCATGAGGCAAAGCACCAACAAATTGCACGGATTCTTCGGTTAGCTCAAGCGAAGTTACTTGCTGCTTTAATGCGGTCTCCAGCGGACCGTTACCAGCAATTTTTAAACAAATCTTTCGTCCATCTCTAATTACCCCAGAAAGAGCACTGATTAACGTATCAATACCTTTTTTCTCAACCAGGCGGCCAACGGTACCAATCGTAAAAATATCATTGTTTAGTAATGATTTAATGGGAGGCTGCCAGCTCTGGTCTACACCACATCTCACAATTTGTATTTTTTTGGTATCAGCTTGTAAATCAGCAAGAAACCGACGGTTAAATTCTGAAATAGTGGCAAAAAAAGCAGAACGTTCCACTTTTTGTTTGAGTAACCAACCTCTTTCAAATAAATCATTCGCATGGGCCTGGACACTAAATTCGATCCCCACCATCGGCACAGCGTACATCGCAATATCGGTAGGAATATGGGCAAAATGAACATGCAAATGTTGAATTCTGGCTAGTTTTAATTGTTTAGCCAGCGTTGCCGCATAAAAAAAGCGATAACAAAGTCCTAAAGCAGAACGTGAAATCAAACCTTGCCGAATCACATCACCTGACAGTCTGCCTAATGCTTTTAGATAACCAACAGGGTGCCTAATTATCATGGTCACGTTATCGAACAAAACCTGCCATTTAGGCGTTTCGTACAAGTGAAATACATCACCTTTCAAGTCACTAAGCGATGCTTCTGAAGCTATATGGGCTGGACGATGAACAGAAAAAGGTTTAACGTAGGCACCCTGTTTGCCTAGCTCTAATATTTCGTTATAAACAAACGTAGCAGAGAGGGCAGGTATTTCTGGAGCCAAATAGGCAATTCGTAATAAAGATTCGGCCTTATCAGGCATACTGTTTTTCCCATACCCTTGCCTGCCGGGCATTTAAGTCTTCTGTTGCTTTGGCTTTGCCCTTTAACAAACATTGCCATTGATACTGATTAATGAATTTAACCAGTTCTTTATCCGCAAAACGTGGTTTACGCTGCAGCATACTTTTTACATAGCCCCACCACATAGCTGCGCCCCCCAGTAAGTACGGAGGATGCAACATCCGAAATATTGATGATGCTGTCATGTAGGTCAGGCCCGTCCCCATAAAATACTGACCAAAGCCATGGCGCATTCGGCCCGTAAAAATTCCCTGCTGACTGGACCCCATGGGACGTAAATGAATAAACTGTAAATCCGGCTCATCCCAACTCACTGCAATCCAACCAAGTTGACGACATTTATGACAGTCAATCCCATCCCACATTACCTGACGAACAAATCCACCAATCGCTTCAAAACAGGTACGTCGATAAAACTTGGTCATACCGACCGACATTTCATCACCACATTTTTCGCTTATTAATTCGGCGGTTTTTTTATCCCGAAAATAGGCTTTACCACTACAGGTCCCAATACGAGGGTTTTGCTGCATACGTTGGATCAAAACTTCGAAGTATCTGGATGGTAAGTCTAAATCCAGATCAAACTTACAAACATAATCAAATTGAGAAACATCAACCTGATCGTAACCGTGATAAAAAGCCTCAATAACGCCGGGGCCCACGCTGCGATGCCCACGATTTTCACGCGTAATGATTTTTATAAACGGATATTTCTCAGCATAGTCAGACAGAATGTTTGGTGTTTCATCAGTAGAACCATCATCAACAATGACCCATAAATCAGGCTGGACGGTTTGATTCACCACACTATCCAGCGTAATTCGCATGTATGCGGCTTCATTTCGACAAGGAGAAACCAAAAGATACGACATAAAGCTTTTCCTTACTCAGTGTTATTTATATTCGATAAGCTGGCTTTTAAGTCCAAGCTTTTTGTTTTTAAAAAACTGCAGCATGCCGGTCAATTGTGGCCATTTGCCAACGACATTGGAAACAGCATAAGCAAAAGCCACCTTGACATCACTCAAATGAGGGCGGTATCGCATGGTTAACCTGAGAATCTGCAGTGGATACACCATAAAAAGCACAAGCATAAAAGGCATTATCAGTGACAGCACAATAATTGCCAAAGGCAGCAGGAAAGACCAGAAAAGAATGCTTAGGCACTCTGACTGTTTAAATTTTTCGGAGGACTTACCATGTAATGCATATCCCTCCGCATAAGCATGACCCGCCCTTTGGTTGCGCTTCCACCACTGACTGAAGCGTGTCATTGCAGCATCATGCAGAGTCATTTCAGCATCCAAGCGCATCACTTTCCAGCCCAGTTGACGCATTCTGAAACACATTTCGGGTTCTTCTCCGGCAATCAAACTATCTTGATAACCATCCACCGATGTTAATGCAGAAACACGAAATAAAGCGTCGCCACCACAAGCTTTGGCTTCACCGATTGGCGTATCCCACTCAATATCACATAACTGATTGTATATAGTTGCTGTTGGATAACGCTCTCTACGACGACCACATACGGCTGCAAAATCAGGATGTGATGATAAAAATTCAAAAGCTAAACCTAGCCAGGAGCGCTGCACTTCGCAATCACCATCTACAAATTGCACATAATCCAACTGTGGATTAGATTCAAGTAAAACCGCCAGGCCTGCATTACGAGCCCTTGCAGCTGTAAAAGGCTTTGTCATATCCAGTTCAACAACTCTAACGCTCATTTCCAGTGCCATCTCAACACTGCCATCGGTTGAACCAGAATCAACATATACGATATGTTCGATATCATTACACAAGGATGTTAAACATTGCTTCAGACGATCGCCTTCATTTCTCCCTATGACTACTGCTCCAATAAGCTTTCCACTGTAATCCATAGAAGCAGTCATTCCTTTTAGATAAATCTAATTATTTTGAGTTTATAGAAACAACTTTTCATCAACATCATAGCTATTTTATTAGTCTTGCATCGGTAATTTTTGCACTTGATGAATAGTTACTTAAATCTAGCTCAATACCTAATAGTTTTCCCAAGTTTTCCAAGTCATCATTAAATATTTGCACTAGCTTTGACATGTGTTGTTCGTCAATTTGTGGCCGATTCTTTAATGTAAGTTGCTCTTTGACCTTATCCCGGAACGCTTTAGGGATAAGATTTCTTCTTAACCACGCTAATAACGGATGATTAATAACAAAATCATAGCCTTTAAAACGACGGATTCGATCACTTGAGACATTTTGTTCCGGTAAATTTTCATACCAGATAACTGGGGAGGAATATCCCAAAAAGCGAGTCACCTTTTCCAATTCATATTGTGGTCTAACTCTAAAAGCCTCAGAAAAGGCAATATGAATATTTTCTGCACCATAAGCATCTATGAAGGGGGCAAGCTGCATTGAGTAACGACTGTAATTTACAAGCTCATCAAACTCATCAATTGCCTGATTAATATTAACTTTTATAACATTTTGCGACCACTGATGAATGTAGTGAGAAACTAACCGGTCAATTGGATGGCGAATAACATAAATTAGTTTTAATGAAGGCAAATAGGCCTTCATTCGTTCTATCGTCTGGGGGTAATCGGGTAATTTTGTATAGTGCGTACTGGATTCACCACAAATATCGCCAGCGTCTGAAGCAGAGTAAAGATTGGCATACCAATCAAGCCCCAATTCATATATCTCATCATCACTGAAGAAATTTGGCTCTTTAGGGGTCGACATAAAAAAACCCGGCTGTAATGCCAGTTGCTCATGCAGCGTACTAGTGGCACTTTTCATCGCACCAATAATAATGAAATCAGGTTTGGTCATAATCATCAGGATGTGTATATGGCTTAGTCGGATTTAAATAATTTATCCAGTTATCCTGCCACTGCTTCGCGACTATCTTAGATTTATATTTATTTGAAAGCAGGCTTCTTATAAAGGCAATGAATGCGCCTAATGACCATAATATATTGGCTGACAATAAACCACTTTGGCCATACAGTTTATAAAAATAAAGGGTACGCGATTCGTAGAAATATCTTGGTACACGTTTACGTAATTTTGTTTGTGATTTTACTGGTGAGCTGCCACCACGAAGATGTACAACATGTGCCTCGGGGTTATTTAACACTTTCCACCCAGCCTTTAACGCACGAAAGCTAAACTCAACATCCTCATAATACATAAAAAATTTTTCATCCAATAAACCAATCTGCTCGATCACTTCTGCTTTGATCAAAATACATGCAAAACTTGTCCATTGATAATAATCTGAATAATCTTTTACTGGTTGAGCAACAACATACTTTCTGAATGCTTTAGTTATTAAGCTGGTACTTGCCGAATTGATGAACTCACTGATGGGGGTATGAAACCGGAAACAACTTTCCTGTGCTTTGCCAGAAGTAGACTCCAATCGTGGACTTATTAATCCTGCCTCAGGATGCTTGTTTGCTGTTTCTAAAAGAAGACGAATGGCACCAGGTCGGACAGTGGTATCACTATTCAGTAATAAGTAGTTTTTAGCTTTTACAGATTGAATGCCAAGATTATTTCCACCAGAAAAACCTTTATTAATATTTGAAGCAATTAAATTAACCCAAGAGTTTGCTGCATTTTCCTTGAGCCACTTATCGAGAATTAAGAGTGAATCATCTCGGGAGTCATTATCAATTACGACAACTTTCATGACGGAAATATCAACTTCACTGATCAATGACTCCAAAACACTTACAGTCAAGTGAGGTGTTTTATAGTTAATAATAATAATTGCTAAATCAATCATGTTGTTTCATCACATAACGACAGTTGTCAATGCGGTTCTGGAAAGTCTTTTCAAAAGTATGCGATTTGGCAAATTCAATGGCTCTTCGAGATTTGTCAGCGACTTCATTTCTGTTTGAATTAATCTCAATCAATTTTTCAACCAGAGTATTAATACTCCTTAACGGTACTTCCCATCCAACATCTGCAATCTTCAGAATCCCGCTGTGTGCTTTGTTTGCATAGCCTAATATCGGCACGCCGCACGAATAGGTTTCAAGATAAGTACATGAAGGATCACTTTGTTTGTGACAGCAAATAAAGACGTCAATATTTTGCTGGATGAAAGGGACTAATTCAGATTTATAATCAACTGCTCCATGAAAAGTTACAAAGTTCGAAAGTTTTGCCTTGTCAATTTCACGACTCAAGAACTCATTCAAATCACCATCACCAAAAATATCTAAATGAAAATCTACTTTTTTTTTCTTCAGAATCTTGGCAAATTCAATTAAATCATCAGCACCTTTCATGGCAGTAATACGCCCGGAAAAAGCAAGTCGCAGAGTATTGTTACTTAATAATCTACTAAGCCGTTCATTTAGGTTTTCATTGCTTATCAGCATGTCGACTGTATTGCGTGAATCAAAATATAACAGTGCTGATTCAGCATCTTTTATTCTATTCTGATAAGCATTATAAGCGGGTGTTCCATTTGCTTGTAAGCCATCAGCATAAACCAAAGATGAACGGCGCTTTAGCTCCATCAAGAGCAGCCAGATCGTCGTCTTTATTTTTTTGAAAAAAGATGCACTGGATAAAAAATTAATTTGTATACGTGTTTCCAGTATGTACTCAATGTAATAAATACATTTAACCTTATATAAATGACAAATTTTAGATAAGCCTAAATTGCGAAACTCATCGGCCGAAACAAGCGCAACATCAACTCCGTTTAAATGTTTTATACCTGGCTTTTCATCATCATCAAGAAACACGAATTTTATCGGTGATGCTTCTTTAACATATTCCACTAAACCAAATTTCGGGAGCGGCGCTGTACTTTTTCTTATACAAACCTGCAACGCTCCTCCCCAAAGTCTCTGATATATGCTTAATCCATCATAGAACTTTCTGTCAAAGAACTTTTTGTCGTTCTCTATCCAATACCCTACAGAAGGGATAAGGCATAGTTTACTCATGGGTATACATCTGACTTATAGTGACGAAATACATTAAATATCCTTGGATGATTCCAAACTATCTATTAAAGCTGACTCGAATTGATCGCAGGATTTCTCCCATGAATTCTGTTGCGCGGTTTCAAAGGCATTCTCTGATAATTGCCTCCACTCTTTTTCAGTTGATTTTGATATCAAATTAATTGCGCCAGCTATTTTTTCGGCACTGTAATCATCAACTAATATTCCATTTTCTGGTGTTATCAGATCAGTGGCAGCACCTGCTGGAGTGGCTATTACCGGGGTTTTACAGGACATAGCCTCTAATATTGGCAAACCAAACCCCTCTTTGATACTAGTAAACAACCACGCATCACATGCTGAATAAATATCTTTTATTTGATTTTGATGAGGACTCAAAAAAAACTCGGTTTTATCAGGTAGCGGCATATCCAGGGTTGGGCTCTCAGCAGCAAAGACCTTTACAATCAATTCCGGATTCGTTTTTCTAGCAAGTTCAATAGCATCAATGGCTATTTGAGTCCCTTTATAATGTCTCGGAGAATACATAAAACCCACTGTTGCTGTTGTTTGTTTCTCTCTTGCAGGTGAAAAAAACTGTTTGCTGTCGACACCGTTTAACACAATAGCATCCACCAAAACATCTTCGTAAGTTTTCAGGCAATCGGCAATCCAGCCAGAAACAACAATCTTTTTGAATGGTAACCTGAACGTTTGCCTTACCCGCTCCACAGGAAGCCAGGGGTGAACCTCATAATGCTGAATAAAATAGATTTTCTGCCCCTTGGACTCAGAAAATTTTGCGACCCATTCGGCTGTGTTCCAAAAGGTTGCAATTACAACCTCTGCATCCGGAATATCATCTTGTGTTACGTTTTCATGAAAAGGTAACTCATGCAAACCAGCCTTTTGATGATCAAAATATGGGCAAGTCAACTTTGACGGACGCTGCCCTTTAAGTAACCTTAAAAATACTTTAAGTTTTTGTTTAAACGTTTTTTTTGGGGGAGATGGATATAGAACATTAACTTTATGGCCCCGCTCTGCCAAAAGTTGAGCATATATACCAACCACTCGCACTCCACCGGTAAGGTTCAGCTCAGGAAGAACAAACGTAACCCTCAATGCAGATCCTTTATTATTTTTATATTAAAGTCCATGTTCAATATTTAACTTTTGGCAAACTGATTTTTTCAAACTACATTCTTTAAGTTCAAGGGGATAACTATTCCGGTAGTGAATCTAAATAACATTCCAAAGCCGTTGTATTAGTTAGATCCACATCATCAAATGTAATAATTTGGCCTGGCTCAATCTTTCTGATGACAGGTGTATCTTGCAACAAGCAAATTGGCACAGCATTTTTATGATTTTTAATCTCTAACACATAACCGCGGGCATCGAACCCCCCAGCACCTTGCAAAATTTTATCACCTGGATTTAATTGTCTTTTTGCAACCGCCCCAGCTGTTATAGTTGGTGATGAGGAGTTATTAATTAATACGCCTTCACCATTAATTACACGACGGAAAGTATTCATTACTTCCAAATGGGGGATATGGAAAGGTCGTACAAAAATATATGCTGTTTTTTTAGTTGTTTTTAACCTGCTCAATGCCAAATATCCGGGAAGCAAGTTTGCTTCTTCGTGATCTGCTAGAATTAAGACTCCTGGTGGCGCGCCATTGCATAATAAATATTCACTCACGGGGGCACCAAGTGCTTTGGCTGCATCAACCAAATAATCAAGGTCTTCTAACTTTTCAACCGTTGCGCCTATCATTCCTTCCTTCGCAATTGCTGCATTTAATCCATTTGCGACCAGAGCCTGCTCTATCTGAAGTTTGGTACCATCTGTAAATGAGGTAACTTGGGATAAGGTAAGTTTTTGTTTATCTGCCCAGTAACGCATCTCCTCTTCTACCGGGTTCGGATTAAGAAATCCTTTTAAATTTACATAAGCCAGAGGTTCACATCCCATACCTACAAGCTCTTGTTTAAGTCTTGCTAAACATCCAGGCTGATCACCATCAGCTTCACTTATATAGGCTCCACGTTTGATAAAGTAAGATGCTGATGTCACTTGAAACTCAGCATCTATTGTAATAACTTTTTTATCTGTTTTAACAACTTCTGATATCACTCTGGTAGCGTGTAAGACATCACCTGAGCACTCAAGGATTAAATCCGATTCGTCAATTAGCTCCTGAATGGATTGTGTATACAAGCTTTGAGGCAATTGAGGTAAGTCATTAAAGTCGAGTTTTCTGCGGGTTAATATCTTTGATACGGTCATATCAGAAGACTTAAGAAGCATTTTTGCTACACCATAAGCAATAAAGCCTGTTCCAACTATACCAATTTTTGTTTTATTCGACACGCCCCCTCCCTTGGTCATTGCACTACCCATCTTTCAGTACATCTTGAACCTATGTATATCATTTGCAACTAACACTGCCAACAACAAATTACTTATGATAAATTTTACATTGTTATTTTTTCAAACAATGCTGCCTTTTAATATGGTTTGTTATAAGGCTATACTAGCTATGTCAACTAATAATATGAGTCTCTGAATGTCTTCACAATACGACTTAATTGGTAAACTTGCTCAATATGAGCATTTAATTGTTCTTAAGGATTGGCTAAATTTTTTACAACAGCCACCACAAAAAATAGTACTTTATTCTGATCTCGATCAAGCGAAAGTCGAGCAAGATTTAAAATCATCAGGCTATACGGGGACACTCATTTTGATGCCCTTTGTTGAGGGTGATGATTTAAAAAATGATGAAACAAGCATTCTGGAAAAACTGGTTGCTCAATGTAGTGCAGAAATCTATGTATCCATCAACCTTGATACGCTGGCATATACTTCTGAAAAAAATTGGTTACCAGAAATAATTGATGATTTGATGCAAAACAAATATCAGTTTGTTACTGGGTGTGGAATCATCTTTGAGGCAGATCAGCCAATAGAAGGGACCGAATATTTAAAAACTCAACGTTTTAGCTATAATTTTTGCATTATGAAAAAAACTTTATGGCAGGAAATCATGGATGAGTTCCGTGATGCTGATATAGATGAAAGCATACGCAGATTTCATTGTGAATGGGCTATCGAGCAAGGTCTTCTCAAATACAACTATTGGGGCCGAAGACGTCTGGACTCGATGCACTGGCGTGTTTTTCATGTACAGGAATGGGGGCCTAGAATGGCCAAAGTACGGCGAGACTTTTTTGCTGGAAAAGGTATTAAATCGTATGCGAATAAAATTTTTGAAAAAACAAAACACCCTTGGGAGCAATATTATAAATACCCAAAGCCAAAGATATTAAAACGGTTTCGTATCTGGCTGGGTGAGAAACGACGTCGTTTAATATCAGCTAATTAATGAAACTAGATAATTGCCTAAAAAATAAGCCACAAAGAACATTGGCAACATTAAAAATTCGCGTTTGATATTTAATATGCCCGCTTTTTTCATCATGAAGAGAGTCGTCGGTATATTCGCCATATCAAGCAATCCAATAAAAACTATTGCACCGATCAATCCATAAAAATTGTGAGCCAGCGGCAATCCAATAAACAAAACTGTTACCGTTACCATCATCATAATAGCGTGACTTTTGGAATCACCTCGAGCCATTAAGCAGGCTGCCGCCATATTGAAGCCAACAAAGACAATTGAAACCGACAGCACTTGAAACATCCAGCCGGATTCCAGATAACGCTCATCATACAAAAACGCAATAATCACACTGCCAGAACTGGCTAAAAATCCTGCAGCTGTCATCGTCAAAAAGTCGACCCTTAAACGCAGTCGATAATAGACTGATTTTATTTTTTCAGGATTTTCTCTAAAAACCTCACTCAGCATGGGATAGAATACTGAACCGGCAAGTTTTTTCATGATTTCACGCGCTGCATTTGCCATAAAAAAGGCAATGCTGTAGATGCCCAGCATTTCCGGCGTTAACCATGCCCCCAAAAATAACCTATCCCCCTGTGATAACAAAAAACCTAATATTGACCCCAGAAAAATCCACTTACCAAAATGAATAATGTCATGGAAATGCTGTTTCTCAATTCTAAAGCGACAGCGGTCACCTAAGCTGGAATGATGAGATAACAGCATTTTGGCGATGGCTGAGATCAAACCAGCAAGCACTAACACCCATATTTCGCGCCAAAACCAGGCCACAGAAACCATCACTACCAAACCAATTGCCTGGCTGAACAGTTCAATCGAAATAACCTTTCCAACAAGTAACTTCCTGTTAAGTAAAAAAAGATTAACAGAGTTACAACCGGCCAATACTGCAGTAAATGACATAACCGCAAGTACGTACGGTAATATCGGATCTGCATAAACTGAATTTTCCGGGAAAAAGTTCTGTTGTTGTGCAAAAAATAAAGCCAGACTTATTAATAATGCAATGATAAAGATCAGAATTCCACGAAGGATCTGGACACTCCAGGCCGTATCCAGGTAACTTTGGTCCTCCCCCTTTTTGCTTTGTACAATGTTCTGCTGTAATCCAACATCAGAAAACATTGCAATCCCCATCATAAATACCGTCACAAGTGCCATTACACCAAACATGTCCGGTACCAATAGTCGGGTCATGATCAGGTTGCTGGCTAATCGAAGAATTTGTGAACTCATATGGCCTGCAAACACCCATGCGGTAGATGTCGAGACACGTTTTTTCAGGGATAAATTGTGCATAGTCGCTTATCGGTTTGTTTGTTAAGATGCGTTTTTAAAAAAATATTGTGAGATCATGTCTGAGTATATCCAAACGGTTCTTGTTATAACGGTTCTCACGGGAATTACCTACAGCCTGATGAATAAAGCACTGGCTGGCAACTTCAATATCAAGCAGCTTAAAAAATGGCAGTTCTCATGGTTATTAATGCTTTATGGTGCCATTTTACTTAAAAATATATGGTTTATTGCCGCGGCGGTTTTTATTGTTGCGAATGTTAAAATAGCAGCAAATTCAATCCAGCGAGTATATTTTTATCTGGTTTTAATCTGCACGATACCACTTATCGATGCACAAATACCCGGCTTTGCTGGTATACAAAACCTTTTCCTATTAACTTATCCAAACTTGATGATTATCAGTTTGTTACTGCCAGCACTCATTAGTCTAAAATCATCCCAAAAATTATTTTCCATTCCTACCGATAAATACATAATCACGTTTATTGTTTTAGTTTCCTTATTGCAATTCAGAGATAACACTATTACTAATGCCGGGCGTGAATCCTTTCTGTTATTTATTGATATCTTTGTGCCCTATTACGTTATTACCAGATTAATTAATACCCATGAGCGTCTTAAACTAGCACTTACTGCTTTATTTATTGGCATTATTCCTTTTGCGTTAATCGGTGTATTTGAGTTATTAAGCAGTTGGTTTATGTACACATCCATCGGCTCTGAAATTGGCTTTAAAAGTGCTTTCAATCAATATCGGGATATCCGTGGTGGTGGATTGAGAGCCATGGCTGTATTTTTTGGACCGATTGTTTTGGGTTATGTGATGATTTATGCTGGTGCCATCTTATTGTACCTGCAACACTTCATAAAAAACCGAAAGTTAGGTTTGTTGGCTTTTGGTGCGATTATCTTATGTCTACTGGCAACAAAATCAAGAGGTCCGTGGATAGGCTTTGCTTTAATGACAATGATGTTTATCTGGACCGGTCGAAATGGTTTTGGAAAACTTGTTAAGTACGGTATTTTGGGATTAGGCCTGTTAATACTGGCAAGTCTTACCCCTGTGGGTAGTAAATATGTTGAACTTCTTCCCTTTGTAGGTGATGAGAGAGCTGATACGTTTGACTACAGGGCCCAACTGCTTGAAAACTCCATGATTCTTTTTAAGAAAAACCCTTTATTTGGCGACATTAATTTCAGAAGCACTCCTGAGATGGAGTCTCTCCGCCAAGGTGAAGGCATCATTGACGTAGTAAATACTTATATTGGAATATTGCTTCCTTACGGACTAATCGCCCTGTTGTTATTTGTAGGTGTATTCGTATTTCTGATTTTTCGGTGTCGAAAGATTATCAAAAGACCAGATATTGATATAGAATCAAAGCTGATTGGTAGAGTTTTTATTAGCTGTATTGCTGGAGTAATGTTTACCATTTTTACCGTGAGTTCTGTCAGCTATATACCAACGTTTTACTGGGTTCTTATTGCCTTATCTTCTGCTTATATTAATATCAATAAAAACCGAAAACCTGGACTAAATAATGAATTATCATAGAAGAAAGTTGCTAAAGAGTGGACTTTTAGGTGTTATAGGCATTTCTATTTTTAATATTGGGATTTTACATTTTTTAAGAAAATCTGACATACACATAACAACTATAGGAAAAGACAGCTTTTTACTTAACGGTTGGCTAATCACCAAAAATGACCTTCGAGATTAATAAAACTAGTTATGATTATTAATTTCAATGAATACTCAAACGCATCAGAACGAAGTTATGATTTTTGTATTTGTGGTGCTGGTGCTGCAGGAATAACGTTAGCATTAGAACTCGCAAATAAAGGTTACATTATTGCGCTTTTTGAGGGCGGAGATAAAGAATATAGTCAGCAATCGCAAGACATTTATGCCGGTGAGGTTACTGATACGAATCCCTACTGGCTTGATCTTTTCAGATTACGATTTTTAGGTGGAACTACAAATCACTGGGCTGGCAGATGCCGCCCTTTTGTTAAGTTTGACTTTGAAGATAAAATTATTAATGGGCTACCTGGCTGGCCTATATCGTTTGATGAAATAAACCAGTTTTTACCCAAAGCCATTGAGGTACTTGAGCTAGAAAAAGATAATACATTTAAACCTGCCGAAGGGACTAAGATTAATAGCGAGAATTTTATTCCGGATATTTATGCATCCAGTAACGTTAAGTTTCGCGATAAATTTCTAAACGAACTCAATAAACATAGTAATATTGATTTATTCGTAAATGCCAATTTAGTTGATATTAGGTTGAAAAACGATTTTAAAACCGTTGATTCAATAACCATTCAGAACTACAGAAACCATCAACAAGGCTTTTCAGCACGCAAATTTATTATTGCAATGGGTGCCATTGAAAATGCGCGAATTCTACTAAACTCCAACTCTCAAATTGCCGAAGGCATTGGCAACCAAACGAGAATGGTTGGTAAATGTTTTATGGAGCATTTCAACATCCGTTTAGGAGAATTTGTTTCAAACAAGGCGGAATGGGGAGAAATCGAAGCTATGCAATTTATGACCTCTCCTAATTTTGCTAAAGAAATGAATACCGGTTTGAGTAACATCACTTTTGGAACCGTCAGTCAAATCAAGACTTATGGAAGAACTGCAGAATTAAAAGCACTATTTAACAAACTTTCATGTAAATTTGGTTTATCAGAGAGCTTACAATTTTTATATCGCCATGACTGTATTGGCGAAGGGATCATTTCTACACTTTTTGAACAGTTCCCCAATAAAAAAAGTCAATTAAGCTTAATTGATGAAAAAGATAATCTTGGTTTGAACCGTCTAAAGTTGAATTGGGAACTCAGTGAGGCAGATGAACACTCTATTAGAACAACAGCAATAGCAATTGCAGAAGATTTTGCTAATAGTAACCTTGGACGAGTAAAGTTAAATTCATTTATTACTAATCATGATGAAAAAATCGAGATTTCTCACCATTCTCATCAGATGGGTACAACTCGTATGTCCTCATCAAAACAATATGGCGTTGTAGATGAAAATTGCCGCGTTCATGACACAGAAAATTTATATGTGGCTGGTAGTAGTGTCTTTGCGACAGGAGGTGGTGGGAACCCAACTATGCCTCTTTTACAATTAACATACAGATTAGCTGATCATTTAACATCTTTTGAATAACTGTGGTGATTGATTCATCAAAGTTAATCAATAAGTATAATCCATATAACTGGTTATGATTTAAAGCAGCCCATCTTTGAGAATACGCTTTGCAAGCAACTCTCCGATAATTCGGCATCCCAATGGCGTAAAGTGTCCATGGGATCTTTCATGGTATATAAGGTGGCTAGCTTCTGCCGATTTTTGCAGCTCGACAATGGGACTGACAACATTAAACTCATCTCGTAAAAATTCATTTAAGCTGGATTGAAAATCAACCCGCGTTTTTCTTGTTGGTATTTCAAGAATTAATAAATTTGCCTGATTTTCTTCAGCGACTTTTTTAATTTCTTTTAACAAAAATAATGATAAAACTTCTTTACGAGAAGGTTGTTTGTTCTCGATTTCTTTAGCAACTTCATCTGTAACTTGTGACTTTTCAGGCGGGTCATTACGTTTTACCAGCAAATCTTTAATGGTATTTGCTGCCCAACCTCTGAACCAGTTATAAAAATGACTTTCACCGGCTAACCAGCGATAAAAACTGAATTGATAAAGAAATTCACGAATTTCAATACCAGGTAAATAGGTTGCATTTCTACGGACGAGTTGATTATTTTCAACTTTAAATAAGTTAGACCGAATATTGTCATCCGGATCCGTATCATGCCAGGTGACCAAAACTAAATCCGGCTGGTATTTAATGCCTTCATTTTGCAACATCAACAGCTGTTCAGCTGTACCATAACCGGAAACTGATAAGTTAATAACCTCAACCTTCTGATCAAGCGTGCTCATTAATTCCCGTCGCATCACTTGCGTGAAGGTGTCTTCCAACTCCACTTCATAGCCCATTCCAAATGAATCACCCAGGATAACGATTCTTTTCGTTCCATCAGGCTTTTCATAAGCATATTCAACATCTGAGCGGATACCCTTTGAATTTGTCCGCATGATCACTTCAAAATCAGGGGATTGATGCTTATACACCTGGTTCGGCATATTGACCCGGATACCGAAATCACCTGCTTCAACATAGCGAGGTAAGATTGGCTGTGGCTCAAAAACACGCATAAAAGCCTCAGCTGCAACAAATATCCAAATCAATATAAAACTATATTTGAATAAAATTTTAATGTATTTAGAAAGCAAAATAGATAAATTCCTGTCCACCGGTAGCCGCTAAAACAAGTAATGACATAATAATATAAACCCATATATTAAGTCGGATAAACCAATGCCAGTGCTGCATGGGATTTAAATTATTCGCTTTGTACTGAAAAACCTGGAAGATGATTAAAAACCAGGAATAAAAAAGCAGTGTTTTTAATAGCTCCAATGTCTGGGGTGTGGTGAGTGGGTTAAAAATAATGCCTTCCAGATAGCTCACAATCGTTGCAGGACTATCAGCCCGGAAGATTAACCAACCAATACACGTTAACTGGAAAAAGAAAATTATCATTAGTACCTTTTTCCATTGTGGATAATTTCCTCCCATTTCGGCATCTATTCCTAAAGCCCTATATATTGCAAGTAAAGCGCCCTGATAAAAACCCCATATTACAAAAGTCCAGGCTGCTCCATGCCACAAGCCACCTAAAATCATGGTTAACATCAAGTTCCTGTATGTCAGGAGTGAGCCTCGACGGTTCCCTCCCAATGGAATATAGAGATAGTCTCTTAGCCAGGTAGAAAGACTAATATGCCAACGACGCCAGAAACTGGAGGGATCGGTTGCAAAATATGGCAAACGGAAATTTATCATTAAATTAAAGCCAAATAATTTTGCGGTTCCTCTGGCAATATCAGTGTAACCGGAAAAGTCACAATAAATTTGCAAGGCAAATGCATATAAAACAATTACCAGGCTTAAACTGTCCGTCGGTGGTATACCCCCTGCTGGTGCACCCGATGCATAGTATTCAAAAGTTGGATTAACAATCTTTGCCAGGTTATCCGCAATAACCAGTTTCTTGAATAACCCCCAAAATATCAGCCAGACACCCTCTCGAATATCCGACCACTCCGGGGTAGGTCGGACTTTCTGAAACTGAGGTAAAAGAAGTTTACCTCTCTCAATCGGGCCAGCAACAAGTTGAGGAAAGAAAGAAACATACGCTGCAAACTCGGTTAGTTTTTTCGATGCTTTTATTTCACCCCGATAAACATCAATGGAATAACTCATCGTTTGGAACGTATAAAAGGAAATACCAACCGGTAATATAATATCTAAAGTGAATGCCCCAGGGGTGTATCCAAACAGCGATTCAGACATGACAACAAAGCTATCAGCAAAGAAATTAAAATATTTAAAGAACCCCAGTATTGCTAAATTTGTAGCAATACTTATAAATAAAAATACTTTCTTTCTATTATGTTGGATAAATCCAGAAAACTGAGAATAGAGAATATTTGCTGCAACAACGACGACTGAAGTAGCTATAAAAACCTGCCAACCAAGGGAACTAGCTAACAAATTTGACCAGTCAATCGTGAGCCTGAGAATATTTAAATCAAAATTGATTGCATCATACTGAATCACCAGGAAAATCAGTGCTGAGACCAGCAGAGATGCTGAAACTTGTATTCTGTCTTTTTTGGATATTTCCCCCTCATCTATCATCTGTGCCATGCAGTAATCGACTGCAGTGGATAAGACGATTAGAAACAGGAAACGAACATCCCAATAACCATAGAAAAAGTAGCTTGAAATAACAATCAATGCATTTTGTGCAAATAATTGTTTTTTAAGAACCCAATAGGCAATTAAAACAATAAATAAAAATATTGCGAAATCAAATGATGTAAATAACAAAGGGCTTATTCATCCATAAATTTATTTAAAAGTATCTTTTAACATATTATTTAATATGCTATATCCCATTTCATTTAAATGCAGTGTATCAAGAGAAAAATTTTTATCAGTTTTTAATCCATTAGTTAATTTCGTTGTTGGATCCAGAATATATACGCCATCTTTATCTATTTTTTTTATCCAATTATTGATATTTACAACAGCGCTATCAATATCATCCGACCATAAGAAATACCATTTCCCCTGAGGTGTAGATGCTGGAATAACTGTTATCAAATATACATCAATATCATGCGCTAATAATGTTTCAATTATATTCTGGAGATTATCCTGAACAGTTTGAATAATTTTATCGCGCTTATCGGGTGTAAAGGCTATTGCCTTAAGATCATTGATACCTAATTGCAGAACCACAGCATCAGCATTGATGGCCAATATATCATTCTCAACTCTCAATGCTACCTGTGCGGTCGTTTGTCCCCCAATACCACGATTAATAAACTCAAAACCATCGATCTGTGGTATTTCATCCCACATTTGTATGCGTGAATCACCAAATAGAACTACCCGGTAGCTGGTTGAGTTGATACTGTCAGATTTTAATCTCAGATTATCTGTCTGGTAAAAGCGTTGCTGTGAAGGGTCCAATCTCACTTCAAGCATTTCAGTATAAATGCTGTGAGAAATCTTCAGCAATATGAAACTTATCAGCAGTAAAACACCACTGATCATAACAATGAAGCGTCTTGATAATAGAAATTTACTGACCATCATACCCACAAAAATTAAACCTTCAGATGATTCTATCTTATAGTCTAAAGAATATCAGTCAGAAGACAAAAAAAAAGCCCGGTAAAAACCGGGCTTGATAATAATTAAAACTTAGAGACTTATCGAATTAAACATTTACCTCTAGCAAAAAATCTACATTCTGATGCACTCTCATTAGTATAGTCATTCTGCATAGACTCAATAAGATTATCATAAGTAAAGTTACTGCTACTTGTTGGTCTTGGGCTTGCCCAGGACGGACGCTCAAAGCTTGTAACTGTTTCAGTATCATTGCCTGAATCGACGACTTCAGTCTCAGGTTCAGTAACAACTGGTTCCTGTTGCACTGGAGCTTCAGGCGTGTTTTCAACTACTTCTGTTTCAGGCTCTGTAACAACTGGTTGCTCCTCAACTGGGTCTTCAGGCGTATTTTCTACCACTTCTGTTTCAGGTTCAGTTACCACTGGTTGCTCTTGTACTGGCTCTTCAGGTGTATTTTCTACCACTTCTGTTTCAGGCTCAGTAACAACAGGTTGCTCTTGTACTGGCTCTTCAGGTGTGTTTTCTACAACCTCAGTTTCCTCTTCAATAATATCGATAATTGATACACCATTGTGTAACGTACAGGTGTTTTTAGACGTATCAGTATTGATATTTGCATCATACTTATCAAAACAATCTGTTTTTGTATCAACTGGCAATTTAATATCATTATTCATAACATTAAATTTGTTTACTCCACCGATTGAAACACCATTTCCAGTTAAGTGATTAAGGATAACTTTATTATTTTTAATAGTGATATTTTTCGATTTAACACTATTCTCGATTTTAGATGGAATTTTTATACCAGCACGTAACTCGCTACCTTCATCGATAATCTCGTTACCTTCAATGATTGCACCATCACAAGAAGCACAGCCAATACCGACATTACCAACATTAATCAATTTATTATTTCTGATGACCGTGTTGGTGAAATACTCATCTTCATGAGAATAGCCTGGGTCAATACCTATGCCCCAGCAGTGACCAGAAGTTTTTCCCAAATCCTCTTTTATAGTGTTCCCTTCAATAACAAGGCCGTTAAATTTACCATGGACAACTAATGATACACCTGAACAAACTCCATCATAACGGGCTGATTTATATAAAAGGTTATTCTTTATTTTCATACCATTAGCTGGCTTGTGAGCTCCAAGGTATATGTTATGTGTGAGAATGCGTTGTGAATAACCATTGTTTTCAAAAACATTATTTTCTATCGAACAGTCCTGACATGAACCATAAAAACCTTGGTAAAAATTACCGATTATAGTACTGTTTTTCACTAGAAGCCGGTCATTGATTCCGTTGGTACCAGGATTTAAGTCGCCTGCGCCAGCCGAGCGAATACCAATTCTAAAACCTTCAATATGAAGGTTCTCAATAGTAACGTCATCGACATCGTTATACATATCTATGCCATTAGCTTTGCTTTTAGAGTCGCCCATTAAGGTTAAGTTTTTTACAACATAACCACCATCCGGATCTGCATTTGCCCCTTCTTGAAAGCGAATTGAGGTGTTTCCATTGCTGACAATAAGTGGTTTGACTAAGTTTTTGTTACCATAATCACCAATTGTACAGGTACTAGAGGCTGTACATTTTTTATTATAAAGATGAACCCCTTTTGACTGTGGAAACACACCACCACGACAAAAAAGTACACTATCCCCAGCATTCATTTTATTGAAAGTGTCCATTGCTTTTTCATAGCTTTTGAATGGTTTCGCTTCAGTGCGGCCATCGTTGCTGTCGTTACCGTTATCGCAAACGTAGTAATTTTGTGCTTGTGCAGTGGCACTGAGCGTGCCTAGTAGGAATGTCGCCAGTAAAATTAATGACTTTTTCATTTCATCTCCCCCCAATTAGTAAATAGATGATTGCGTGAATGATGATATGCACAAAGGTATTTTGAAAAGGTGATTGGAATCACATATTTAGTTTCATTTGTCATGGCGTTCATCATAGTGTGAAGCAGACCGCAATTATCTTCTCTAATAATTGCTGAGAGATTTTGCTCTAGCCAAGAGTCGATGATTTTAATACGCTTTTAGTATAAAAATCAAAGATAAAAAAAGCCCGACGTTTCCGCCGGGCTAAAAATCCCCTGGGGGGCAGAGGATTTTTTAAAACATTCGATAAAGCAGGGATGATGCCTGCTTCATAAGTTTATTGAGTAGATTCTATTGTTTTAGAATTTAATTCAATGTGAGCTCGGTCACACTTTGAATGTGATTTTTGAGATTAGCTTAGTTGTATGTTGTGTTGTTCAAGCAACCAGCTTTTAACGCGCTTTACGTCCGGATTTTCTGAAAATTCAGTTCTCACAATACGAGAAGCTTTTTTATCCCGCATCATTTCCTGAATCAATGTCACATCAACTTCGAGTTTGTTGTCGGCAAAGGCATAAACAAGTGCAAAGTCACATAGATTATTTATACGTCTGGGAATACCTTCGCTATAACAGTAAATAACAGCACAGGCTTCATTAGAAAAAATCTTTTGTTTTGCACCAGCCACTTGCAGTCGATATTCAATATAGTTTTGTGTTTCAGGAAAGTTTAATGCTTTCAAATGAAACTCAACGCCTATCCGTTGCGCAAACTGAACCAGTTCAGGTTGATTTAGTTTATCAATCAGTTCAGGCTGCCCGGTCAATACCAGTTGAAGAAAAATATCCGAGTCTATATTGACATTAGATAAGAGCCTTAACTCCTCCAATGCCTGCACAGTTAGATTTTGTGCTTCATCCACAATCAATACGACTCGTTTACCTTGAGCATGCTGCTCAACTACAAATTCAATATAGTCGCGATAACGCCCGGCATTATCAGTAGCGTTTGATTCGATCTCAAGCGAGTCAAGTACCCAGGTCATTAACTCACCAAATGATTCATGGGTGTTATTAATCAATCCGATAACACAGTCACCTTCAATTTTGGATAATAATGCTCGGATAAGTGTGGTTTTACCTGCACCAATTTCGCCCGTCACTACCGTAAAGCCGGCATGGCTCATCAGTCCGTACTCCAGCATCGTCAGGGCTTTTTTGTGATTGGGACTCAGGTAGAGAAAGCGAGGGTCAGGAACCAGATTAAATGGTTTATGTGTTAGTCCAAAATGCTCTGTATACATAAATTAATAATTTTGATGTTCAGGGGCTCGTGAACATTTATTGATAACGGTTCCCATAAGATTAGTGCCTTCAAGCATTTGCAGTACTCTTAAAATGTTAGTTTCAGGGTTTTTACCGTCCTCTAAAACCAGAATCGTGCTATCAAAGTAGTTACTCGCCAAAAGGACGTCATCAGTTTGAAGTACGGGTGGCACATCAAAAATAATTACCCTTGAGTCATATTGTGATCTGATATCTGAGACCAAACTGGCCATTTTAGGGCTGGATAACAGTTCGGCTGAATCCTCTGCCCGACCTAAACCGGGTAAAATAACCAGGCGTTTAATACCAGGATTAATCAACACATCGGAAAGCGGGTGGTCACCCGATAAATAATCTTTTAATCCTAGTTTGACATCAAGGCCGAAATATTTGGCAATACTCGGATTTCGCAGATCCATATCTACCAGCAATACTGTTTGGTTTAATTCCATTGCAATTGCAATCGCGAGATTGGCTGCAACGACCGATTTACCTTCACCTTCTGTGGGAGAAGTAACGGCCAGTGATTGCCAGTTATTTCCTCGCATTTTTTTCAAAACCTGAGTACGTAACATTCTGAATACCGCGGATTGCGAATTATTATAAAAGCCAGCAATTAACCGTTTCCGGTCTAACTGCTCGTTTGAAACATTAACGACTTTTGTTTGGGAATATTCAATTGAATCAATTGGCGCAATTAACGGATCCGTTGCCTTATTTTTCGAACCGGCATCAGCAGCAGCTTTCTCAGGAGCAATGACCTCTGGTTTCGTCACTGCTTCTGCATGCCTTTGTTTCGCCTTATCAAGGGCTTTTTGGATTCTATCCATATAATTTACTTACCAATAATTGAGTAATATTTTTAAAGTACATTAAGTTTATTCATGACTTTAAACCATAGCACTTCCAAATTCATAATGTAGAAGTGAATCGCTGCTATGCCGGCAATAATCATTAAGATGAACACAATTAATATCCGAATCCTGTTTACTCGCTTTCTCCGTTTATCATGCTCAGTACTGATCACCGGGATTACAACCAATGGTGTTTTACCTACCAGTTGACTGATTTGACTGTACCCGCGCACACCACCGAAAAGTAGCTCAATGAGAATAGCCATTCCGGCACCGGCACCCAGCGAGCCAACAAACGCCATTGCCATCAGTTTTGGCCGATCCGGTTTTTCAGGTTTTGCTGAAACCCGGGGAGGCTCGATTAATACAAAACTTTCACCTTTACTTTCAGATTCAAGTGTCTGTGCTAATTCAGCTTCTAGCTGCTTGGCACGTAACTCTCGATACTGGTTGAGTTTGTTTTCATGATCCCGCGTCAGGTCAAGGTATGCACGTTGCACCTGATTGGTTTTGTAAACTCGTTGTTCGTATTCAGCAAGCCTCTCTCTTAGCTCATTCTGCCGCTGGCGCATGCGCGCTACTTCGCGTTTGGTTGCATCAATTTTAGCGGAAACTTCTATATATACAGGATTAGATGCCATTCCCTGCTGTTGTCCTGGAGAATCACCAGCAACATCTTGTGGCAAATCTGACAACATTTTTTCAATCCTGGACACTTCCGCTTCAGCGGCTTTCATATCAGGATGTTCAGATGCATATCGTTGTTTTAAATTTTGTAAATTTGATTTAGCCTCGGCCAATTGATTCTCAAGCTCTGATCGGGGTGATGCAATAACACCAAGCTCTGCTTCCAGTGCTTCAATTTGTCGTTTAGTTCTTTGCAAATCGGGATGATTGGCTGAGTATCTGCTCTGCATGCTGCGATATTCTGATCTAAGTTGTTGCAGTTCAGTTTCAGCTGTCGTTGGTTGGTTTGGTGCAGCAGGGTTTTGACCGACAGCATCTCTTGGGATCATGGATAACTGAATGCCCATGGTACTGATTTGATCGTTCGTCACCATAATTTGATTTTCCAGCGAGGCTATTTCCTGCTGAATTGACTGTACCATTGCCAGATTGTAATCCAGCAAATCCGGTAAGCTATCGCTGTATTGATCTCTGAACTCGGCAATCTCGGTTTCTGTTTTCTGAACTTCTTTTTGCATCCGGTCACCTTCCAGTTTTAAAAAACTGGTGGTTTCTTCAGCTCTGGCGGTCCGAACCCGTACATTTTCACTTAGAAATTCTGTCACGATATCATCAGTGACCAGTTTTGCTTTTTCTGCTGACTCATCGATAAACCAGACTCTGAATGCAATACTGGCTTGCTTGGCACGACCACTTGCCGGATCCGTTACATTCGCCTGCACAATTTCAACGCCGACATTTTGCTTAAACCGATCAACAATGTCGGAGGTTGAGGCTTTATTTTTACGTTGCTGAACATAGAGATTATGCTTTTCTACCAGAGGAATAATTCGATTCGTTGTCATCAAACGTTGTCGAATCAATTCAATACGCTGGTCGGCGTAACTGGTAATCGTGGTCCTCACAAGATCATCCGGTATATCTTGTGACTCAATTAAGATCACGCCCTGTGATTTAAAAATTGCTGGCATAGTCATTACAACGTATGCCGACACTGTCATTAGAATTATCGCCGGTATGATTACCCAGTATTTTCGACGCCACAGGATATCAAGGTAATCGCCGATACCCTTTGTTTGTTCTTCTTCCATCTAACTCTCTATTGTTATTTACGGATTTATCTAGCGAGAATAAAGCAGACCGCCCCAATCGTAATTAAGCGTTAAGAACACCATATTACTCTCTGCATCCTGGGCGGTATCACCCTCCTGTTTGCGGAATTGATAACCAAAATTAAGAGCAATATTTTCTTCAAGTCGCCATCTTAAACTGGGTGAAAACGTCATATAGTCGCGATCAGTATTATCAAAGTCGCTGGCAGATGTAGTCTGTTGATAAGAAGCCAAAAGTCCAAAATCCAATTGACTTGCAATTTGACGTTTCCAATCAACCGAAATACTTTCCTGTTCATTCACGACACCTTCACCGGATGGATTAAGTGCTTTTGCAATTTTAACTGTAATGTTATTCAAATCACCTTCATAAATGGCTGATAATGAATAAAGCGTGCCTGAGCTGGTATCTTTAAAAGTTGGTCCATTGATAATGTTGTTTTCACTATCAAGCGTATTGTAGCCAACCTGTCCTGCAAGAGACCAAAGTTCTGATAACCGGTAGGTACTGGTCACATTTAAATTATAGGCTTCATATTCAGAAGTTCGATTTGCAGCTTCTGCCTCATAGTCAATATAGGTCAGTGCAAGTCCGGCTGAGAGTCGCTCTGTAAAGTTTCTTCTCCACCCTCCCGTCAAAGAGTAGGTTTCGTTATCAAGGAACTGATTATCATCATAACTTCGATCCTGATAACTCAGGTTTGTATAAAGGAAGTCTCTGGCGGTAAGTTGATATTGATAACGAGGGGCTATTGAACGTGTTGTTACCGTTGCATCCGATGCAAAATCACCAGTATCCTCTGCCGCGATAGTACGTTGGGCACGCTTGGAATATTCAGCATCCAAACCATATTCACTGCGTTCATGTGTGGCACTACTTGAAAACAGTACAAAGGGATCCTGACGATCCAACTCACTCAGACTGGTAAACCTTTCAATTCGATAACCAGCATCAATTCCAAGAAATGTATCTTCAGTCGTTCTTGAAAGAAATAGTGTCGGGGTGATTTCAGTACTAAAACTCCCTTCCTTATCCTCCCGAAGCTCGACATTATCGTCATATCTCAGCGTTGGAGATAAATCAGCATCAACAAGATATTCAGCAGCCATTACTGAGTTTGAAAGCAACATAAATGACGGTAAGATGCTGTAAGCTAATTTTTTGTTCATGCTGACTCCTCCGATGAGTATTTATTCAAGGAACAATCATAATATCACCGCTTTCCAGCATGATATTCGACTCTAGGGATCTTCCTTGTTTTATGCGGGCATAATATACGGGAATCGTACGTTGTTGTGTTCCTTCACGTCGCAGAACAATAATGTCATTTTCTTTTGCAAATTGCGCTAACCCCCCAGCAAGACTTAAGGCCTGCATGGCATCAAGTGGTTGACTCATGGCAAATGAACCCGGTGTCACCACTTTGCCAAGAATATGAATCGTATTTCCACCAACAACATCAACCGTTACGGTCACAACTGGATCAGAAATATAGTTAGCTAACTTTTCACGGATTTCATTTTCAACCTGAAAAACGGTTTTGTCTTTAGCCATTAACTGACCGGCTAGCGGAAATGAAATCGTTCCATCCGGCAGAATGACAACTTCTTTTTTTAAAGCATCTTCATTCCAAACCGAAATGCTCAGCCTGTCACCCGCGTTTAATGTGTAATCAGCCTCAACAGCATTCGCTGTGCCGAACATAAAACTGGTCATCAAAACCAATACAAAAAACAATTTTTTCATAACCGTACTCCGTCGTTACAGAAAACATCTAGAAACGATATTAACACTATTAAGAATAAAAAAAAGGGGGCCGAAGCCCCCTTTCCTTAAACTAACAATATTGTTAACTCTTGTGAACTTATTAAGCAGCTGCAGCGTTCTGTGCTTTACGACGTAAGCCGAAGAAACCCAGAAGTGCAGGAGCAAACAACCACAATGCCGCTGGAATTGGCACTGCAGAAACGTTCAATTTGTAACCAGCAACATTCTTGATGCCATCCAGCAAGAAGAAGTACTGAGTACCTGCAGTCAACATAACCGTTTGTGAGAAGCTGAAAATGCCAGTAAACGGTGATTCACCAGCTGAGAAAATTGGTGAGTTATCACCAAAACCAACATTGATTGATGAATGATTCGACAAACTCGCACCGATCGCTTCAAACGTGATTAATGCTTTGGTGTTTTTGTCAGATTGTAAAACAAAATCTGAGTACCATGTGACACCTAAGCCAAGACCAGACGCACTAACATCACTTGAGTTATTAGAATTAATTGTCTGAGTAGCTCCACCCAGAAAACCACCTGTACCTGCAAGTGTTAAGTCAAGCGTCGCAGCATTTGCACTGACTGCAAACAAGAAACTAACAACAAAAAGCATCGCTTTTTTCATAATAATACCCTTTAAATAGAAAAATTTAAGCAATGCAACCCGGCCATCTTCGTTCTAGCCAAAGATCCGTGGCTTTCCGACCCCGCCTCACGACAGGTTTGGCTATAAAACAAGATATTTCTATCTTGCGTTCAGTGTATCTCCCAGAAACATCTCTCAGGAGTACGACTAAAAGTTAACAGCTTTCACGCTGCATTAAAACTGTACTTTGGTACTAGACCTTAAAAAAAGTGTGATGAAGCTCAAAACTATGAAACAAATAACTCTGCTAAGCATTTACCCACAAACTTGCTTAGCTATTCAGCCGATCATTACCTCTTATAAACCCGGTTTAACCTAAAACACCTGACTAATAGTCATTCACACCATATTTCTTTACATACGGGTAAGGTATACAACCCCATAAAATATATACAGTAATTACTGTACTGATCCAGTTTAGGCTGTTCAGCTTACAAAAATGTGACACTACCATGGCTGTGCGGGATAAAACATCAATACACATCACTTCCTTTAAAACCACGAATTATCGTCAGCAAAATTATTTTGATATCCAATAACAAAGACCATGTCTGAATATAAAGCAGGTCGTACTTAACCCGCCCCTCCATTTTGTCGAGGGTATCTGTTTCTCCGCGAAAACCATTAATCTGCGCTAAACCTGTTATGCCTGGCTTAACTTTGTGACGAAGCATATAACCATGAATTTTTGCACGATATTCTTCATTGTGTGCAACAGCATGTGGTCGTGGCCCAACAATAGACATCGAGCCGCCAAGAGAATTAAAAAACTGTGGTAACTCATCCAGTGAGGTTCTTCTTAAAAAGCGACCAAAATGCGTTACACGACTATCATTTTTTGTTGCCTGAGTGACCGTTTCACCATCTTCAGTAACCGTCATCGTCCGAAACTTCCACACTTTAATTTTTTCACCGTCCATTCCATAACGGGTTTGTTTAAAAAACACTGGACCTTTTGACGTTGTTTTTATTCCAAGGGCTATAAACAGCATTGGAATCGCAATAAGAAAAAGAATTAATAAACTGAAGACAATGTCTTCCAGACGCTTAATCATGCTATCAATACCGGCAAATGGCGTTTCGTAAATACTGATTGCCGTGATACCCTGATAATCTACCCATCTGGAGTTGAGCAAATTAAAGGTAAATAAATCCGGGACCAGGTAAACGGATGCAGTGGTATCGGCCAGTTTTTCAGTCAGTAAACGAATGCGTGCCTCAGCGGCTAAAGACAGGGTAATGAAGACAATATCGATCTTTCCGCGACGGCAGTCTGTTACCAGATCTTCGATACTACCAATGACAATGGTCTCTTCATCCTCAAGACGGCGATCCGGTGCAGGCTTTCGATCATCGTAGAAGCCGGAAAAACGATATCCGGTCCAATCCATATCATCAAATGATTTTTCCAGTCGATAGCCCAAATTTGTTGCGCCAACTATGGCGACACGACGAGTATTCAATCCTTTTGAGCGCATGATGCCTAAAACCATTCGCACAATGGCATGCCAGGAAATCAGTTCGATGGGGGTAACGATAAACCAGATAATCAGAAATGGCGTTGCATAGGTTTGTTCATTAATAACTATCCGTTCAATAGCAACCAGTATTGCAATACTGGTTCCCCAGGAAAATAACACGGCGGTTACTTCATCCCGGACATAGGTCCCACGCCATGAGCGATAGGCATCCTGTGACTCTGCAAAAAAATGAAACAGTATGATTGAAAACAATAATGACCAAACATGTTTAGGCTGCCAGTCGATGGCAAACAAATCCATCAAGGCTACGAATGTCACCAAAATAATAGCGCTATCAATCAAACGGGAGATTGCATTGATTTTTGAATCGAAATGTCGGATCTTGCTTTGCGCCATAATGGGTCTCAGGTAACCTCTTTATTTTTTAATCTATTTTCGGTTATAGCTATCCTGCAGGCGGATAATGTCATCTTCCTCCAGATAACTGCCGGATTGTACCTCGACAATTTCCAAAGGCACCCGCCCAGGGTTTCTTAGACGGTGAACACTGCCCAAAGGAATAAAGGTTGATTCATTCTCTCCCAGCAACATCACTTCATCATCACGCGTCACCTCTGCAGTACCGCTAACCACCACCCAATGCTCGGCTCGATGATAGTGCATCTGCAATGACAAAGATGCGCCGGGATTCACAGTAATACGTTTCACCTGAAAACGTTTTCCATAGTCCACCGAATCATAACTGCCCCACGGCCGATAACATTTCCGATGGGTATGAACTTCTTTGCGGTTTTGATTACTCAGGGTTTCAACAATATTTTTTACATTTTGTGCCTGGTCTTTATGCGCCACCATGACGGCATCATGCGTTTCAACTACCACTACATCATCCAGCCCCAGTACAGTAACCAAACGATTCTCACTATGAATATAGGAGTTTGTGACCGAGTCGATAATGACATCGCCAACCAGGACATTGTTGTTTTCATCCTGCGGAAACGCTTCCCATAAGGAAGACCATGATCCTACATCGCTCCATCCTGCATCTAATGGAACAACCATGGCTTTGGTCGTTTTCTCCATTACAGCATAATCAATAGAATCACTCGGACATTGTTCAAAAGCGTCACTATCTGCACGAATAAAATCTAAATCGGTAATAGATTTTTCAATCGCTTTTTTACAGGCAACCACCATTTCCGGATGATACTGTTGTAATTCGTTAATGTATGAAGATGCCTTGAACAGAAACATACCACTGTTCCAGAAAAAATTTCCTGCAGCTAAATAGGTTTCAGCGGTTTTTTGGTCTGGCTTTTCAATGAAACGTTTTACGTCACTCGGTTGATCTTTTTTTACAGCTTCGATGTAGCCATATCCAGTGTGGGCTGATTGAGGCTGGATGCCAAACGTGACCAGTTTACCCTGTTCAGCAAGTTGCTTAGCCTGTTCAATGGCGTGATGAAAAGCCGTTACATTTTGTATCAAATGATCTGCTGCCAGAACCAAGAGTAATGGATCGTCTCCATTTTCAAGTGCTTTAATTGCTGCCAAAGCAATGGCTGGAGCAGTATTCCGGGCACAAGGTTCTAAGATGATCTCCCTGGCGGACATCTCAATTGTCTGTAATTGTTCTGCCACCATAAATCGGTGTTCAGTGTTACAAACAATCAATGGGTTTTCTACATCATCCAGACCACCTAATCTAATAAGCGTATTCTGAAATAACGACGATTCACCAAATAGTGACAGAAACTGTTTAGGCTTGTTTTTTCTTGATAAAGGCCAAAGTCGTGTTCCGGTACCCCCAGAAATTATCACTGGAATCATGACAAGTAATCCTTAGCTAAAATGTTTCATTCTGATGCCAATGCCATGCCGTCGCAATAATTGACTCGATATCGGTGTAAGCAGGTTGCCAGCCTAGAACTTGTTCAGCTTGTTTGGCATCAGCAACTAATACTGGCGGGTCACCCGCTCTGGGGCCTTCTATTGTATACACAATGTTCTGTCCAACGACTTTTCTGGCAGCCTTAATAACGTCTAAAACACTAAAACCATTACCATTACCCAGGTTGAAAGCAAATGCACCAGCATGTTTTTGCAGGTATTCGCCTGCTAGTATATGCGCAGAAGCAAGGTCACTCACATGAATATAATCACGTATGCAGGTACCATCAGGTGTTAGGTAATTATCACCAAACACTTTCAATTCTGATGTTTTTCCGGCAATAACTGATTTAAGAATATTAGGAATCAAATGTGTTTCAGGCTCGTGACGTTCGCCGATCTCACCGTCAGCATCAGCACCACAGGCGTTAAAGTAACGTAATGCAACGGACTTTATACCAAATGCATGATGATAGTCACCCAGTATATCTTCAATCATTTTTTTGGACTGGCCATAGGGATTGATTGGTAAACGTGAATGCTCTTCGTTTATTAATTCTCTCTCAGGCATGCCAAATACAGCCGCTGTTGAGGAAAAAACCAGTTTGTCATGCCCGGTGGCCACCATGGCATCTAATAAGTTTAACGTGCCCACAACATTGTTACGGTAATAAAGGGCTGGATTTTGCATGGATTCACCCACCAGCGATTTCGCACAAAAATGCATTATCAGATCGAATGGCCCTTCATCCTGCAAAATCCTGATTAAGCTATCAGCGTCAAGAATGTCGGCTTCAATAAACTGACTCCAGCGAACTGCTTCACGATGCCCCGTGCTTAAATTATCGACGACGACACTTTGATGATTTATTAACGCCAGCGCTTTGCAAATATGCGAACCAATGTAACCCGCACCACCGAGAACTAACACTTTCATTTAACGTATTCCTTGTTTCGCCCACAATCAATGAAATTTACCTGAGCAGAGTTCATAGCCCTCGTTGCCTATTAAAAAAATGGTTGAAAGAGTGTTTTGAGCGAAACTAAATAGTCATGTTGTACGAATACAATGTATCAGTCTACTGATAACTGGAATAAATGTACCAACATGCAATTCTTGAACTTCACAGGCAATTACTTTAGCTTAACGTCATCACTTTTTTCCACAACAGTTTGATAAGGATCTCGTCAATGGCTGTAAAAAGTCTTATAAGAAAATGTTTATTTCCTGCTGCCGGTTATGGCACACGATTTCTCCCGGCAACTAAGGCAATGCCAAAAGAAATGTTGCCGATTGTCAGTAAGCCGTTGATTCAATATGGTGTTGAAGAAGCGATGGAGGCAGGTATAAGCCAAATCGGTTTTATCACCGGACGCGGTAAACGCGCTATTGCTGACCATTTTGACACTAGTTTCGAACTGGAACATCAAATCAAAGGTACATCCAAAGAAAAGTTTTTGGATGATATTCGTTATCTGATGGATAACTGCGAATTTGTGTTCATGCGACAACGTGAAATGCTGGGTCTGGGTCACGCCATCCTGACCGGCGAGCCGATGATTGGCAACGAACCTTTTGCTGTCATTCTGGCTGATGATTTATGTGCTAAACCTGATGAAGGTGGCGAACGCGCGCTCAGCCAATTAGTTGCTTTGTATGAACGTTACCAATGCAGCATTGTGGCGATTGAAGAAGTACCTGCTGATGAAACTCATAGTTACGGGGTTATTTCCGGTGATGAGATCGCTCCGGGAATCTATCAAATCAAGGATATGGTTGAAAAACCTAAACCGGAAGAAGCACCAAGTAACCTGGCCATCATTGGTCGCTATGTGCTGACGCCTGAAATTTTCGACTATTTACGTAAAACCCAGCCAGGCACTAACGGTGAAATTCAAATTACGGATGCGTTACGCCTGATGGCACAGGATCGACTGGTTTTAGCCGTTAAGTTCAAAGGCCGTCGTTTTGACTGTGGCAGTGTTGAAGGGTTTGTGGAAGCCACAAATTACTACTACGAACATGAGCATCTGAATAAATCAGTGTAAGGCTAGGGCTTGTTGATCCTTCATA